>NZ_VKJP01000144.1 GCF_007280575.1 Streptomyces benahoarensis
GACGGCATACGAGATTCATGAGCGTCTCGTGGGCTCGGAGATGTTTATAAGAGACAGGCCCGCACCCGCGTCGCCGGACTCCGCATCGGCGGCCGGTACGCCCGACGCCGCGCCCCGGCCCTCGACGGACCACCCCGAGGACCGACCGGCACAGGACGAGCGGGCCGAGGGCCAGGCGCCCCAGGGCTCCGACGAGGAGCAGTCGGCCGGTGACGCCGAAGAGGAGCGGGCCGCCGCCCGCCGCCGCGCCGCGTTGCTCTTCGACGATCCGCTGTCCCGCCGCTCCGACGACGACTCGGACCGCGGCTGGGGCGAGCGCCCCACCGGCGACGCGGCCGACAGCGCCGCCGACCTCCGGCGCTTCCTCGACGAAAAACCGCCCCACCACCTCTGAGCGAGGCAGTGGAGCGGTCCGGGGCGTCCGCGGGATTCCGCTACGACTGTGACTTCTGCGTGATGACCGTTCCGACGACGTCCGAGGCCGACGAGGAGCCGTTGCGCTGCGCGATCAGGGCGTCGCGGATCTCCGCCAGCAGCTCGACCTCGGTCGGCTCCGCCGGGGCGTCGTCCACCGGCTTGCGGGCGTCCACCCGCTCCTTCCACTTGTTCATCGGAAGGATCATGAGGAAGTAGACGACCCCGGCGGTGATCAGGAACGTCAGCACCGCGCTGAGGACCGAGCCCCACAGGATGTAGATGCCGTCGGTGAACTCGCCCGTCTTCTTGTCGACGACGCACGTGGTGAGGCAGGTCTTGTAGTTGTCGAGGTTCTGCGAGCCGAAGGCGCCGACGATCGGGTTGATCACGCCCTTCACCACCGCGTTCACGATGTTGGTGAAGGCCGCACCGACGACCACCGCCACCGCGAGTTCGATGACGTTGCCCCGCATCAGGAAGTCCTTGAATCCCTGCAGGACGCTCTTGCTCTCGCTCACCGGTAGGCCTCTCTCCACGTGCTTTACGGATGGTGCACCAACAAACAGCACCGCAACTTACGTCAGGGCGGGGCAACGGTGTCCAGCCGCCCCACACGAACCAGTGAGCGGCCGGAGCGTCAGTACGGATCGCATCCGGGGCGCCGGGGAAATAACGGGCGCGCTCCGGGCGGCATGGGGCAGCAACCCCGCCGCCCGGAAAAGTTTCGCGTGGCCGGGAAGCGGACGCCACTCGATCTTGCGTCATGGACTACCGCCCTTCCGGCGCCGCCGACGCGGCACATCCGGCACCCGACGGAGCTCGGACCGTGTCCGATAATTCCCCGAATGCCCACGTCGCGGCCGTGATCGCGAGCCCGGTCGCGGTCAGCCGCCAACCCAGGGCCCGGCGCCACGGACGCCGTACGCCACCGAGCCGCAGCGGCGGGAAGTGGGGCACTTCACACGGGGCGGGCGCGGGCAGCGGCGCCGGTTGCACGGCCGCGCGGGCGGCGTGCGGAGCGGACGGGAGGAGCGGGGAGTGAGGCATGGTGAGCACCACCTGCGGTGAGGGAACGGGACCGACGGCACCCACCGTGCCCGCTCTTCCTGCCGCGCGTGCGGGCCTGTGGACGGCCCCGGCGGATGTGGACAACCCCGCCACCCGCAGGGGGGACCCACCTCGAAGGGAGCCCCGGCCCCGGCCCGCAGCCCGGCCCCGGACCCAGCCCGCAAGCCCCGCCGCGGGCCTCGTCCGCCCTCCTACGGCAACTCGATCCCCAACTCCCACCCGTCATGCACCTGTGCACAGCCACAGGTCCGCTCACCCGTGGCGGGGAGGGCGCCGACCGCGTCGAAGAGGACCTCGCGCAGGCGGCCGACGTTCTTCCCGAAGACCTCCAGGACGTCGTGGTGGGAGACGCCGTCGCCCGTCTCGGCGCCCGCGTCCAGGTCCGTGACCAGCGTCAACGAGGCGTAGCACAGGCCCAGTTCGCGGGCGAGCGCCGCCTCGGGGTGGCCCGTCATGCCGACCACCGACCAGCCCTGCCCCGCGTGCCACCGGGACTCGGCGCGGCTGGAGAAGCGCGGCCCCTCGATCACCACGAGCGTGCCGCCGTCCACCGCGTCCCAGTTCCGGCCGCGTGCCGCCGCCAGCGCGGCGGTCCGGGCGGCGGGGCAGTACGGGTCGGCGAACGGCAGGTGGAAGACGCGCGGGATGCTGCCGTCGGGGAGCGGGACGCCGTCGAAGTACGTCTGGGCGCGGGTCTTGGTGCGGTCCACGACCTGGTCCGGAACGAGCAGCGTGCCGGGCCCGTACTCGGGCCGCAGGCCGCCCACCGCGCACGGGCCGAGGACCTGCCGGACGCCGACGGAGCGCAGCGCCCACAGGTTGGCGCGGTAGTTGATGCGGTGCGGCGGAAGGTGGTGACCGCGGCCGTGCCGGGGGAGGAAGGCGACCTGGCGCCCGGCCACCTCGCCGAGGAACAGGGAGTCGCTGGGACTCCCGTAGGGGGTGTCCACCGTGATCTCGGTCACGTCGTCGAGGAAGGAGTAGAAACCCGATCCGCCGATGACGCCAATCTCCGCGTCAGCCATGCCGGCCAGCCTACGGGGTGCCCGCATACACCGGACCCCCGCCGTCGATGCGACGGCGGGGGTCCGGGAAAGCGGTGATCAGGCGGCGGAGCTGCTGCTCGCCGAGCCCGAGGTGCTGCTCGCCGACGAGGACGAGGACGAGCTGGACGACGAGGTGCCGGACGACGACTTCGTGTCCGAGCCGGAGCCGGACGACGAGGTGTCGGACGTGCTCGTCGAGGAGGAGGACTTCGCCGGGCTGCTGCTGGACGACGCGCCGCGGCTGTCGTTGCGGTAGAAGCCGGAGCCCTTGAAGACGATGCCGACCGCGGAGAACACCTTCTTGAGGCGTCCCTGGCAGCTGGGGCACTCGGTGAGCGCGTCGTCGGTGAACTTCTGCACCGCCTCGTGGCCCTGGCCGCACTCGGTGCACTGGTACTGGTAGGTCGGCACTTGTCTTCCTCCTGGCACTCTCACTCGATGAGTGCTAACGACGATCCATAGTGCAGTATTCCGGCCCGTCAGTCCACTGTGGCCGCCGTACGGTGACCGACTCCACGCTCCGCCGCGTCCCCGTCAGCGCCGCCCGAGGACGCCCCGGACGGCGTCACCACCTGGCTCGTCCCCCGGGGCAGCAGTCGCGAGCGCAGCGCCAGCAGCACCGCCAGCGCCAGCGCGGTACCGGCCAGCGGCACCAGGAAGCCGCTGCTCGGCGCGTAGGCGTCGGCCAGTCGGCCCGCCGATGTCGCCGCCGCGGCCTGGCCCAGCGCCACCGCGCCGGTCAGCCAGGTGAACGCCTCCGTACGGGCGCCCGCCGGGACCAGCGACTCCACCAGCGTGTAGCCGGTGATCAGCGCCGGGGCGATGCACAACCCGACGACCAGCCCGTTCGCCGCCAGCAGCGGCACCGCCGTCACCGCCCACAGCGGGACGGTCGCCAGCGCCAGCAGGCCGTACGCGACGAGCAGGCGGCGGCGCGGGCCGGTCTTCCAGGCGAGGGCGCCGCACGCGACCCCGGCCAGCATGTTGCCCGCCGCGAAGATGCCGTAGAGGACGCCGTTGATGCCGGGGCGGCCGATGTCCTGGGTGAACGCGGTCAGCGTGACCTGCATGCCGCCGAAGACGACGCCGATGCCGAGGAATGCCACGGTCAGCACCCGCACCCCGGACACCGACAGCGCCGAGACGCGCGGCGCGCCCGCCTGGTGGCCCCCAGTGACCGGCGGCTGGCTGCTCCGCTGCGCCGCGAAGAGCAGCCCGCCTGCCAGCGTCAGCACCGCCTCGGCGATCAGCCCGGCCGCCGGGTGGACGCCGGTGCACAGCGCCGTGGCCAGCACCGGACCGACGACGAAGGTGAACTCGTCGGTGACCGATTCGAACGCCGCCGCCGTCGGCAGCAGCGGACTGCCGCCCAGCCGGGCCGCCCAGCGGGCCCGCACCATCGGGCCGACCTGCGGTGTCGAGGCGCCCGTGGGCACCGCGACGGCGAGCAGCGCCCACAGGGGCGCGTGCGACAGGGCCAGCGTGATCAGGGCGGCGATGCCCGCGACGTGCACCAGCACGCCGGGCACCAGCACCGCGCGCTGCCCGAACCGGTCGGCGAGCTTGCCGCCCTGCGGGGCGAACAGCGCCATCGCGACGCCGGTCGTCGCAGAGACCGTACCGGCGGTGCCGTACGACCCGGTGGTGTGCTCGACCAGCAGCACGATCGAGATCGTGAGCATGGCGAAGGGCTGCCGGGCCAGGAAGCCGGGCAGCAGGAAGGTCCACGCACCGGGGGTGCGCAGCAGTTGTCCGTATCCGGGACGGGAGTCCTTGACCGCGGATGCCACGGCCGGGCCTTTCCGCTGCCTGGTAGCGCACGGCCGCGAGTGGTCACGGGTGGTGCGCCGAGAGCTGTCCTCTCGCGCAGGACCGAGTGATACCGCGTGGCCCGCATCGGGCCGCGGCCGCCGAGCGGTCGCGCCAGCTCTGCGTCAGGCAGAGTGGGTCGTCGATGTGCTGAGGGGATTGTACAGGCCGGTATGCGTGAAGCCCTGGGGTCGACCAGGGCTTCACGGGTTCCCCTTCGGCTCGGTGGTGCGCCGCAGCACACCGGGGCCACACACCGGGGCGGCCCACCGATCCGTCAGTCGCGGTCGCGGTCGCGGTCGCGGTGCGGGCGCCTGTCGCCCGTACCGTGCCCGGCGGTGGCGGGCGCCTTCCGTCGTCCGTGGCGGCGTACCGCCTCCACCGGCGCCTCCGCCACGGTGCCCAGCCAGCCGGCCAGCTTGCCGCCCAGGGAGACGGCCTGGAGCCGCTTCTCCGCCGCGTCGCGGACCTGGTCCGTGGCGACGACCAGCAATTCGTCGCCGCGCCGCAGCACCGTCGTCGGCGCCGGTACGAAGCTCTCGCCGTCGCGGACGACGAGCGTGACCGCGGCGCCGGACGGCATCCGCAGCTCCCCGACCTCGACGCCGTGCATCCGGGAGGTGGCGCCGATCGAGGTGGACAGCAGATGGCCGCGCAGCCGCTCCAGCGGGGCCGACTCGATGCCGAGGTCGGCCGCCTCCTCGCCCTCGCCCAGCCGCAGTCGCCGCGCCAGCCACGGCAGCGTCGGGCCCTGGACGAGGGTGTAGACCACGACGAGGACGAAGACGATGTTGAAGACGTGTTCGCTGCCCGGCACCTGGCCCACCATCGGGATGGTGGCGAGGACGATGGGCACCGCGCCGCGCAGCCCGGCCCAGGACAGCAGCGCCTCCTCCCGCCACGGCACCCGGAACGGCAACAGCCCGAGGAAGACCGACAGCGGCCGGGCCACGACCGTCAGGATCAGGCCGATCAGCAGCGCGGGCACGATGTCGTCGAGGAGGTTGTGCGGCGTCACCAGCAGACCGAGCAGGACGAACATGCCGATCTGGCCTATCCAGCCCAGCCCTTCGGCGAAGCCGCGGGTCGCCGCGGAGTGCGGCAGCTTGGCGTTGCCGAGGATCACCGCGGCCAGGTAGACCGCGAGGAAGCCCGAGCCGTGCGCCAGCGCGCCCGCCGCGTACGCCGAGACCGCGATGGCCATGACGGCGATCGGGTACAGACCCGAGGCGGGCAGCGCCACATGCCGCATGCCGTACGCGCCGATCCAGCCGACGGCCAGGCCGACGGCCGCGCCGATCGCCAGCTCCAGGGCGATCTCGCCGATCAGGACGTACCAGTGCTCGACCGGCCCGGCGGTCGAGAAGGCGACGACGAGGATGACCACGGGGGCGTCGTTGAAGCCGGACTCGGCCTCCAGTACGCCCGTCAGACGGGACGGCAGCGGCACCGAGCGCAGCACGGAGAAGACCGCGGCGGCGTCCGTCGACGACACCACCGCGCCGACCAGCAGTGCCTGACGCCATTCCAGCCCGGCGAGATAGTGCGCCCCCGCCGCGGTGACCCCCACGCTCACCGCGACGCCGAGCGTGGAGAGCAGCGCCGCCCGGGGCAGGGCGGGCCGGATCTCTTTCCACTTCGTCCCGAGGCCGCCCTCGGCCAGGATCACGACGAGGGCGGCGTAGCCGAGCAGTTGGGTCAGTTCGGCGTTGCTGAAGCCCACGCCGCCCAGGCCGTCCTGTCCCAGGGCGATGCCTATCCCGAGGTAGATGAGCAGGCTGGGCAGCCCGCTGCGCGAGGAGAGCCGTACCGCGGCCACCGCGACGAGCAGTACGAGCGAGCAGAGCAGCAGGAGTTGGTTGAGATGGTCGACAGTCAGGAGCTGGTCCTTCCGCGCGCGGTCCGGAGCCGGGTCCGGGGCCTTTCCGTGGCGTAATCCTTACCGTATCTAGTTACTGAGACTAACAATTTACCATTACTTGAACCTCGGATGCGCTGGCCATGACTCCGCGTAGGGGCCGCCCGACCCGTGCGCCTATGGTTGCTCCAGCACTCCCACCCTGCCCCTCGAAGGACAGAGATGCCCGCCAACAAGACCGGCCCAGCCCCCAAAAAGAAGAAGGGGCGGCGCGGCCGCCTCGTCGCCGTCGCGGTCGTGCTGCTGCTCGTGGCGGGCATCGCCTTCGGCTCCTTCTGGGGGGTGAACACCGTGCGGGCGTCGCTCCCGCAGACCACCGGGTCGCTCAAGCTCGCGGGCCTGACCGATCCCGTCGACGTCCGCCGTGACGCGCACGGCATACCCCAGATCTACGCCGACACCGATGAGGACCTCTTCCGCGCCCAGGGCTACGTCCAGGCGCAGGACCGCTTCTGGGAGATGGACGTCCGCCGCCACATGACGGCCGGCCGCCTCTCCGAGATGTTCGGCAAGGACCAGGTCGACACCGACGCGTTCCTGCGCACCCTCGGGTGGCACCGCGTCGCACAGCAGGAGTACGACACCAAGCTGTCGCCGGCCACCAAGAAGTACCTCCAGGCGTACTCCGCGGGCGTCAACGCCTACCTCAAGGACCACGAGGGCGCGGCGCTCTCCCTGGAGTACGCGGCGCTGGACTTCCAGAACGACTACAAGCCCGAGAAGTGGACGCCCGTCGACTCGGTCGCCTGGCTCAAGGCCATGGCCTGGGACCTGCGCGGCAACATGCAGGACGAGATCGACCGCTCCCTGATGACGAGCCGCTTCACCGCGCAGCAGATCGCCGAGCTGTACCCGGCCTACCCGTACCAGCGCAGCAAGCCGATCGTCTCGGGCGGCGCGGTCAACCCCGTCACCAAGGAGTTCGACCCCAAGGGCAGCGGCACCGGCAACGCCCCGAACGGCACCCCCGCCGGCGCCGCCCACGGCCTCCAGTCCGGGCTCTCCGCGCTCTCCACGTCGCTGGACAAGATCCCGGCGCTGCTCGGCCCGAACGGCAACGGCATCGGCTCCAACTCCTGGGTCGTCTCCGGCGCCCACACCACCACCGGCAAGCCGCTGCTCGCCAACGACCCGCACCTCGCCCCGCAGATGCCGTCGCTCTGGTACCAGATGGGCCTGCACTGCCGCACCACCGGGCCGAAGTGCACCTACGACGTCGCGGGCTACACCTTCTCCGGTATGCCCGGCGTGATCATCGGCCACAACCAGGACGTCTCCTGGGGCATGACCAACCTCGGCGCCGACGTCACCGACCTCTACCTGGAGAAGGTCACCACCGACGGCTACCTCTACGACGGCCGTCGCCGCCCGTTCACCACCCGCAAGGAGACCATCAAGGTCGCCGGCGGACCGAGCCGCGAGATCACCGTCCGCGCCACCAACAACGGGCCCATAGTCTCCGACCGCGACGGTGAGCTGGCCACCGTCGGCAAACGGGCCCCCGTCGGCAACGCCGCCCCCGACCGCGGCGACGGCTACGCCCTCTCGCTGCGCTGGACCGCACTCGACCCCGGCGCCTCCATGGACGCCGTCTTCGAGCTGAACCGCGCCAAGGACTGGACGAGCTTCCGCAAGGCCGCCGCCGACTTCGAGGTCCCCTCGCAGAACCTCATCTACGCCGACACCAAGGGCAACATCGGCTACCAGGCACCCGGCCGCATCCCCGTCCGCGGCAAGGGCGACGGCACTCTCCCGGCCCCCGGCTGGGACCCGGACTACCGCTGGACCGGCGTCATCCCGCAGTCCGCGCTCCCCTGGGAGTACAACCCCGCCCGCGGCTACATCGTCACCGCCAACCAGGCCGTCGTCGACGAGAAGAAGTACCCCTACCTCCTCACCAAGGACTGGGGCTACGGCGCCCGCAGCCAGCGGATCAACGACCTCATCGAGTCGAAGATCAAGGACGGCGGCAAGGTCTCCACGGACGACATGCAGAGCTTCCAGCAGGACAACAGCAGCCAGATCGCCCGGATCCTGACGCCGTACCTCACCAAGGTCAACATCTCCGACCCGTACGTCCGCGAGGCGCAGCAGCTCCTCGACGGCTGGGACTTCACCCAGGAGCCGGACTCCGCGGCCGCCGCCTACTTCAACGGGGTCTGGCGCAACCTCCTCAAGCTGGCCTTCGGCAACAAGATGCCCAAGGAGCTGCGGGTCAAGGGCCAGTGCCTGACCGTCCGCCCGGCCGGGGGCAGCGGCCCCGTCGACGACCTCGCCAAGTTCGTCCGCGAATGCGGTGAGCGCGCCCCCGACAGGGCCCAGCCCGACGGCGGCGACCGCTGGTACGAGGTGGTCCGCGCGATCCTCGACGACCCCACCAACGCCTGGTGGAAGACCGAGGACCTGCCCGGCCACCCCGGTGACAAGAACCGCGACCAGCTCCTCGCGCACGCCATGAAGGACGCCCGCTACGAGCTGACCTCCAAGCTGGGCAAGAACATCGACAACTGGACCTGGGGCCGTCTGCACCAGATGTTCCTGAAGAACCAGACGCTGGGCACCGAGGGCCCCGGCTTCCTCCAGGGGCTCTTCAACCGCGGCCCGTGGAACGTCGGCGGCGGCGAAGCGGCGGTCAACGCCACCGGCTGGAACGCCTCCGGCGGCTACGGCGTCACCTGGGTCCCGTCCATGCGGATGGTCGTCAACCTCGCCGACCTCGACAAGTCCCGCTGGATCAACCTCACCGGCGCCTCCGGCCACGCCTACGACGCCCACTACTACGACCAGACCGACAAGTGGGCCAAGGGTGAACTGCTCCCCTGGTCCTTCGGCGAGGCCGCGGTGAAGAAGGGCACGAAGGACACGTTGACGCTCACGCCGTGACGGGTTCCGAGCCCGGCGCCCCGGCCCCTGTCCGCATCGTGCGGGCGGGGGCCGGGGCCGTTTCATGGGTGGCCGGGCCGCGCGGCTGCGGCGGCTCCGGGTCCGGGGGCGTGCCCGCGGCGGCTCCCGTTGGGCCCGACCCGCGCCGGTGGTCGTTTTCGGTCAACGGGCGACGGCTGGAAACCGCCGCCCACCGCTCACTCCTACGACGCGAACCGCCACACCTCCGACGGCGTCACCGCCGCGTCCACCGGCCGGTCGTGCGCCTCCGTCGGGACCTCGTCCAGCACCTCGCCGTCGTGGAGCAGCACCACCGTCGCCGGGTGCGCACCGGCCCGCTCCAGGCGGGCCAGCACCCGGTCGTACGAGCCGCCGCCGCGGCCCAGCCGCATCCCGCGCCGGTCCACCGCGAGGCCGGGCAGCAGCACCGTGTCCGCCTCCGTCACCGCCTCGGGGCCCAGCCGCGGACCGGCCGGCTCCAGCAGGCCGCGACCCGCCTTCACCAGGCGGTCGGCGCCCTCGTACACCGCCCAGTCCAGATCGTTGTCGGGCAGCAGCACCGGGAGCAGCACCCGCGTCCCCGCCCCGCGCAGCCGCTCCAGCAGCGCGCGGGTGGACGGCTCACGCCCCACCGACACGTACGCCGCTACCGTCCCGGCGCCCGCCAGCTCCGCCAGCTCCAGGGCCCGGCGGGCCAGTTCGGCCCCGGAAGCCGCCGCGACATCGGACGGCAACGCGCTCCTCACCTCCAGGAGACGCCGCCGCAACCTCTGTTTCCTACTGTGATTCATGCTCACCGTGTGGCCTTGCTCCCGCTCTCAGGCAGTATTCACCGGACACTCATCATCCTTCCGTTTGGGCCGGTTATCGTTCTGCACATGACTCCATCGCACCCCCGGATCAGCAAGGCTGTCATCCCGGCGGCCGGTCTCGGCACCCGCTTTCTCCCCGCCACGAAGGCCACGCCCAAGGAGATGCTGCCGGTCGTCGACAAGCCCGCCATCCAGTACGTGGTGGAGGAGGCGGCCGCCGCCGGGCTCTCCGACGTCCTCATGGTGACCGGCCGCAACAAGCGGCCCCTGGAGGACCACTTCGACCGCAACTACGAGCTGGAAGAGGCTCTGCACCGCAAGGGCGACGAGTCCCGCCTCGGCAAGGTCCAGGAGTCCAGCGACCTGGCGACCATGCACTACGTCCGCCAGGGCGACCCCAAGGGCCTCGGCCACGCCATCCTCTGCGCCGCCCCGCACGTCGGCGACCAGCCCTTCGCCGTCCTCCTCGGCGACGACCTCATCGACCCGCGCGACCCGCTGCTCCAGCGCATGATCGACATACAGGAGCGGCACGGCGGCTCCGTCATCGCCCTCATGGAGGTCGATCCCGCCCAGATCCACCTCTACGGCTGCGCCGCCGCCACCCCCACGGGCGACGACGACGTGGTGGCCGTCTCCGACCTGGTCGAGAAGCCGGACCCGGAGCAGGCCCCCTCCCGCCTCGCCATCATCGGCCGCTACGTCCTCGACCCGGCCGTCTTCGACGTCCTGCGCGAGACCGCCCCCGGCCGCGGCGGCGAGATCCAGCTCACCGACGCCCTCCAGACGCTCGCCGCCGACCCGTCCCTGGGCGGCCCGGTGCACGGCGTCGTCTTCAAGGGCCGCCGCTATGACACCGGCGACCGCGGCGATTACCTCCGTGCCATTGTCAGACTGGCATGCGAACGTGAGGACCTGGGCCCGGAGTTCCGGACCTGGCTGCGCAGTTTCGTCACCGAGGAGTTGTAGGGCCTTGAGCGGTACCACCGACCCGACCCGCCGTCCGCACCGTGTCTGGTCGGTGGCCGATCATCTCGACGACGTCCTCGCCAAGATCCGCCCCCTGGACCCGATCGAGCTGCACCTGCTCGACGCCCAGGGGTGTGTCCTGGTCGAGGACGTCACCGTCCCGGCCGCGCTCCCGCCGTTCGACAACAGCTCCATGGACGGCTACGCGGTCCGCGTCGCCGACGTCGAGGGCGCCACCGAGGAATTCCCCGCCACCCTCACCGTCATCGGGGACGTCGCGGCGGGCAGCGGCGAGCTGCCCGCCGTCGGCCCCGGCGAGGCCGCCCGCATCATGACCGGCGCGCCCGTCCCGCCCGGCGCCGAGGCCGTCGTCCCCGTCGAGTGGACCGATGGCGGCAGCGGCGGCGGCCCCGCCGACTCCATGGCGGCCCGCGGCGCGTCCCCCGCGGGCGCCTCCGGCGAGGTCCGGGTGCACCGCCCGGCCGCCGCCCGCGCCCACATCCGCGCCGCGGGCAGCGACGTCACCGCCGGGGAGCGCGCGCTGCGTGCCGGTACGGTCCTCGGCCCGCCGCAGATCGCCCTGCTCGCCGCCATCGGCCGCGGCACCGTCCGGGTCCGGCCCCGCCCCCGCGTCGTCGTCCTGTCGACCGGCAGCGAACTGGTCCAGCCCGGCGAGACGTTGGGCCCCGGCCAGATCCACGACTCCAACAGCTTCCAGCTCACCGCCGCCGCCCGGGACGCCGGAGCCATCGCCTACCGCGTCGGCGCCGTCGCCGACGACCCCGACACCCTCCGCGCCACCCTGGAGGACCAGTTCATCCGCGCCGACCTGCTGGTCACCAGCGGCGGCGTCAGCGTCGGCGCGTACGACGTGGTCAAGGAGACACTCACGGACCTCTCCGCCGAGGAGGGCACCGTCGAGTTCCGCAGGCTCGCCATGCAGCCCGGCAAGCCCCAGGGCTTCGGCCTTCTCGGCCCCGACCGCATCCCGCTGCTCGCCCTCCCCGGCAACCCGGTCAGCGCGTACGTCTCCTTCGAACTGTTCGTCCGCCCCACCATCCGTACGCTGATGGGCCTGCCCGACGTGCACCGCGCCACCGTTCCCGCCGAGTGCACCGAGGCGGTCACCGGCTCCCCGGCGGGCCGCCGCCAGTTCCTGCGCGGCTCCTACGACCGGGACGCCGGTACGGTCACCCCCGTCGGCGGCGCCGGGTCCCACCTCATCGGCGCGCTCGCCCAGGCCAACGCCCTGATCGTCGTCCCCGAGGACACCACCGAGGTGGCGGCGGGCGACAGCGTCGAGGTCCTCCTGCTCGGGTAGCCGCCGAGCCCCGGGGGTACGGTGTCGTCGCACAAGCGGCAGTGTGGACCGGGAGAACCATGAGCAGCGGCCAGCAACACCTCACCCATCTCGACGCGGCGGGCGCCGCCCGGATGGTCGACGTCACGGCCAAGGACGTCACCGCCCGCACCGCCCGCGCCACCGGCCGCGTCCTGGTGTCGCCGCAGGTCGTCGCGTTGCTCCGGGGTGAGGGCCTGCCCAAGGGCGATGCGCTGGCCACCGCCCGCATCGCCGGGATCATGGGCGCCAAGCGCACCCCGGAGCTGATCCCGCTCTGCCACCCCCTCGCCGTCTCGGGCGTCACCGTCGACCTCACCGTCGCCGACGACGCCGTCGAGATCGCCGCCACGGTCCGCACCACCGACCGCACCGGCGTCGAGATGGAGGCCCTCACCGCGGTGTCCGTCGCCGCGCTCACCGTCGTCGACATGGTCAAGGCCGTCGACAAGGCGGCCGTGATCTCCGACGTCCGGGTCGAGACGAAGACCGGCGGCAAGTCCGGCGACTGGAGCCGCGGATGACCGCCCCGCGCGCCCTCGTCGTCACCGCCTCCCAGCGCGCGGCCGCCGGTGTCTACCCCGACAAGGGCGGCCCGCTGCTCGTCGAGGGGCTGACGGCCATGGGCTTCACGGTCGACGGCCCGCGCGTCGTCCCGGACGGCGACCCCGTCGAACAGGCCCTCCGCGAGGCCGTCGCCGCCGGGTACGACGCCGTCGTCACCACCGGCGGCACCGGCATCTCGCCCACCGACCGCACCCCCGAGGCCACCCGCCGCGTCCTCGACCGCGACATCCCCGGCATCCCGGAGGCGCTGCGCGCCGCGGGCCGCGAGTCCGTCCCCACCGCGGCGCTCTCCCGCGGTCTGGCGGGGGTCGCCGACGCCACCCTCATCGTCAACCTCCCCGGCTCGACCGGCGGCGTACGCGACGGCCTCGCCGTCCTCGCCGACCTCCTGCCGCACGCCGTCGACCAGATCCGCGGCGGCGATCACCCCAGACCCCCGCGGAGCACCCACTGAACGCGCCCTGGCCGGCCGTCCTCACGGACAACGACGTCACCCTCCGGCCGATAAAACTGCGCGACCAGCGCGCCTGGCGTGAGGTCAACCGCCGCAACCGCGACTGGCTGCGCCCCTGGGAGGCGACGGTCCCGCCGCCCCCGCCCGGCATCCCCGTACCGCACCGCCCGACCTACCGTCAGATGGTCCGCCATCTGCGGGCCGAGGCGTACGCGGGCCGGATGCTGCCGTTCGTCGTCGAGTACCAGGGCCGTCTGGTCGGCCAGCTCACCATTGCCGGGATCACCTGGGGCTCGATGTGCTCGGGCCATATCGGCTACTGGGTCGACCGCGAGGTCGCCGGCCGCGGCGTCATTCCGACCGCCGTCGCGCTCGCCGTCGACCACTGCTTCCGCAGTGTGGGGCTGCACCGCATCGAGGTGTGCATTCGCCCCGAGAACGCGCCCAGCCGCCGGGTGGTGGAGAAACTCGGATTCCGCGAGGAGGGACTGCGCCCGCGTTATCTGCACATCGACGGCGCCTGGCGTGACCACGCGGTATTCGCCCTGACCGCGGAAGAGGTGCCCGAAGGCATGCTGAACCGTTGGCGACGGCAGAAGCCCAGCGCATCCCACAAATGAAATACCTGTTCGAATTGATCCACCGAATGGCCACATGCGGAGAGTGCTGATCTCAACAATCACAAAAAAAGTTCGAGATATCAGCCAGATCGTGCGACACACCGGCCCAATTGGCGGATGGCCCCGCGCAAATCCCTCTACCGTGTGAGTCGTGAGAAGCAGCGGCCTCATCTACGCAGTCATCGTCGGGGCCTGGGCTGCCTACTTGGTGCCGATGTGGCTCCGTAGGCAGGACGAGCTGAACGAAGCGCGTCCCACGGAGCGCTTCAGTACGGCCATCCGGCTCCTCTCCGGCCGTGCGGCCATGCAGCGCCGCTACGACAAGGAGCAGGACGACCTCACCGACGATGTCGCCGACGAGCAGGAACCGGACCACCGGCCCGACGAGGCCGACGTCCGGCCCCCCGGCGAACCCGCGACCGACCCCCGCACCCGGGTCGCCGCCCACCTGCCGCGCCCCTCGCTCACGGAGCGTGCCAAGCGGGCCAAGGTCCTCGCCCGCCGTCGGCGCACCATCACGGTCCTCTTCCTCGCCTTCACCGTCGGCGCGGTCGTCGCCGCGGTCGGCGGCACCGCCTTCCTCTGGGCCCCCGCTGCCCCCGCCCTCCTTCTGAGCGCGTACATCGTCTACCTCCGCACCCAGGAGCGCCGCCGCTTCACCTTCACCATGGACCAGCGCAAGGCGGAGGCTTTCTCTTATACACATCTCCGAGCCCACGAGACGCTCATGAATCTCGTAGGCC
>NZ_VKJP01000145.1 GCF_007280575.1 Streptomyces benahoarensis
GATTCATGAGCGTCTCGTGGGCTCGGAGATGGGTATAAGAGACAGGTACGGCGGCGATGGCGTCGCTGCTCACGGGCTGCGGCTCGCTGCCGGGCACCGCGTCCGCGCAGAAGGCGCCGATCACGGTGATGACCTGGGCCCCGGAGGGCACCAGCGCCACCAACATGCCCGGTATGCCGGCGATGGCGCAGACGTACGCCCGCTGGGTCAACGCCTCGGGCGGCCTCGCCGGTCACCAACTCAAGGTCCTGACCTGCAACGACCACAACGACTCGGTGGGCGCGACCCGCTGCGCGCAGCGCGCGGTCGACGAGGGCGCGGTCGCGGTCGTCGGCTCCTACAGCCAGTTCGGCCGGTCGTTCATGTCGCCGCTGGAGGTCAAGGGCGTCCCGTACATAGGCGGCTACGGCGCCTCCGACGAGGAGTTCGAGAGCCCGCTGTCGTACCCGGTCAACGGCGGTCAGGCGTCGCTGCTCGCCGGGAACGGCCGCCAGCTGGCGCGCGACTGCGACCGCGTCGCCCTGGTGCGGCCCGACACCATCGAGGGCGACCAGATGCCCTCCCTCCTCGACTCCGGTCTCCAGCAGGGCCGCCGGTCGCCGGTCACCGACATCCGGGCGCCCGAGGACGGTACGGACTACTCGGCCGAGGTGCGGCGCGCGCTGGACGCCGTCGGCGCCGACCCCGCGCGCTACGGGATGGCGGCGTACGGCGGCGAGGCGCCGGGCTCCTGCGTGACGGCATCGCTGGGCGACCACACCGACGCCTTCCTCGACTCCTTCCGGCGGTTGCAGCGGCAGAGCCCGAAGGTGCATGTCGCCTCGGTGCTGGGCAGCGTCGGGCAGGCGCTGGTCAACCGCACCGGCGGCCGGTCCGGGCCGCTGGAGGGCGCGCTGCTCACCGGCTGGTACCCGGCCGCCGGGGATCCGCGGTGGAACCCGATGCGCAAGGTCATCAACGCGCACGCCTTCGGCGACAACCGCGTCGACCCGGCCGACCAGGGCGTTCAGACGACGTGGATCGCGTACACGGTGCTGCGCGCGATGGTGGAACAGCTCGACGCGTACGGGGTGGACGAGATCACCCCGTACGCGCTCCAGAAGGTGCTGGACCGGGGGAAGCACCCGGTGGACACCGGCGGGCTGACGCCGAAGCTGCGGTGGCGCGCGGAGGACATGCTCGCCGTGCAGGACTTCCCGCGGATCGTGAACGGGATGGTGATGTACCAGACGGTCGCGGACGGCCAGGTCCTCGCCGCGTCCGACGGTTTCGTGAACGTCACCGGGACGCTGGAGCGGCGGCGCACGGACAGGTAGGGGGCGCGCCGGCGGGAGCGGGCGCCGGGG
The DNA here is from genome assembly GCF_007280575.1 of Streptomyces benahoarensis. Taxonomy (GTDB): domain Bacteria; phylum Actinomycetota; class Actinomycetes; order Streptomycetales; family Streptomycetaceae; genus Streptomyces; species Streptomyces benahoarensis. The sequence continues at coordinate 1,347 of NZ_VKJP01000145.1, forward strand.
GCGTACGGAACGGGCGCGGGGCCTATGCGGGCGCCCCCGGGGGCCGTGGCCGGACGGGGCTCACCGGGGCGCCGGGAAGCGCCCGGCGGCCCCGGCCGGTCGCTCAACGCGCACCGGCCCGATGGCGCCCGGCCGATGGCTCAGAGGTCGCCCGCCTGGTGCGTCCGCAGGCCGTACTTCTGGGCGATCGGGTTCCAGAGACCGGCCGCCTGCTCCTTGGCCTTGGTGGCCGCGCCGCTGGCCGCGGTGCCCTGGGCGGTGTGGCCGGTGTTACGGGCGTGGCCCTTGTGGCAGCCATGCTTCCCGGCGACCTGACCGGCCCACGCCGCGTAGTGGTTGTCGGCGGCGGCCGACGACTTCCACGCGGTGGTCAGGGCGGCGGTCAGCTCGGCATGCTGCGGGAGCTTGTCGAGGGGCAGCCCCTGGAGGCGGCTGACCAGCTGGTTGCGCTGGTTGGCGGCGTCCTTGAGGTTCTTCGCCGCGCCCGGGAGGTTGTCGCAGTTGCCGATGCTCCGGACGGCGTTGATCACGGCGGACCGGCTGTTGTTGCTGTCGCCGAGCAGCGCGTCCAGCTTCTTGGCCTGCTCCGCGGCCGGGTCGACGGTCGGCGACGGCGGCGCGGTGTCCTTGGGAGCCGCATCGGCCGCATTGACCTTGGGCTCCCCCTTCTTCGTCTCGTCGTCACCGCTGAGCGCCCAGCCCAGACCGAGCCCGGCGCCCGCGAGCGCCACCACGACGATGCCGGTGATCACGACCGGGCTCAGACGCCGACGGCCGCCCGGCTCGTCGCCATACCCCGGCTGCGCGTCGTGGCCACCGGACGGGAAGCCGTGCCGACCGCCCCCCGGCCCGTACGGCGGCGGGGCCTGGTCGTCGAAGCGCGGCAGCTGGGCGGTGGCGTCGGGGGCCGGGGGCGGGGCGGCGGCACCGGAGTCGGCGCGGAACAGGCCCTCGAACTCGGCCGGGGTGGGCCGCTCCGCGCCACCGTGCTGCGCGCCGAACGGCGCACCGGACTGCGGCGCGGAGGCCCCGGCGCCGACCGGCGGGATCAGCTGGGTCGCCTCGGAGTCCCCGGGGGCGGCGGGCGGCGCGGCCGCGCGGTTACGGGGCGGCTTGATGCTGCGGAGCATCTGGGTCGACTCGCCGGGCGTCTCGGGGCGGCCCGCCGTCTCGGGCGGCAGCGGCGCGGCGCCGGGCGTGGGCTGCGCGCCGACCGGCGGCAGCAAGGTGGTGGAGTCCGCGTCGCCCGCGACGGGCGGCAGCGGCGCGGCCGGCTGCGGGGTGGCCTTCACCAGCTGCCCGGTCAGGCCCTGCCGTCCCGGGGCCGCCACGGCGCCCTCGGGCGGCAGCGCGCCGGGCATGCCGAAGGGCGGGATCAGCGCCGTCTCCTCGGCGTCCGACACGGCGGGCGGCAGCTGGCCGGCCCCGTGCCGGGGCGCGGTGGGCGGCATCGGCGGCTGCCCCTGCGGCGGGGGCGGGAACGCCGGGGCCTGCTGGGGCTGTGCGTACGGCTGGGGCTGCTGCGACGGCTGGCCTGGCCCGTAGCCCTGGTGCTGCTGGGCCTGCGGAGGCTGCTGCGGGGGCAGGCCCTGACCGTGCGTCGTCGAGGGCAGACCCTGACCGTGCGTCGGGGCCTGGCCCTGACCGAAGCCCTGGGACGGACCCGGATACTGCCCGGATATCTGCCCCTGGGGCTGCTCGGGGGACTGACCGTACGCCTGCGGGCTCTGCTGGTCGGGGCCCCAGGGCTGCCCCCAGGGCTGCCCGGCCGGGGGTGCGACCTGCTGGGCGGGCGTCCATGTCTCGCCGCCCGCGGGCAGCACCACACCCTCTTGCGCGGGACCGCCCGCAGCATTCTGCGGGTCGTGGCCCTGTCCGCTCTGCGTCACCGGGACTCCTACCTCTGCAGACCTACGGAATCGTCGGCTCACGCTACCGGTTCGCCGACACGTTCGACCACGTCCCCTGGTCACCCCCGCCGCCCGGCCCTGAGACAGCGACCGGACCGGCGCCCCCGGGGAACGCACCGCACGCCCCCGGGGCACCGGTGCCGCGGATCCGCACATTCGTCGCATTTCTCCGGCCCGTTGACGCCTACGCAGAACGGGTCCGCGGCACCACGCACCAGGCGCGGCACCGCGGACCCGTCCCGGGGCCCGGCGTTCTCACACCGCGACGCGCAACTCCAGCCGCGCGCCGAACTCCCGCACCACCGGCTCGTCCCGGTACGGCTCGACGCGCTGCCGGAAGTCGTCGAGGTACTCCACGCCCCGGTGCGAGCGCAGTTCGCCGAGCAACTCCGCGGCCTCGGTGGCGGTGTGGCAGCCCTGTTCGACCTCGCGCTGCTGCACCTGCGCCCCGGCCAGCAGCACCATGCCGATGGCGCGGCGGCGCACCCGGGTGCGCGGATGGCCCTGGAGCGCCAGACGGGCCTGCTCCTCGGCGGCGGCGGCCTGCCCCAGATCGCGGTGGCAGTGGGCGAGTTCGTCGGCCAGATAGGCCCGGTCGAAGTGGCCGATCCAGTCCGGGTCGTCGCCCGCGTCGCCCTCGGCCTCGGCGCGTTCCATCGCGGTCAGCGCGCGGGCGGCCACCGACTGGAAGGCCCGGCCGTCCCCCATGAGCGCATGGCCGCGCGCCTCCGCGGCGCAGAACATCGCCTCGGCGCGCGGGGTGATCCGGCCCCGCGCGCCCTCCTGCGCGGCCCGCGCGAGCTGGGCGATCTCGCGGGGGGTACCCAGTTCGGCGGCGAGGTGGCTCATGCTCGCGGCGAGTACGTAGCCGCCGTACGCGCGATCGTCGGCGGCCTGCGCGAGGCGGAGCGCCTGGATGTAGTAGCGCTGCGCGAGACCGGGCTGCCCGGTGTCGACCGCCATGTAGCCGCCGAGTTCGGTCAACCGCGCGACGGCGGCGAAGAGTTCCCGCCCCACGGACTCCCGGTAGGACCCGGCGAGCAGCCCGGAGACGACGCTGTTGAGGTAGTGCACGACGACCGGCCGGACGTGGCCGCCGCCGAAGCGGTGGTCGAGGTCGCCGAGCGCCGTGGTCATGGCGCGCACCGCCTCGACATCGGCGCGCCCCACCCGGGCGCCCGCGCTGCGCGCCACCTGGGGGTCCGCCCCGGTGATCAGCCAGTCGCGGCTGGGCTCGACCAGCGCCGAGGCCGCGACGGAGGAGCCGTTCAGGAAGTCACGCCGCCCGACATCGCTCCGCCACAACTCGCTGACCTGCTCGATCGCGCCGAGCACGGTCGGGGAGAACTGCAGCCCCACACCGGACGCGAGGTTCTTGCCGTCCGCCATGCCGATCTCGTCGATGGTGACCGTGCGGCCGAGCTTGCGCCCCAGGGACTCCGCGATGACGGCGGGCGCGCGGCCGCGCGGCTGTTGCCCGCGCAGCCAACGGGCCACCGAGGTCTTGTCGTAGCGCAGATCGAGGCCGTGTTCGGCGCCGCACATGTTGACGCGGCGGGCCAGTCCCGCGTTGGAGCAGGCGGCTTCCTGGATCAGCGCCTGAAGCCGCTCGTTGGGCTGGCGAGCGACGAGTGGCCTTGCGGCCATGTGGTACCCCCTGTTGCGGCTGTGCGTTCACCGGTGAACGCCGTTCGGAGTGATTGGTTGTGGTCAATTCCCCGCTTATTCCCGGATATCCGGGAGATTCCGGAAACCGGCGATACGGGTGAGGCGTGCGGTGCGAGCGGGTGTGTCAGGTGCGCGGAGTCCGGGTGACGGCGGCGTCCGCACGGGGCGCCGCGGCGCCGGGTGCGTCCCGGTGCTCTCCACGGCCCTTCGCCCCCACGGTCCGCACGCCGCGATCCTGCTCGCCCCGGCGGGCGGGTCGCTACCCCGCACCCGGCTCACCACCGCTTCGCGCCCCCGTCGATGCCTCCATGCGCCCCAGGTGCCGGTAGGTGCGCCCGGGACACGCGTTTCTCCCGTCCCTCTTTCCGGTCCCTCCCGGCGGTACGGGTCGCCCCGGGGCCGTTCATACGGCAGGGCCCCGGGACCGCCCGCCGTTCGTCGCCGTCGGCGGGCGGTCCCGGCCCGCTGTCAGTCCCGGTCCGTATCGTGAAGGAGGACGGGGGCCGGCCGGCCTCTGCGGGGACGTCGAAGGGCTGGACCGGTGACGAACGGAACGGAGAAGAGCGGGGAGACGGTGGCCGCGCCATCGAAGGACGGGGCGTCCGAAGGCGTGCCGGCGGTGCAGATCCGCGGGCTGACCAAGCGCTTCGGGACGCAGACCGCGGTGGCCGGTATCGATCTGACGCTGCCCGCGGGCCGCTTCATCGGGCTGGTGGGGCCGAACGGCGCGGGCAAGACCACCACGCTGTCCATGGTCACCGGGCTGCTGCGGCCGGATTCCGGCGAGGTCCGCATCGGCGGGCACGACGTGTGGCGCGACCCGGTGGCCGTCAAGTCGCGGATCGGGGTGCTGCCCGAGGGTCTGCGGCTCTTCGAGCGCCTGTCGGGCCGTGAACTCCTCGGCTACATGGGCCGGTTGCGCGGGCTGACCGGCACCGAGACCGACAAACGCGCCGATCAGCTGCTGGACATCCTCGGCCTGTCCGGTGCGCAGTACAAACTGGTCGTCGACTACTCCACCGGTATGCGCAAGAAGATCGGGCTGGCCGCCGCGCTGTTGCACAACCCTGAAATCCTCTTCCTGGACGAGCCGTTCGAGGGCGTCGACCCGGTGTCGGCGCAGACCATCCGCGGCGTCCTGGAGCGGTACACCTCCTCCGGGGCGACGGTGATCTTCTCCAGCCATGTGATGGAGCTGGTCGAATCGCTCTGCGACTGGGTCGCGGTGATCGCCGCCGGACGGATCCGGGCGGACGGCCCGATCGCCGAGGTGCGGGGCGACGCGCCATCGCTCCAGGAGGCGTTCCTGGAGCTGGTCGGCGCCGGTCACCGCACCCGCGCCGGGCAGAACCTCGACTGGCTGGGGGGCGGCTCCCGATGAGTGCCGGATTCGCACCGGGCGCCCCGGGGCAGTCGCCCTCGCCCGCGCTGACGCCGCTGTTCGTCCGCCTGAAGCTCGCCCTGCTCCGCAACGGGCTGCGCCGCTCGCCGGGCCGCGCCGCCGCCTACGTCGCGTCGATACTGGTGGGCGTGGTGTGCGCCGCCGGGGCGACCACGAGTCTGGTGCTGCTGCGCGGGGTGGCGCACGTCGACGCGCTGGCGGTGCTGCTCACCGGGTTCCTGACGCTGGGCTGGGCGGTCATGCCGCTGTTCTTCCCGTCCGGCGACGAGACGCTGGACCCGACGCGGCTGGTGATGCTGCCGCTGCGGCCCCGCCCGTTGATCGTGGCGCTGCTGACGGCGTCGCTGGTGGGCATCGGGCCGTTCGTCACCCTCGCGCTGGCCACCGGCGCGGCCGTCGCGGTCGCCGACGGCACGGCCGCCACGGTCGTCGCGGTGTGCGCCGTTCCCCTGGTGGTGCTGGTCTGCGTGGCGCTGGCGCGGGCCGTCGCCACCGCGTCGATACGGCTGCTGACGAGCCGCCGGGGCCGGGATCTGGCGGTGCTGGGCGGCCTGTTCGTCGCGCTCGGCGGGCAGGTCGTCAACATCGCCGCGCAGAAGCTGGGGCGGCCTGACGGGCTGTCCGTCCTGGAGCCGGTCGGTGAGGTGCTGCGCTGGGTGCCCCCGGCGTCGGCAATGAGCGCCGTGGCGGACGCGGGCCGGGGCGCCTGGGGCCGGGCCGCCGTCGGGCTGGCGCTGACCGTGCTGGCACTGGTGCTGCTGTTGTGGTGGTGGCAGCGGATGCTGACCACCCTGATGACGTCGCCCGACGCGTCGACGCTCCAGCCGGTCGAGAAGGACGGCGGGCGCGCGGCGAAGGGCGGCGCACGAGGCCTGGCCCGGCTGCTGCCGGACGGCCGGACGGGCGCGGTCATGCTGCGGACGCTCCGCTACGCCTGGCGCGATCCGAAGTCGAAGATGAGCTGGGCGACGTCGCTGGGCGTGGGGCTGCTGGTGCCGGTCGTCTACGCGGCGCAGGGCAACGGCACGGTCTACACCGCGTTCGTGGCGCCCGCGCTGCTCGGCATGCAGATGTACAACCAGTTCGGGCAGGACACCTCGGCCTTCTGGATGGTCGCCGCCACCCTCGCCACGCCCCGCGACGCCTACCGCGAACTGCGGGCCCGCGCCTTGGCGCTGTGTCTGGTCGCGGTTCCATACGTCACGCTGGTGGTGGTCGGCACCGTCGCGTTCCTCGGCGCCTGGTCGTCGCTGGTGGAGATCTACGGGCTGTCGCTGGCGCTGCTCGGCGCGCTGGTGGCGACGGGCGCGCTCACCTCGACGCTCTTCCCGTACTCCATCCCGTCCGACGGCAACAAGAACATCGGGCCGGGCCAGGCGTCCATCGCCTGGTTCAGCCTCTTCGGCGGCCTGCTGGCGGGCACGGTCCTCAGCGCACCGCTGCTGGCCCTGACCCTCTGGCTCCACCTGGCGGGCCACCACGGCCTGCTGTGGATACTCCTGCCGGTCGGAGCGGTCTACGGCACGGCGATGGCCCAGGTGGGACTGCGGATCGCGGCGCCTGTGGTGGTGCGGCGGGTGCCGGAGATCTTGACGGCGGTGCGGAAGGGGTGAAGCGGAAAGGGTGAAGGGGCGGGGCGCCGGGCGGGGTGGTCGGTTTACCCGCTCCGCGTCCCGGCCGGCGCCCCGCCCCCGATACGCCGCCGCCCACGCCCTGGAGCCGCTGTGCACCAGTAGTTATCCACAGGCTCCGACGGCGTCCGCGCGTGAGAGGTAGCGTCAGGGCGTCATGCGGAACGAGGGGGTGGGGGCGATGCGTCGAGGCGCGCTGATGCTGGTCGCAGGGTGGTTGACGGTGCTGCTGAGCGGCGCCCCCGCGGTGGCACAGCCATCGCCCCCGGTTCCCGGACGCACGGCCCACGGGCCCGCGGCGGAGCGCACCGTGAGCAGGCACGCGGCCGAGGCCACCACGGCCGAGTCCCCCGCGAGCACGGCACCCGCCGCCCCCTCCCGCGCGGACACCCCGCGCAGCAGGGCCGCGTACCTCGCCAAGCAGCTGCGCCGCGATCCCGTGTACATCAGCGACCAGGTGCCGCGCGAAGCCCCCCGCTCCAGTGCCCCGTTCTTCGCCGCGCAGGCCACGCGGCTCCATGTGCCCGTGTACGTCATGGTTCTGCCCGACACCGCGCTGGGCGCCGACGGCGCCGGGTTCCTCGCCGGAGTCCACGACCGGCTCGGGCGCGACGGTCTGTACGTGGCGCTGAGCGGGCCCGGGACGCCGGAGGTGCAGGCGTACGGCGTGGAGGTGCCCGGCACCCGGGACGCGGCCCGCGCCACGCTCTACGAGCTGCCGTACGACGCGACGCCCCGCGAGACATTCCAGCACTTCGTCGATGTCCTTCTCTCGGGGCGGGCCCATGAACGGGCGGAAGCGGGCAGCGCCTCGGCCGACAGCGGCACCGAGGTGCCGAAGCTGCACCCCGCCCCCACCGAACGGGAGAACCAGAGCTTCGTCACGGGCATCGCGGTCGCCGGGCTCCCGCTCTCCGTCGTACTGGTGGGCCTCTACGTACGCCGTCGGCTCCGACTGCGCCGGGCGCGCGGCGGGGCGCCGGTCCCCGGCCCGCGCGCCGCCGCCCCCGCGCTCTCCCTCCGCAAACCCGGTGACACACCGGGCAAGGGCGACAAGGACCGCACGGCGGGAAGCGCCCCACGGGGAGGTGCGATGTCAGGGAAAGGCGCCGCCCCGCCGTCCCCGGGACACTCCACCGGTCGGCGGCGCCCGGCCCCGGCCGTGGCGGTGCTACTGGCCGTGGCGGTGGTCCTCGCGGGCGGGCTCGCCGTCACCGCCGCGCGCCTCTTCGACGACCGCTCCTACGGCGACGACGCCATCCCGACCCCGGCCGATATGCGCTCCCGCATCGAGCGGGTGACCGCCGGTCTGCGCCACGACCCCCTCTACACCGACCCGGAGAGCGAACCGGTCCTGAGCGCCGCCGAGCGCACCCGGCTGCACAAGCGCCTCGCCGCACTCGACATCCCGGTGCTGATCGCCGCGGTCCCCCGCCTCACCGAAGACGAATCGGGCGGTAACCGCGAGATATTCGTCCAGTCGCTCCACCAACGCCTGCACCATGACGCGCTGTTCATCCTCGCCGATCCGCTGGCGGAGACCCTCTCCGTCGTCAACTACGGCGCGCCCATCAACGCGTACGCCCTGCCGAGAAGCCACTTCGGCCTCCCTGAGCTGCACGAAACCCGAACCCTCGGCGACCGGCTCGACGCGCTGCTCCGCGATGTCGCCGACGCCCCGCGGGACTCGGCGGGCGACCGGCCGTACGACCCCGGACCCGCGGCCGACCCGGTCGCGGAGAAGGAGCTGCCCAGCGTGTTCGCGGCGGACTTCGCTCCGGGGCTGCTGATCGGCACGTTCCTCGCGGCGCTGCTGCTCGGGCTGGTGGCGGCGGTGCGGGCCCTGGCCGGTGCGGTGGGGCGGCGCCGGACGGCCGGTGGCCCGGCGCCCGGCGGCGTACCGGCCGCGTCCGAGGCGCCGGACGAGCCGTCCCTCGCGTGGTTGCGGCGCACCGCCCGGCAGGAGGCCGACGCCCTCACCGCCGCACTGGACGCCCAGGACACCCTGCCGGAGCGGACCCGCCGCCGGGCCTGGGAGTGCCTGGACGCCGCTGCCCTGCTCATCGACGGCGACGGCGACGCCCGGGTCGACGCGGACGCCACCCCCGCCTCCCTGGTGTGCGCCGTCGCGCTGGCCCGCTCCGGTCGGGCGGCCGTCGAGGGTCCCGCCGCGCCGGAGCGGCTGTGCCACCGCAATCCGCTGCACGGCCCGGCGCACGGCACCCGCCGTATACCCACGGCGGGCGGCGGCCGCGCCCGGTCGCTGCCGGTCTGCGGACGGTGTCGTACCGTCCCGGGGCCGGTGCTGCGGCTGGGCCCGGCGGCGGACAGCGGCCGGGCGGACCGGGTGCCGTACGCCGAGCTTCCCGGGCCGCTGGCCGCGCTCGCCGACGGCACCCCGATCGATCAACTCACCCGCGATGTACGGGAGTACTTCGGTGTTCACTGACCTTCGCCACCGCCGCCCGCGCCGCGCGGGTGCCCGCCGCCGGATGCCCGCCGTGGCCGGTGCCGTCGTCTCGGCGCTGGCCCTGGTGTGGTGCGCCGCGTCGCCGGGGGCCGCCGCCGGGAGCCCGGGGCAGAAGATCGCCGATGCGCTGCGCCGCTCCCCCGTCTACGTCGATCCGTCGCTGGACTCGGCGGTCGGCGGGGCCGCGCAGCGGCAGCTGGCCGAGCGGATCCGCGGGACGCATCTGCCGATCCGGGTGGTGCTGGTGCCGCTGGTCGAGGGGGACAGCTGGGGCGGCGATCCCGCGCAGCTCGCGGAGGTCGTCCACGACCGGATGGGCGGCGATCCGTCGATCATCATCACGCTCGGCGAGTTCCACGACGACATCGCCGCCCGCGAATGGCCCACCGGCGCCCATCAGGCGCAGCAGGCCGCGGCGGCCGTCTTCCACCAGAGCGACATGGAGGGCGCGGGGACGGCCCGCCGCGTCGAGCGGGCCATCGACATCATCGCGGCGGGCGACGGCGAGAAGGAGTACGAGAAGGCCACCGCCGACCTCAACGCCCCTGCCCCGTCCGGGACTTCCGACGAGCCGGGCGCCGCGAGGCCATCGGAGCACTCGAAGCCCTCCGGCTCCCCCGTGGTCCGGGCGGTGACGCTGGTGGCCGGGCCGTTGCTGCTGCTCGGCGCGGTGGGGCTGCTGTGGCGGCGGCGTGCCCGGGTGCGGGATCTGGCCACGCCGTTCGCGTTGCCGCGTTCCGTCTTCGCTGCCGCCCGGCGGGCCGACGAGGCGGAGCTGCGTGACCGGGCGGCGGCGGAGGTGGTGCGGCTGGGCGAGGAGGCCCGCGCCGCGCAGGGCGATCCGCAGGCCGTCGGGCGGGCCCTCGACGCGTACTCCGCGGCCGGTACGGTGCTGGACCGCGCGCGGGGCGTGCCGGATCTGGCGGGCGTGTTCGCGCTGGTGGCCGAGGGCCGCGCGGCGCTCGGCGCCGAGGAAGCTCCGCTGCCCCTGTGCTTCTTCCATCCGCTGCACGGACCGGCCGCCCGCGTCCTGCCGTGGCGTCCGCTCGGCCGCCGCGAGGAGCTGCGGGTGGCGGCCTGCGAGTCCTGCGTACGCGCGATACGGTCCCGCCGGGCCCCCGAGGTCCTCACCGACCGGAGGGGCGACCGCCCGGTCCCGTACTTCGAGGTGGACGCCGCACACAGCCTCTGGGCCGCCACCGGCTACGGCTCCCTGCTCTCCGGGGAACCCGACGACTCCCTGGCCGCACGCGTCCAACGCGGCGACTTCACCCGTACGTTGGACGCCTCGTAGGGGGTGACGGCGGGCGCCGGCCGGAGCAGATCCGCCTCGCCGGTTCCGGGGCAGCGTCCGGCGCCGAGGAGACCCAGGTCAGACCGCCGGCAGCGCGTAGATCTCGTCGCCATGGGTGGCCAGCAACCGGCGTCCGGCGGCGGTGACGTGCCACTGGTCCAGGCTTCCGGTGTTGTCGTTGTAGTGCCAACGGACCTTGCCGGTAGCCGGGTCGAGGGCAAAGATGCCACCGGCGTCGTCGTACGACGCGCCGTAGAGCGTGCCGCGGACGGACAGGAATTCGGTCGGCGCCCGGCGCGCGCCCGGGTCCTCGGAGAGCCAGAATTTGCGGCCGCGCACCGGGTCCACCGCCCAGACGCCACCGCTGTGATCGGCGGCGTACACCACGCCGTTGACGACCATCGGCTGATAGAAGCTGAGGCGCCCGGCGGAGGAGAGCGACCAGTCCGGCTCGCCGGTGTCGAGGTGGACGGCGCGTAGCCGGGGGCCGCCGAGGAAGATCCGCCCGGCGTGCACGGCGGGCCGCCAGGCGATGTCGTCGCCGAGCTTGCGGCTCCACAGCTGACGGCCGTCGGCGTTGTCGCGGACCGTGACGTTGCTCCGCCCGTCGGTGTAGACGAGCCGGTCGCCGGAGACGGTGCCTTCGAGGTCGTAGTCCGTCGTCCCCTTGTCGCGAGGCTTGCTCCAAGCCGTTCGGCCCGTACGGAGGCTGATCGCCGCGACGGCGGTCAGGTGCTGGGTGGTGTCCTCGGTGCGCACCGACGCGACGACGTAGAGGCGTTCCGCGTCGGCCGCGAGGATGCGCTGGACGGTGAGGTCACCGCCGAGGCGGCTGCGCCACACCTCCTTGCCGGTGTCCGGGTCGAGGCCGATGACATCGCCGTTGTACTCGGTGCTGACGAGGAAGAGCTTGCGGTCGGCGAGGATCAGCGGCGCACCGGCGATGGTGATGCCCTTCCGGCTCCAGGCGATGGCGCCGGTGGTCGCGCGGCGGGCGACCAGCGGGTCGCCGCTGATCAGCAGCAGACCGTTGTGGACGGCGAGCGGCGCATCGCTGTTGAGGCTGTCGGTCTCAGCGGTGCGGTGCCAAAGGACGGTGGGCGGGGTGCCGGGCGGCGGGGTGGTGAAACCGTCGGCCTCCGGGGTGTCGCCGCCGCCCCCGCCGTCGTCGGTGGCCTTGCCGCCGGACCGGCCGCTCATCGCCCAGACCCCGGCGCCACCGAGGGCCGCCACACCGGCCACGCCTCCGGCGACCAGCCCGAGGAACCGCCGCCGGGACGGTGCCGGCGCGTCACCGGACGTGAGGGGGGCGGTCGTTCCGCCTGGTCCGGCAGGTACGCCGGGGCCGGTCGGGGCGGTCGCGCCGGGTCCGGCCGATGCCTGCTGCGGGACGGTGCCGGGTCCGGCGGGTACGGGGACGCCGTCGCCGGGCGTACCAGGGTGACCGGCACCCACCTCACCGGGCACGCCGGCCTCACCGGACGCGCCTGGCCCACCGACGGCTCCGGGCGCCGCGACCTGGCCCGCACCGAGCACATACGTCGGCGCCGTACCGAACCCGGGCGCCGCACCGGGATGCTGCGGCGCACCGGCCACCGGAGGGGTCGCGCCCGAAGGAGCCACGCCCGACGGGTTCGCACCCGGGGCCGCAGGTCCGGGCGACGGCGTCCCGGTACCGGGCTGCGGCAGGTCGCCAGGGGTTTCCAGGTCGAGGAGGCGCGCGGCGTGGGTGGCGATGGTGGAGGCGACGGCGCCGGGCAGCCAGTTGGCGAAGGCCGTGCCGGTGCCCTCCGGGGCGAGCGCGGCCAGCACCTCGGCGGGGGCGGGCCGTTGGGCCGGATCGCGGTGCAGGCAGGACGCGACCAGCTCAAGAAGGGCGTCGGGCACCCCGCTGAGGTCCGGTTCGCCGTGGACGACCTGGTAGAGCACAGCGGCGGGCGTGGACTCGGCATACGCCCCGTGCCCGGTGGCGGCGTGGGTGAGGACCGCGCCGAGGGCGAAGACGTCACCGGCCGTGCCGACGCGCTGGCCGAGCACCTGCTCGGGCGGAATGTAGCCGGGCGAGCCGACGACCACGCCGGTCTGGGTCATACGGTTCCCGTCGACGGCGCGCGCGATGCCGAAGTCGATGACGCGGGGGCCGTCGGCGGCGAGCAGGACGTTGGACGGTTTGAGGTCGCGGTGGACCAGCCCGACGGAGTGGATTTCGGTCAGCGCGGCGGCCAGCCCGGCGCCCAGGGCCCGGACACTGCGCTCGGGCAGCGGGCCGTGTTCGTCGACGACCTCGGTCAGCGACGGCCCGAGGACGAAGGCGGTCGCGAGCCAGGGCAGCGACGCGTCGGTGTCGGCGTCGACGACCGGTGCGGTGTAGCGCCCGGACACGGCGCGGGCTATCTCGACCTCCTGCCGGAACCGCCCCCGGAACGCGGTGTCCTGCGCCAGATCGGGCCGCACCACCTTCACCGCGACGGTGCGGCCCCCGGCGGACCGCGCGAGGTAGACGCGGCCCATCCCGCCGGCTCCGATCCGGCCCAACAGGCGGTACGGCCCGAGGGCTTGCGGGTCGTCCGGGAGCAAGGGGTCCATCGCGGGCCTTCCACGTCTGTCGGGAGATGCGGGAATCGGGAGATGCGGGGAACACGTCACGCGGGCGCCACCCCCACGAGTTCCCCACGCGGACCGACGGCCGACGCGGCACGGCACGGCACGGCACGGCAGTGCATCGTAGCGTCGGCCGAAATTCGACTCCTCCTGGCGTATCCCACCAAGCGGGCACGGGCCGTGGGGCGCGCGCGGGCCCCACTGTCGGCCCGCACCTACGCCTCCCCGCCTGCCCTCCCGGCGGCCCCCTTC
>NZ_VKJP01000146.1 GCF_007280575.1 Streptomyces benahoarensis
GTCTCGTGGGTTCGGAGATGTGTATAGGAGACGGGCCCAGCGTGCCCCGGGTGGGGAGCCCGGATCCGTGGCGTCCGGGGGTGCGGTGCCTGAGGGTGCGGTGCCCGGCGGCGCGGCTTTCGGGGGGGCGGCGCCCGGTGGCGCGGCATCCGGACCCGCCACTTCCGGGCCTGTCGCGTCCGGGCCCATCCCCTCCGGACCCGTCGCCTCCGGGCAGGAACCGCCGCACGGCCCGGCCGGGCACCCCGGTGAGCCGGGGCCCACCGGACCCGGCGCCTCCGGCCCGGCCGCCCCCGGCGCGTACGGCGCCCCGGGCGCCCCCGGCGGCGAGCCGACCACCCAGCTGCCCGCGTACGGCGGCGGCGGTGGCTGGGGCGCGCAGCAGCCCCCGTACGGCGGCGGTGGCGGCGGCAACGGCTGGGGCGCCCCGGACGGGCAGCCGCCCCGGCGGCGCAACGGCGGTCTGGTCGCCGCGGTCCTGGTCGCCGCGCTGGTCGCGGGCGGCGTCGGCGGCGGCATCGGCTTCTGGGCCGCGGGCCGTGACGACCGCTCCTCGACGACGGTCTCCGCGTCCGGCGACGCCGGGGCGCTCAACCGCAAGCCCACCTCCGTCGCCGGGATAGCGCAGAAGGCGCTGCCCAGCGTCGTCACCATCGAGGCGCAGGGCGCGACCGGCGAGGGCGGCACCGGTACCGGCTTCGTCTACGACAAGCAGGGCCACATCCTCACCAACAACCACGTCGTCGCCAGCGCCGCCGACGGCGGCAAGCTCACCGCGACGTTCTCCGACGGCAAGAAGTACGCCGCCGAGGTCGTCGGCCGCGCCCAGGGCTACGACGTCGCCGTCATCAAGCTGAAGAACGCCGCGGGCGCCAAGCTGACCCCGCTGCCGCTCGGCAAGTCCTCCGAGGTGCAGGTCGGCGACGCCACCATCGCCATCGGCGCCCCCTTCGGCCTCTCCGGCACCGTCACCACCGGCATCATCAGCGCCAAGGACCGCCCGGTGGCCTCCAGCGACGGCGGCGGCTCCAGCGCCTCGTACATGAGCGCCCTGCAGACCGACGCGTCCATCAACCCGGGCAACTCCGGCGGCCCCCTGATGGACGCCGCGGGCAACGTCATCGGCATCAACTCCGCGATCCAGTCGGCCGGCAACGGCGGTATGGGCGGCGAGGGCGAACAGTCCGGCAGCATCGGCCTGGGCTTCGCCATCCCCATCGACCAGGCCCGTCGCGTCGCCCAGGACCTGATCCGTACGGGCCAGCCGGTCTACCCGCAGATCGGCGTGCAGGTCTCGATGAAGGACACCGGCAACGGCGCGACCATCGCCGAAACCGGCAACGGCGGCTCCGACTCCGTCACCCCCAACGGCCCGGCGGACCGCGCGGGCCTGCGCCCCGGCGACACGATCACCAAGCTCGACGACACCGTCATCGACAGCGGCCCCACCCTGATCAGCGAGATCTGGCAGCACAAGCCCGGCGACAAGATCACCCTGACCTTCCAGCGCGCCGGCAAGGAGCACACCGCCGACGTCACCCTGGGCCAGCGCACAGGAGACAAGTGACGCGCTACCCTGACCCCGCGGCACCGCCCCGGCGCTGCCGCGGGGAGGCTTGCCCGAGCGGCCTAAGGGAACAGTCTTGAAAACTGTCGTGAGGTGATCCCTCACCGTGGGTTCAAATCCCACAGCCTCCGCAGAGGTCAGTGAACATGCAGGTGGGAGGGGCTTTCGGGGAAACCCGGGGCCCCTCCCTTCTGCTTGGTGTCTCACTCTGCGTCACGGATATCCCGGGCGGGATCAGCCTGTGTGGACCAGCTGTGGACCGGGATCACCGGCTCATTCCGCGGCCTCAGCCGTGCGCATGGCCCGCTCGATCAGGGTGTTGGCGTGCTCCCGCCGACCGTCCAGGACCTTGGCGTAGAACTTGTTGAGGACGGCCACGCTGTGGCCGGCGCGGCGGGCGACTTCGGTGGAGTCGACACCGGAAGCGAGCCAGAACGAGATGCCCGCCTTCCGGCCGGTGTACGGCACCTCAGCGAAGTGGTGCAGCACCTGAGTCTCGGTGAGCGCCGCCCTCCGTGCCTTCTGCCAGACCTCCGAGTACTCCTTGCTGAGCACAACCCCGCCCTGTGCTGCCCGGAACAGTCGGCCGTCCGGTGCCACGCCGTACCGCTCGATGTGGGCGAGCAGCATCTTCACCAGCTCGGGCGGTATGGGCACATCGCGGACGGAGGAGCGAGCCCGGTGCTTCAGACCGCGTTCTTCGTAGGACTCGCCGTCGTCGGTCCAGGCGGCACCGACCCGGGATGCACTGCCTGAGAGCAGCAGGACGCCCCATCCGGTTTCGGGAAGGGTGCAGTCGGACTTCCGGAGATTCATGGCCTCGGCCGGCCGGGTAGCCGCGTAGTAGATGCATGCGAAGAATGCCTGGAGATGCTCACCGCGGGGACCGAGCGTCCCGACGGCGTCGATCAGGGCCTTCGCCTGCTGTGGGTTCGGGACGTACCGCAGGTCGATTTCGTCGTCCGTCGGCGGCGGGGACCAGTCGATGGACGGCAGCGGATTGGCCGTGAGGAGCTTTCGTTCCACGGCGTACCGGAGAGCGTTGTTGAAGACCGTACGGCGGTTCGTGATGGTCGTCGCTGCGGCCTTCTTGCCATCGAGCCGTGTGCTCAGCGCCTTCAAGGCGATACGGATCATCTCGGAGTCGTCTTCCAGCGCTGGCATGGGGAGGGATTTTTCGGAAATCCAGGTGAGCGCCGCGGCGAGGTGGTCGGGAGGCGGCGGGCGGTGCTCGGAGAAATTGAAGGCGTAGCCGGTCAGTGCGCGGCGCAGTACGGCCGGTGCGGGTGCTCCTCGCATGTCCTGAACCAGAGCGGCTGATACGGCCGCGAGCGCATCGGCGCGCGTGGCCCGGCCTTTCGCAGATGCTGCCTCGGACCATTTCATCCGGGCGTAATCCGTTGCGTGGTCGAGCCAGGTCAGCTTGGGCTTTGACGCCTCCAACTCGGACTTCGGAAGCCCGGTTTCCACGTCGAACTGTTCGCCGCGCTGTGCCGCTGCCATCAACTGGGAGCGGCGTCCGTCGGCAAGCGTCTTTGTCTTGTAGCTCTTCGAGTGAGTGCGCGGGCCCACTTTCCAGCGAAGCTGAAATGGCTTGGGGCGGTTCGCCCTTTCTCGAATCGTGTAGACCGTGAATTCAAAGGTCAGCATTGAATTGTTCTCCTGGCAATGGAGTGGCCCGGCCGCGAGGGCCGGGCCCAACGAGCGAGGATCAGGCGGCGGGAGCTTCTTCGTGGTCGGCCAGCCAGGTGTCGAGGTCGGCGCGGCGGATGCGGAGCTGACCGTTTGGCAACTTGACGATTCGGGGGCCGAGGCCGCGGGCGCGCATGCGGTAGAACGCGGCGCGGGACATGTTGAGTTCGGTGAGGGCTTCCGGGAGCTTGAGCATTTCGGCCTTGGGCAAGGGCAGTGCTCCTCTCGTCGAGGGGGAGAGTGCGGTGAGGCGGGGGCGTTAAGGGCGGTAGCGGCGGTAAGTCGTTTGACCTGGGGTTTTGAGCGGGCGGTATGGGGGGCGGTGAGCGGTGCGATAAGGCCGCTCCGAAGGGGGCGGCGGGCTTACCGCACCGCCGACCGCCCGCTTCTCGCTCCAGGGTTTCCGCAGGTCAGGGCGCTTTCCGGCCCTACCGTCCTTACCGTTCTCAGCCCGCGTACTTCACGATGGTGGTGGGGCGGCCGCCGGTGGGTTTCTGGTAGCGGGTGTAGCCGGGGAGGTCGAGGAGCTGGGCTACGAGGCGGTCGCGTTCGGGGCGGGTGGTGTTCTTGAAGAGGCGACGGATGCGGTCGGCGGTGAGGCCGTCGGGGCCGGCCGTGCGGACGGCTTCGGCGAGCTTGTTGACCTTCGGGTCGCCGGTGGTGCCGCCGAGGAGGTGGACGGCGGAGGCGCGGGCGTAGTTGAGGAGTTGCCACGCGGCCCGGAGGTGGGCTTCGGAGATAGTGGCGGTGTGGTCGCACAGGGCGTAGACCATGGCGACGCGCTGGACGTACGGGGCGGCGCGGGCGGTGAACTGCGTGATGACACCGCCGGCCGAGTCGTCGCTCAGGGCCGGGTAGACCTCGTCGCAGTACAACTCCCAGGCGCTGGAGCTGAATTCGACCTCGTCGATGCGGGCGGCGTCGGCGAAGACCGTGCGCCAGCTGGCCGCGAGGTTGGTGATCAGCTCGTGGCTGGCGCCTCGGGAGCCGGGGAGGATCAGGTTGCGGTGGCAGAAGATCGGCAGGAAGCGGTTGTACGTGCCGCCCGCCATTTCGGAGTCCTGCATCTTGGCGCGGAACTCTTCCGGGGTGATGTGTCCCAGGATCGCGATGTGCGGGTCGGTGGCCTTGAGTGAGTCGCGGACCATCGAGCCGAGGGAGTCGCCGTCCCATGCCTGCCGCAGGACGCCGGGCAGGCTGGAGCCCTCCCGCCGCCCGCGGCTCATGGTGACGGCGTACTCCGATTCCACGACCCACAGCCGTTTGTCGATGCTGGCGGGGGCGGCGGTCTCGCCGGTGTTGTCCTTGACGTACTCGATGAGACCTTCGCCGGAGTTCAGGCCGCGCGGGGTGTGGTCGGGGCCGAAGAAGTCCGGCAGGGCCTCGGCCAGGACGCGGCGGGCGGTGGAGGTCGCGGAGCCCTTGCGGCCGGAGGAGGTGGGGCCGATGGTCAGGGCCCAGATGAGGGAGGGGTGCCGGTCGTTGCCCACCATGAGGTGGGGGCGCCGGCCGATGATCGCGCCCGCGGCGGAGAGCAGGTTGGCGAGTACGGCGACGGGGTCCGCCTCCGTGGTCGGATCCAGCTCGCGGACCGTCTCGCCGAGCCAGCCGCAGAAGACATCCGGGTGGGGAGTCGGGCCGGGCCGGTGGGGGCGGTGCAGGCCCGGCCGCCGGTCGTAGAGCGGGTTGGGAGGACCGGTGGGCGTCGTGTCCTCGGCGGCCGGTTCCGTCGGCCGGGCGGTCAGCTCCGTGATCTGCGTGAGCAGCGCGGCACGGAGCTGGTGAGGGTCGGCATCCGGGGCGGACGCCGCCTGGACGAGGCGCGTGCCGGCCTCGATCAGACGGCGTCGCTCGGCCTTCTCCCGCACGATCTCGGCGTAGTACTCCGCGTTGGCCGCGGTCGGCACGGCCTGGATGAGGGTGTGGAGGTAGGACGCTCCGCCGACGCGGGCCAGGTCGCCGCGTTTGCCGAGATGGTGGGTGACGGTGATCGGGTCGGCGGACTGTCCCTGGTCGTGCAGCTCGCAGATCGCGCGGTGAATCGTTTCGTGGGCGGGCCGGTAGTAGTCGCCGGCGTCCAGCGTCTCGATCACTTCGGTGAGGGCCTGGGCGGACAGCAGCATGGCGCCCAGTACGGACTGCTCGGCTTCGAGGTCCTGGGGCGGTTGTCCGACGGCGACGCGCGAGAGGTCGCTGTGGGGAGGCCGCACATTGTTGTTGTACGGCTCCGGTGCGGCCTCGGGTGACATGATGGAGGCCTCCTGTTCTGTCTTCGGATGAGCAGGGAGAGCC
Organism: Streptomyces benahoarensis; assembly: GCF_007280575.1. Taxonomy (GTDB): domain Bacteria; phylum Actinomycetota; class Actinomycetes; order Streptomycetales; family Streptomycetaceae; genus Streptomyces; species Streptomyces benahoarensis. The sequence continues at coordinate 5,552 of NZ_VKJP01000146.1, forward strand.
GGGGCGGTGGCGTTGTCCTTGCACGGGAGTGCCACCGCCCCGGTGCGTCAGCCCTGGGCGATCTGCTGCCAGGCGGCGTATTCCTGGCGGACGTACGGCCGGTAGCTCGAACCCCACTGCGGAGAGTCGGGCGGGAGCGGTCCGTTGCGGGTGGCGAAGGGGCCGGAGCCGCGTTCGCGGTCGTACCGCGCCAGGCGGTGAGCGGCCTTGGCCGCGACGGCGTCAGCTTCGGCCTTGTACCTCTCGTCCGTCTCCGCGAGGGCAATGCGGTCCAGCAGCGCAGCCTTGCGGAGCCAGAACTCCCGGCTGAGGCCGTTGCTGATCGGCCGTGCGGCGACCTGATCGGTGACCCACCGCATCTCGGCGAGGAGCCGCGGCGCATCGGCGTACGCCTCGTCCGGGGCGGCGGCGCGAAGGCGTACGTCGCCACGCGGGTTGTTCATGGGGCTCATTCCTCCGTGGTGCGGGCGGCCGGGAGTTCGGGTAGGCCGGCCTCGGTGAGCGCCGCGGCGTCGAAGCCGGGGAGGGCGGCGCGGGTGGTGAGAGCCGCGGCGAGGTGGGCCGCGTAGACGGCCTGGTCGCGGGCGACGGTGATCTGCGTCTGGCCGCGCATCGCTTCGACGCGCTCGATGTGGGCGTGCTCCTCGCGCTTCTCAGCGAGGCGACGTTCGTACGCAGCGATCTCGCGGCGATCCGTGCGCCAGTGCCGGTGGGCCAGGGCGTACGCGAGGACGGTGGCGATGCCCCACAGCAGGAGCGGCAGCGACCAGCCATCGGCGTAGGCGGCGACTCCGGCCAGGGCGAAGGCGGCGGACGCGGCGAAGGCGGCCCCGGTGATGGCCGGGGCGCTGGCGTACCCGATGGCGGAGAAGGCGCCCGCGACGCAGGAGAAGACGGCCAGCATGCCCATCAGCCAGGCATCGCCCAGCGAATGCTCGGCGCCGTTCGCGTTCCAGACGCGGGCCAGGGCCAGCACCGCTGAGGTGGCGGCGACGGGAGCTAACTTGGCGGCGGCTGCCCTCCGGGGGCGCCTCGCCGGAACGGTGTACTCGCTCACCGGGCGTCCTCCTACAGGTTCCGGAGGGCTTCGACGGCCGCGTTGGTGAGTTCGTTGACGGTCGTGGCCGCGCCCGTGGAGGCGAGATAGAAGCCGAACATCATGGCGATGAAGGCGGAGCCGTAGCCGAGCGTCCGGGCGCGGAGCAGGAGGGCCAGGACGATTCCGAAGAGCGCGGCGAGTGAGATGGTGACGGCCATGCGGGTACGTACTCCTTGATCGGGTCGGTGGTGGGGTGGTGGCGCCGGATCGTTTCCGCGGTGATCAGCGGGTGCCTTCGCGGCGGGTCCGGGCGGCGGCGTTGTAGAGGTGGCGGCCCACGCGGATGCGCTTGCGGTCGCCGTGGCACCGGCGGCAGATCCGGCCGGGGCGCGGGCGTCCCCGGCGGTCGGTCTTCATGTAGAAGCCGAAGCCGCGGCACTTGCGGCAGTTGCCGAACGGGCTGACCGCGCAGAGCGCGAGGTAACCAAGCGTCACGATCGTGAAGAGCGTGACAGCAGCAGTCGTCGGGGTCATCGCAGGGCCTCTCTGGAATTATTCGGGATCTTGGATGGCGGGGTGCTACGTGCTATAGCGCTGGTAGAAGCCGGTTTGAGGTGCTAGCAGAGGTGCTACCGGTAGCGGGTGCCCCCGCTACCGGTAGCGACCTGGCGGGCCTATGCCGCCTTCGGTGATCCGCTACGTTCCGCGACTGCGGCGGTGAGATCGGCGCGGACGATGCCGCGGCGGGTGGTGCGGGCGCCCTCGTCCGAGGTGCCGGCCACGCCGCGGGTCCTGATGCCGTACGGCTTGAGCGCGGTGGTGACGTTCTCGCCCGCCCAGCCCGTGTAGACGTCGGGGCGGAGACCGGCGAGCCGGGTGGCGATCCGCTCGTTCCAGACCCGCTCCTCGGACTCCGGCACCACGAGGGCGATGTCGGCGAGCAGGTCGTACGAGGCGGTGGTGTTCTGCTCCGGCTCCTCGCCCAGGGCGTGTCCGGAGAGCAGGCCGAGCTTCTGCCGGGCCTGGCGGGCGCGGACGGCGATGGCGTCCGCGCCGACGCTGTCGACGTAGGCGGCGCCGACGATCCGGGCGTCGGCGCCCTCACCCACGAAGTAGTGGACGCCCTTGTCGGCCCACGAGAACATCGTGGCGCGTACGCCGCGTTTGTAGGAGCTGGTGCCAAGGACCATGTCGTTCTCGACCTGGCCCATGACCTTCAGGCACCAGCGGGCCGACGCGTTCGCCGAGATGCCGGTGGGGAGCGCCTTGGCGTCCGGACGCTGTGTGGCCAGCAGCAAGACGATGCCGGTGGCCGGGCCACGCTTGACGAGGTCGGTGCAGATCTCCTCGAACTCGGCGCTGTGAGTGGGGTGTTCGAAGAGGACCTGGCACTCGTCCACCCCGATCACGATGGGGTGCAGTCGGAGATCCTTCTTGTCGGCCAGTTCGCTGGTGACCTTCGACTCCGGGCACAGGTCGCGGGGGAGTGAGCGGATCACCTTGGTGCGGCGCCGCAGCTCCTCGCGCAGGGCGCGGAAGTCGCGGAGGGCGTACTCGATGGCCTCGTCGTCGTCCCCGGCGGCGTGCCGGTGGGAGACCCGGTCGCCGACCGGATCGAGATCGCCGGTGCCCTTCATGTCGTACGTGTGCAGCTCGGCGCGCGGGTCCAGTGCGGCGATCAGCAGGAGCAGCCGCAGCAGGAAGGTTTTGCCCATGCGCGGGATGGCGCCGATGATCCCCGCGATGTACATCAGGGTCACGTCCACCCAGCGCCCGCGCGGGTCCGTACCGAACGGCACCGGCTTGAACAGGTCGACGCTGCCGCCGATCAGCAGCGGCCACTTCGGCTTCCTCGCCTTGGACATGTCCTGGTCGCCGACCCACAGGACCAGGCGCCCGGTGTGCTCGTCCGGTACCGCCTCGGGCCAGACGCAACCGAGAGGGCGGCGCAGACCGGAGGCGAGTTTCTCGCGGCGGTCGATGACGTCGGTGACCGTCACGCCGTACGGCAGATCGCCTTCGGCTCGCCATCCGGGACCGTCGCGGGTGATGGGCGCGGTGAAGCTGAAGCCGTCCCGCCCCTTGGACTGCGCCTGGTTGATGGCCGGGATGCCCAGCGCTCCGAGTGCGCGAAGCACGATGTCGCTGGTCAGCTTCGGCGCCTTGGAGGTCTCCACGGCGCGGGTGATGACCGGGGAGTCGGCGGGGGTGCCGGTCCAGCCGAGCGCCAGCACGAGGGCGCCGACGGAGACGGATTGCAGCCATCCCGGCGCCAGGACGTACAGCGCCAGGGCTGTGGACGTGCCGACGAGCGTGGCCAGGACGGCGGTCAGGGTGCGCAGCCGTACCCGCCCGTCGCGCTGGCGGGAGAGCTTGAGGTAGTCGGCGGCGTCCTCGCGGCGCACCGCCGCCAGCCGGACCGGCTCCCCCTCGCGGTCCGCCACCCACCGCATCGCCCCGCCCAGGAAGCGGGCGGTGCCGCGCGGCGCCTGAAGGACGAGGCGCGCGGCGTAGAGCGGGGAACGGATGCCGTGGTACGCAGTGAGGTGGCCGTAGTGACTGGCCACCCACTTCACGGCGGTGGTCAGCTCCTGCCGGGAGCGGAGCCAGCCGGGGAGCACCGCCCGGCGCCGGGCACCGGCGAGGCGGGACAGGAGCCCGGGGCCGGCAGGGGCGGGGCCGTCGACCAGCGTGACCACGTCCGGGTCGGCGGTGAGGGCGCGGGCGTCGCGTGCCTTGTTCAAGTCGACGATTTCCGCGTTGGGTTCGTCGGTGTCTGTGGTGTGGGCGGACCGGGCTTCCGGCTCGCCGTGCTCGGACGATTTTTCCTCGTCCTCATGCTTCAATGCGCGGGTCCTTCCGAGGTGTTGAGGGACGCGCGGGGCGGCCGGTCGCTTGGTCGTGGGCGGCCGCCCCGCGGCAGATCAGCGAAGGGCGTACGGCCCGGCGCTGCGGTGTTTCGATGGGGTGGCGGAGCCGTGGGCGCGGAGCCGCACACCGCCGCGTAGGCGGTCGCTCAGGCACTCACTTCGAGTACGGCGGCGATGACCGCGTCCTCGAAGCCGTCCTCTTCGGCGAGCCGCCGTCGAGCCGCGCGGATGCGGTCGCCGCCCCAGGTTTCGCCGAGGCCGTACGCCTTCGCGAGCTGGACGGGGTCCGGCGCGCGGTCGTCGAGAAGAGCTGCGGCGGCCTCGCGTTCGGCCTGGTCCCGCTGAGCCGCGCGCACTTCGCGAGGGATGCGTTCCTCACGGTTCGAGGCGCGGCTGTCAGAAATCGAAGTGCTGACGAGCTGCTTCTTCGAGGCACTTTCCGAGGCGGGCCGGCTGTGCCGCACGGGTGTCTGCGGCGCGCGGGTGCGTCGCTCGGCGGCCGCCTGCCGCTTGGCCCGCTCGTTCTCTTCATGGGCCCTGGCCTCGGCTTCCGCCTTGATGCGGAGCCTTTCGCGTTCAGCTTCCCGGTCCCGCTCCGCGGCCTCGATTTCTGCCTGGGCGCGCAGTCTCTCGGCCGTACGGCGGGCCTCGCGTTCCTCCTTCTCCTTCGCGATCCGGGCCAACTCGCGGGCCTTCTCGATTTCTGCCTTCCGGGCTTCGTCGGCGAGCCGCGCGGCGTGTTCGCGATCCTCGCGTTCGGCCTGGCGCTGGGCTTGCTCCTGGGCCAGTCGGGCCCGTTCCTGCTCCTGCGCGCGTTCTGCTTCCTCGGCCCGATCGCGCTCTTCGCGAGCTTGCTGGGCACGCGCGGCCCGTTCGGCGGCCACCGTCTCCTGATACGCCTTGACGGTGAGCCGGTGTTCCGCGCATTTCCCGGCGAGGTAGGTCCGGTAACCGGCCGATGCCTCGGCGAGCGCAATGAGCAGGAGCGGGGCTACGGAGTGGAGCAGAAGACCGCCGGCGTCCGCCTGCGAGGGGACGAGGCGGAAGTGCCCGTCCGGGAAGAGGCTCTGCCAGCAGTTCATGATCCAGGTGGCCAGACCGGCGAACCATCGGAGCGCGAACGGCCAGCCGCTCGGGCTGTACCCGCCCTGTTCGGCCAGGACCCCGTCGACGTACAACACGGTCAACAGGGCCAACGACGCCAGCGGGTCGAGCATCCACGCCACCCAGCCCGGTACGTCGTGCGAGGTGGCGAAGCTCGTCACGTTGATGCAGGTGAACACCAGCGCGCCGAAGCCGATGGCGAGCAGGGAACGGGTCACGAGCTTGCTGACCTTCTCCAGCTGCTGAATCGCCTCCCGGGCGGCGGTGACCTCCTGTTCGGTCACCGGCCTGGGGACCGGTGCGGGGGAGGGATCAGTCCGGGATGCCGCCACCGGGTGCGTCCCCCTTCCTGGGCCCGCAGCGGCACGCCTCCACGGAGGCGCCCCGTCCCATCCAGCAGGCGCACACGACCGTCAGGGCTCCCACCGTCACGGCCTCGCCCGGCAGCAACAGGCAGCCGTCGCATCCGGCGGCGGGCTCCCGCTGCGGGGCGTCCGCGGGCGTGAAGTCGTAGTCCTCGGCGAGGTTGTACTCGTCGTAGTCGAAGTAGCCGTTCATGAGGCGAGTCCTTCCGGGAGGGGGTGGGCGTGCGGGCGGTGGTCGGTGCGGGCGGTGCGGCGTCGCCGGTGGGCGAGCAGGTCAGGGGTCTCGGCCTTGAGGGCGTCCAAGACGGTGCGGGTCACGAGGTCCATCAGCCCCGGCTCCTCGGCGAGGATGTCGGCGGCGGCCGACAGGCGGGCCAGCCGTTCTTCCTCCGACTCTCCCGGGACGCCGAGCCAGAGTTCGGGCGGCGTGCCGATGGTCAGGGCCATCGGGTCGTCGAAGCCAGGCTCAAAGCCGCCGAATGTGACATTCATGGCGTTCTCCTGAAGTGGGTTCAGTGGACAGGGAGGGCGCGGGACGGCAGCGATGTCCTTTGCACGGGAGTGCCGCCGACCCGGCAGATACGCGGTGAGTACGCCGTAGGCCCCTGTGGGGCAGGCGCGGAAACCGCTCGTCGAAGACGAGTGGTCATGGCCGCCGGTGCCGCCGGAAAACGACGGCACCGGGGCTAAAACCACTGGTCAGTGCACGGTCTGCTTGCCAGGCGCCGTGCGATTCAGTTCTCAAGGAACAGCCGGTTCCCGTCGATCCCTCGGCGCGCGACCGCAGTCGCCTTCCTCGGATTTCGGCAGGCTCGACCGGACAAGAGTCATGAAGACCTCTTGTCCTCAACTCCTCTTTAGGAGTCGATGTGATGAAGGTAGGGGGCTCGCCCGCCGTCGTCAACTCCTCTTGAGGACTTATGCTGAGGCTGTCCGGCGAGACGGACGGAACGGCACACGAGACGGACAGCGAGCGGACCCATGGCCAAGAAGTACGAGCGGATCGCCGAGGCGCTGCGCCAGGACATCCGCGCAGGCCAGCTCCGGCCGGGCGAGAAGCTGCCGGCGGAGACCAAGCTCGCCGAGCAGTACCGGACCAGCGTGCCGACGATGCGCGACGCGCTCCGCGAGCTGCACGCCGAAGGACTGATCGACAAGCGCCACGGCATCGGCAACTTCGTCCGCAAACCGCGACCGCGGGTGGAGCGGAACAACGAGCGCCACCAGTGGGAGAAGGACCGCGCGCGGCTCGTCCAGGCGGAGCGCGAGAAGACCGGCTCCACCGAGCACGACACCGGCCTCACCGTCTCCGACCTCGCCTTCAAGGCCGACTTCCGGGAGGTGCCGGCCAACGAGGACCTGGCGGCCGTCTTCTCCGTCCCGGAGGGCACGCTCCTACTGGAGCGGAACTACCGCACCTTCCCGCGCGAAGGTGACGCGCCGTTCAGCCTCGTGACCTCCTACCTCGTTCGCGAGGTCGTCTCGGCGAACCCAGATCTTCTCGATGCGGCCAACGAACCGTGGGCGGGCGGCACGCAGAACCAGCTGCTGACCCTCGGCATCGAGCTGGACCACATCGAGGAACGCATCATGGCCCGGCCTCCGACAGCAGAGGAGGCCGAGGAACTCGGCCTCCAGAAGGGCGTCTCCGTGTTCCAACTCCGCAAGATCTCGACCGACACCACCGACCGGGTGGTGGAGGTCTCCGACGTCATCCTGCCCGGCGACCGCACCGAGATGGTCTTCACGACGCCCCTGGCCCGGTGGTGACGATGACGAACGTGATCAGCGTGATGACGGCGGTCCACCCGCCGGCCGCTCAGTACCTCGCCGATGCCTACAAGTCGCTGCTGGAGCAGGAGCTTCCGGGCGGCTGGGACTGGCAGTGGGTGATCCAGGAGGACGGCGAGACGGACGAGGTCCGCCCGCATGTGCCCGACGACCCGCGGATCAGTTTCGGGCAGGGGCGGCACGGCCGCGCCGCGATGGCCCGCACCCTCGCGCTCTCCCGGGCGAAGGGCGAGTACGTCCGCGTCCTGGACGCGGACGACATGCTGACGCCCGGCTCTCTGGCCCGGGACCTGAAGGCCCTCACCAGGGATCCGGCGATCGGCTGGACCACGTCCCGCGTCCTCGACCTGATGCCCGACGGCTCCACCGTCGGCTTCGACCAGGACCCGCCCGAGGGCATCATCGAGCGCGGCGCCGTCCTGGAGCACTGGGAGGAGCACAACTTCCGCGCGCAGGTTCACCCGGCGACGCTGTGCATCCGCCGCGATCTGCTCCTGGCCCTGGGCGGCTGGATGGCCCTGCCAGCTTCCGAGGACACCGGCCTCCTGCTGGCGCTGAGCGCGGTCGCCCGCGGCTGGTTCTCCGCGGAGACCGGGCTGCTCTACCGGAAGTGGCCCGGCCAGGTCACGAGCCAGCCGGCGCACGCCGATGAGCGGGAGCGGGAGGCCCGGTTCGCGGTGGTGCAGGCGCGGGCTCGGGCGCTGGCGGCTATGGAGAACTGGCGGTTCGAGGGCTGATTCGCATCGAGATGACGGCTGTGCCCGGCGGGACCTTGTCTGGTCCCGTCGGGCACAGTTTTTTGCCTCGGTACGCGAACGACGTCGTGTGAAGGCAAGGGCTGAACGGTGGGACAGCTGAGCAGGCCGGTACGTCTCCAGGTGCAGCCGGGTTTTCGCGAAAGGTTGCGCGTCTTGCGTGGGGCTTGGTAGTGCGCGTGGGCGGGGCGCGCCCGATTCCTTGGATATTCGAGAGAGCAGCAGACGGATCGAGGGCCCGGTGTGAAATCGCCGGATCGCCGATGGGTATCCGTGGCACCGGACGGTGCTCCCTTGGAGCGGGCAGATTCGGGAGCGAAGGAGAAATTCGCGAGAGTTGCGCGGCTAAGGCACGCGTGGTCGAAGGTATGCCCACCTCCCCGAAGGCGCCTCGGGGAGCCCTCCATTCGTCAACGGCTGAAGGATTGTCATGCCTGCCAATGACCCCGAACTGCCCGCCCAGAACCAGCCCGCCCCGCCGTCGGAGCCCCCGGCACCGCAGCCTGCCGAGACCCCGCTGCTGAGCCAGCATGCCTTCACCGTCCTGCTGGGCGCAGCTGCTATTGGCGTGGCCGCGGGATGCGTGACGTTCGCGCAGAGCCATTCCCCTGCTGGCGCCGTGGCTGCTGGCGGGGCCGCGTTCCTCCTCAGCGTGCCCGCGCTGCATAAGCTCATCGGCTAATGCATGGACTCGGCGGCCGCGTGCACCTCACCGGTCGCCGAGTCTGCGCCGCCAGGCTCTGTCCGGCATTGAACTGCTTGGGCAGGGCCTGGGGCATCGTCCGGATGCCCCGAAGCGGTAAGGGGGGTAAGGGTGTAATGGGGGCTGACCTGGCCCTTCGGCAGGTCGGTAAGGAGGGCGTGGCGGGCGCGATAAGTTCTCGATCTTGTTTCTCAGGGCGGAAGTTCAGCTCAACCTCTCCGCACCCACCCGCGAGAACACCAACTCGCTCTCCTCCACCACCTGTCTCTTATACAGATCTCCGAGCCCACGAGACGCTCAT
>NZ_VKJP01000147.1 GCF_007280575.1 Streptomyces benahoarensis
GCACCCGCCCGGCCCCTGGCCCCGTGGGCCGTGCGGGCGAACCGGCCACCCCGGGCCCGCCGCTCCCGGCACCGTCCGCCCGCGTCCGCGCGCGTCCGCATACGCCCCCGCGCACTCCGGAGCGCGGCCCGCCCTGTCCGGAAAGGCCCCTTTCGCCGCCGATAGCGCCGTGTTGGCATATGGCTATGGAACACCGGGCGCGCGAGGGATACGAGGGCAGTGGACCGGGGGCGATCACCCCGGACGGCTGTGCGGTCGAACTGTACGCACGGCTGCCGGTGGGCGAGGAGCCGGACATCATCGAGGGCGCGGTGCGCCCGGCGTCCAGCATTCTCGAACTGGGTTCCGGGGCCGGGCGGATGACGCATCCGCTGGTCCACCGCGGCTTCGCCGTCACCGCCGTGGACGAGTCCCCGCAGATGCTGGAACGTATCAGCGGCGCCGGAACGGTCCGCAGCGCCATCGAGGAACTGTCCCTGGACGCCCGGTTCGACGTCGTCCTGCTCGCCTCGTTCCTCGTCCACGCCGCGGGTCCGGGCGTGCGCGAGGGGATGCTGGCGACCTGCCGCCGCCATGTGAAGGACGACGGCTGCGTGCTCATCCAGCGTGAGGCGCCCGACCGGCACGACCGCGTCCCGTCCGAGCGCCGCGTCGACGGCGGGCTGATCCGGATCGTCTCCTCCGAGCCGGTGCGCCCGGGCGTGCGCTCGGTGCACGTCGAGTACGACTTCGCCGACGCCCGCTGGACGCAGACGTTCCTGTCCTGCCCGCTGACCGACGAGGCGTTCGACGCCGCCCTGGAGCGCGCCGGACTCGCGGTCGACCGCTACCTCACCGCCGACCGCACCTGGGTCCGGGTCGTCCCGCGCGACAACTGAACGGGGACGGGCCGCACGGCAACCGGGCCGCGCCGCCGGGAGCACGCGGCCGCCCCGTACGACAGCCCGGCCCCGCCGCACTCCCGGACGCGTCCCGGCCCGGCGCCCCGCCCGAGCCGTCCGATCCGCCCCACGATGAGGAGCCCCGATGACCGACCCGGCCGACGACCCGCGCGTGCTCACCGTCCGGCCCACCGCGCAGGAGTACGCCTGGACGTTCGGCGGCGCGCCGCCCGTCGCGCGGATCGCGCCCGGCACCGTCCTGGACGTGTACACCGAGGACTGCTTCGGCGGGCGGGTGCGTACCGCCGACGACCTGGTCTCGCGGGTCTGCGCGTTCCCGTACGTCAATCCGCAGACCGGGCCGTTCCACGTCGAGGGCGCCGAGCCCGGGGACACCCTGGCGGTGCACTTCGTCTCCGTCGAACCGCGCCGGGACTGGGCGGCGTCGACGACCGTGCCGCTCTTCGGGGCGCTGACCGCCACCCACGCCACCGCCGCGCTGCATCCGCCGCTCCCCGAGGCGGTGTGGATCTGGCAGCTCGACCGGGAGCGGCGGCTGTGCCGCTTCACCGCCCGGGACAGCGACCACACGCTGACGCTCCCGATGGAGCCGATGCACGGCACGGTCGGGGTGGCTCCGGCCAACCTGGAGGTGCGCTCCGCGCTCGTCCCGGACGCGCACGGCGGCAACATGGACACCCCGGAGATGCGCGCGGGGGTCACCTGCTGTCTCGGGGTGAACGTCGAGGGCGCGCTGTTCAGCCTCGGTGACGGGCACGCGCGCCAGGGCGAGGGCGAGACCTGCGGCGTCGCCGTCGAGACGGCGATGCACACGGTGGTGATCGTGGAGCTGCTGAAGGGCGTCGCGACGCCCTGGCCGCGCATCGAGTCCGACACCCATCTGATCTCGACCGGTTCGGCGCGCCCCTTGGAGGACGCCTTCCGCATTTCGCAGCTGGACCTGGTGCAGTGGCTGGCGCGGGACTTCGGGCTGAGCGAGCTGGACGCGTACCAGTTCGTGACGCAGGCGGTGGAGTCGCCGCTGGCCAACGTCTGCGACAGCAACTACACCTGCGTCGCCAAGCTCCGCAAGGAGTGGCTGCCCCCGGTCGAGGTGCACGGCGGGCTGCACGCCGAACTCCGCAGGCGGGCCGCCGCGCTGCGCTGACCACCGGGCGCCACCGGGTGCCACGGGCGTGCGGGGCCGGCGCACCGGGGCGTCCCGCGCGCCGGGGCGCCCCGGATACCGCGGCCCGGTCCCGTACGGGACAGCCCCCGGCCCCGTACGGGAACCACGGCCCGCCGCCGTACGGCCCCCGGGTCCGACGTCCTATCGTGGACCCATGTCCGCACCTGAGTTGATCCGCATCGTCTCCCGTGACTCGCCGATGGCGCTCGCCCAGGTGGAGCGGGTGCGCGCCGAACTGTCCGCGCTCCATCCGGGGGTGCGCACCGAGGTCGTCCCCGTGAAGACCACCGGGGACAAGTGGCTGGGCGAGCTGTCGCTGGTCGAGGGCAAGGGCGCGTTCACCAAGGAGGTCGACGCGGCGCTGCTGGCCGGTGAGGCCGATCTGGCGGTGCACTGCGTCAAGGACGTGCCCGCCGACCGGCCGCTGCCCGCCGGGACGGCGTTCGCCGCGTTCCTCAAGCGTGACGACGTGCGCGACGCCCTCATCCACCCCGGTGGGCTCACCCTGGACGAGCTGCCCGCCGGGACCCGTATCGGCACCTCCTCGGTGCGCCGCCGGGCGCAGCTCGCCGCCTCGCACCCGCATCTGGAGTGCGTACCGATGCGCGGCAACGCCAACCGCCGGATGGAGAAGCTGGCCGCGGGCGACGCGGACGCGCTGCTGCTCGCGGTCGCCGGTCTGGAGCGCATCGGCCGTCCGGACGTGATCACCGAGGTGCTGTCCACGGACGCGATGTGTCCGCCGATCGGCGCCGGCATCCTGGCGCTCCAGTGCCGCGAGGGCGACACGGAGCTGATCGACGCCATCAGCCCCCTGGGTGACCCGGCCGCCCACCGGGAGGCGACGGCGGAGCGGATGTTCCTCCACGTCCTCCAGGGGCACTGCAACTCCCCGATCGCCGGGTGCGCCCGCGCCGAGCGCGGCGGCGATCTGTCGCTGCGCGCCTGTGTGTTCACGCCCGACGGCAAGACGGTCCTCAACGCCCACGAGTGGGCCGGGCGCCTCGACCCGGCGACGCTGGGCACGTCGGTGGCGGTGGCGCTGCTGCGGCAGGGTGCCCGCGAGCTGATCGACGGCATCGCGCACTGAGTCCGGCGGTCACCGCGTCCGTTTCCGGCGCTCCCCGGGGGAGCGCCGGAAAGTAGCCCGCACGGGGCATTACCAGCGGTAACCCACGGTCGTCGGGAACACCGCGGAGCCGCCGGACGCTGTGCCCGTCGGAGGTGGCGAAGGTGAGCGACAGGACGGCACGGCAGGACAGCACGGCGGGCGCGGAGTACCGCATCGAGCACGACTCCATGGGCGAGGTGCGGGTGCCCGCCCACGCGAAGTGGCGGGCGCAGACCCAGCGGGCGGTGGAGAACTTCCCCGTCTCCGGGCAGCGGTTGGAGCGGGCCCATATCGAGGCGCTGGCCCATATCAAGGCCGCCGCGGCCCAGGTCAACGCCGAGTTGGGCGTGCTCGACGCCGAGGTGGCGCGGGCCGTGGCCGAGGCCGCGGAGGAGGTCGCGGCGGGCCGGTGGGACGAGCATTTCCCCGTCGACGTCTTCCAGACCGGCTCCGGCACCTCCTCCCACATGAACGCCAACGAGGTCATCGCGACGCTGGCGAGCGAGCGGCTGGGGCGCGACGTCCACCCCAACGACGAGGTCAACGCCAGCCAGTCGTCCAACGACGTGTTCCCGTCGTCGATCCACATCGCGGCGACGGCGGTGGTCACCCGCGATCTGATCCCGGCGCTCGACCATCTCGCGGCCGCCCTGGAGCGCAAGGCGGCCGAGTTCGCCGAGGTGGTCAAGTCGGGGCGGACGCATCTGATGGACGCGACGCCCGTGACGCTCGGGCAGGAGTTCGGCGGGTACGCCGCGCAGGTACGGTACGGCGTCGAGCGGCTGCACGCCTCGCTGCCCCGGCTCGCCGAACTCCCGCTGGGCGGCACGGCGGTGGGCACGGGCATCAACACCCCGCCCGGCTTCTCCGCCGCGGTGATCGAGCGGGTCGCCCGCACCACGGGACTGCCGCTCACCGAGGCGCGCGACCACTTCGAGGCGCAGGGCGCGCGCGACGGCGTGGTGGAGATCAGCGGTCAGCTGCGGACCATCGGGGTCGGCCTGACGAAGATCGCCAACGATCTGCGCTGGATGGCGTCGGGCCCGCGCACCGGCCTCGCCGAGATCGCCCTGCCCGATCTCCAGCCCGGCTCCTCGATCATGCCGGGCAAGGTCAACCCGGTGATCCCGGAGGCGGTGCTGATGGTCGCCGCGCAGGTCACCGGCAACGACGCGACGGTCGCCGCGGCCGGTGCGGCCGGTAACTTCGAGCTGAACGTCATGCTCCCGGTGATCGCCAAGAACGTCCTGGAGTCCATCCGCCTGCTGGCCAACGTCGCCCGGCTGCTCGCGGACCGCACGGTCGACGGCATCACCGCCCATGCCGAACGGGCCCGCGAGTACGCCGAGTCGTCGCCGTCGGTGGTCACCCCGCTCAACAAGTACCTCGGGTACGAGGAGGCCGCGAAGGTCGCCAAGAGAGCGCTCGCGGAACGGAAGACGATCCGTCAGGTGGTCGACGAGGGCGGCTATGTGGAGCGGGGGCTGCTGACGGCCGCGCAACTCGACGAGGCGCTCGACGTGTTGCGGATGACGCACCCGTGACGGCGCGGGCGTCCCGCGTCACGGCGTACGCCGGCGCCCTTCCGCCCCTGCCTCGCGCCGCCGCCCACGGCACCCTGTGGGCGGACGGCGAAAGGGCCGCGGCAGGCCCTAAGATCTGGCCATGACAGCGGAGAGGGCGGGGACCACGGCGGGGGCGCCGGCCGGGCACGAGGCTCCCGGGCCGCGGCGGGCGGCGGTACCGGCCGCGCGGTGGGCGCCCGGCACTCACATCCTGTGGCGGTACCGCGACAACGCCGACGCCGCACGCTTCCACATCTGCCGCCCGGTGACGGTGGTCCGGGACACCGAAGACCTGCTGGCGGTGTGGATGGCGCCCGGCACCGCCTGTGTGAAGCCGGTGATGGCCGACGGCACCGCGGTGCACCGCGAGCCGCTGGCGACGCGGTACACCAAGCCGCGGCGAATCTCGTACGACCGCTGGTTCGGTACGGGCGTGCTGAAGCTGGCGCGGCCCGGCGAGCCGTGGTCGGTGTGGCTGTTCTGGGAGCGCGAGTGGCGGTTCAAGAACTGGTACGTGAATCTGGAGGAGCCGCGCGCCCGTTGGGCGGACGGCATCGATTCGCAGGACCACTTCCTCGACCTGTGCGTCTACCCGGACCGCAGCTGGGAGTGGCGGGACGAGGACGAGTTCGACCAGGCGCAGCGGGACGGGCTGATGCCACCGGGGCAGGCGGCGCGGGTGCGGGCCGCGGGCCGGGCGGCGGTGGAGCGGATCGCCGCGTGGGACGCGCCGTTCCGGGACGGCTGGGAGGAGTGGAGGCCCGATCCGGCATGGGAGCTGCCGTCGCTGCCGCAGGACTGGGACCGTGTCCCCGAGCGTTTGCGGTAGTGAGCGGGCGATGAGAGGAAAGGCGGAGACGGGCGAGTGAACGGGGCGAACGGTGGAAAGACGCGCCTATGGGCAACTCCTCCGCCCGCTTGGCGGGCAGGGTGCCGAGCCCCCTTGCCGTGCCCTGGGCCACGAACCGTAGGATCGTCCTCCGCGAGACTGCACAGGCGCAACTCCACCCCATACAACCGAACTTGACCGCGGTCGCAGGAGAGGCGAGGTCGTGAGCGCTGACAGCTACGACAAGTACGAGGGCCTGAACCGGTTAGCTCTGGACCGGGCGGGCCAGGCCGAGGCGTTCGACGCGATCGGCGACCGCTACGACGAAGCGTTCCCGCACAAGGACGGACAGGTGTCGTCCGCCGCATGGCTGGCCGGTGAACTGCCGCCCGGCTCGCGGGTGCTGGACGTCGGCTGCGGCACCGGTCTGCCCACCTCCCATCAGCTTGCCGAGGCGGGCCATCGGGTGGTGGGCATCGACCTCTCCCACTCGATGGTCAAGCTGGCCGGGGACAATGTCCCCGGGGCGGAGTTCCACCGGCTGGACGTCGCGGAGCTGCGAAACGGTTCGCTGGGCGGCCCCGGGTCGTTCGACGGGATCACAGCGTACTTCACCCTGCTGCTGCTGCCGCGCGCGGAGATTCCCTACGCGCTGCGGATGCTGCATGATCTGCTACGGCCGGGCGGGGTGATGGCCTTGTCCATGGTCGAGGCCGATGTGGACGACTTCACGATTCCGTTCCTGGGCAACTCGATCCGGGTATCGGGTTTCCTGCGCGAGGACCTGCGCCGTGTCGTGCGCGACGCGGGTTTCGACATCGCCGGGGAGGATTCCTACGCGTACGCCCCGGCCAGTACGGACGTACCACCCGAGATCCAGCTCTTTCTGCACCTGCGACGCGCTTGAGACGCAGCGGGTCAGGCGCGTCGCCCCGGCGCACTTGACACGCGGCGCGTCGGGCGCGCAGCCCCGGACGGATGGAATCCCACGCGTGACGGAGCACCCAACCTCCCACCACCTGCGGCAGCCGGTCCCGCCTGCCGCTCCTTCGGCGTCCCCTGCACGGGGCCCGGGCTCCTCGGCGCCGTTCGGCGCGGTGCCCGATCCGCGCAGCGCCCTCCAGCAGCCGGGGGCGGCGGGCTTCGCGCCGCCGCCCGGGGCCGGTTTCGCCGTGCGCGGCGAGAACGGCGCGGCCGCCGGACCGCCGGACGCCCCGCTGGTCACGGCCGGTGCCGGACCGGGCGGCGGCGAGCCGGTCGCGGGCCACGGCCGTCCCCGTACGGCCGGCGGGCACGCCCCGTACGACGACGGACTCGCGGCGCGCGGCGCGATCGGCGGGGCGCAGCCGCCGGAGCAGGGCGAGCCGCGCCCCGGTGAGCCGCGGCCGGGCACCGGCCACGTACCGGCCGAGGGCATCGGGCGGCCGCGGGAGGGTGGCCGGTCGCGGCCGCCGGGCGACGACGGGCCGTCCGGCGCGTTCGTCCCGCCGCCCACGGGTCCGGCGGGCGGCGCGGTGGTGCCGGGCGAGGGTGCGGCGCCGGTGCCTCCGGCCCGGGCGGACCATCCGGGCGAGGGTGACGAGGTGGCGGCGGCCCGGCAGGCGGGCGGTGACCGGCTGCGGTTCATCGGCGCGGCCACCCGGCGGATCGCCCGGGGCATCGACCTCGACGAGATCGTGCTGGGGCTCTGCCGGGCGACGGTGCCGACGTTCGCCGACGCGATCCTGGTGTATCTGCGCGATCCGCTGCCGGTGGGCGACGAGCGGCCGACCGAGCCCATGGTGCTGCGGCTGCGGCGTACCGACCGGATCCCGGAGGAGCCGGACACCAACGGCATCCGGCTGCCGGTGCTGCCCGCGCAGCCGGATCTGGGCCCGGCGATGGGCGGCAGCGCCGCGGAGCTGGCCGAGGTGCTGACGGGCGGGCCGCTGGCAGAGGTGTTGCGCGGGGTGCGGCCGCTGTTCGGCGATGTCCCGGCGGCACGGACGGCACTGCCGGAGCTGCTGGGCGACGGCACCCAACTGCCGGGCGGGCGCCGGGTGATCCTGGCGCCGCTGCGCGGCCGCCGCCGGGTGATCGGCGCGGCGGTGTTCCTGCGCCGCCCGGACCGTCCGGCGTTCGAGGGCGACGATCTGCTGGTCGCGGCGCAGCTGGCGACGCACACCGCGCTCGGCGTCGACAAGGCGGTGCTCTACGGCCGGGAGGCGTACATCGCCGACGCGTTGCAGCGCACGATGCTGCCGGACTCGCTGCCGCAGCCCACCGGCGTCCGCCTGGCGAGCCGCTATCTGCCCGCGGCGGAGACGGCGCGGGTGGGCGGCGACTGGTACGACGCGATTCCGCTGCCGGGCAGCCGGGTGGCGCTGGTCGTCGGGGATGTCATGGGGCATTCGATGACGTCGGCGGCGATCATGGGGCAGCTGCGGACGACGGCGCAGACGCTGGCCGGTCTGGATCTGCCGCCGCAGGAGGTGCTGCACCACCTCGACGAGCAGGCGCAGCGGCTGGGCTCGGACCGCATGGCGACGTGCCTGTACGCGGTGTACGACCCGGTGGCGCACCGCATCATCGTGGCGAACGCGGGGCATCCGCCGCCCGTGATGCTGCACCGCGGCGGCCGGGCGGAGGTGCTGCGGGTCCCGGCGGGCGCGCCGATCGGGGTCGGCGGCGTGGACTTCGAGGCGGTGGAGCTGGACGCCCCGGCGGGCGCCACGCTGGTGCTGTACACCGACGGTCTGGTGGAGTCGCGGATCCGGGACGTGTGGACCGGCATCGAGCAGCTGCGGGAGCGGCTGGCGGAGACGGCGCGGCTGACGGGCCCGAATCCGCCGCCGCTGGAGCCGCTCTGCGACGAGGTGCTGGACATGCTCGGCCCCGGCGACCGCGATGACGACATCGCGTTGCTGGCGGCGCGGTTCGACGGGATAGCACCCAGCGATGTCGCGTACTGGTATCTCGATCCGAAGGCCCAGACGGCGGGGCAGGCGCGTCGGCTGGCCCGGCGGGCGTTGTCGCGCTGGGGCCTGGAGGAGCTGACGGATCAGGTGGAGCTGCTGGTCAGCGAGGTGGTCACCAATGCGGTGCGGTACGCGGAGCGGCCGGTGACGCTGCGGCTGCTGCGGACGGATGTGCTGCGCTGCGAGGTCGGTGACGACGTCCCGCAACTGCCTCGGCTGCGGCAGGCGCGGCCGTCGGACGAGGGTGGGCGCGGGCTGTACCTCGTCAACCGCATGGCGCGGCGCTGGGGCGCCACCCGGCTGAGCATGGGCAAGGTCGTGTGGTTCGAGCTGTCGATGCCGCCGGGCGCCGCGGCGCGCTGATCACCCGGCCGGACGCATGGCGCGTGCGGCGGTATGGAGCCCCGTCCGGGCAGCCGGGCGGGGCTCCGTCGTGTGCGGCGGGGGCCGGAGGGCGCGTGGCCCGTAGGGGCGTTCCGTAAGGGCCGGG
This sequence comes from Streptomyces benahoarensis, assembly GCF_007280575.1. Lineage (GTDB taxonomy): Bacteria > Actinomycetota > Actinomycetes > Streptomycetales > Streptomycetaceae > Streptomyces > Streptomyces benahoarensis. The sequence goes on from NZ_VKJP01000147.1 coordinate 9,023, forward strand.
TGGAGCGATCCGGGCCGGGCGTCTCCCGGGGTGGCGTCCCGTAAGGGCCGGGCGCCTGCCGTTCCGGGGCCATCAGGACACGGCCATCGGGCAAGGGTTGCCGACATGCCGTCGGCGGCGTTGACTGCTTGGGTGGACAAAAGGGACTGACTGGCCCCCCACTCCCCCACTTCCCCGTCGAAACGGAGGCGCTCCTCCATGTCCAGCCCCGCGCAGAACGTCCCGCGCACGACGAACAACGTCGGCATCGCCGTCGGGAGCGACGAGAACTCGCTGACCGTCGGCCCCGACGGTCCGATCCTGCTGCACGACCACTATCTGATCGAGAAGATGGCCCAGTTCAACCGGGAACGGGTCCCCGAGCGGGTGGTGCACGCCAAGGGCAGCGGCGCGTACGGCTTCTTCAAGGTCACCAACGACGTCAGCCAGTTCACCAAGGCGGATCTCTTCCAGCCGGGCAAGACGACCGAGATGCTGGCCCGCTTCTCGACCGTCGCCGGTGAGCAGGGGTCCCCCGACACCTGGCGCGACCCGCGCGGTTTCGCCCTGAAGTTCTACACCGAGCAGGGCAACTACGACCTGGTCGGCAACAACACCCCAGTGTTCTTCGTCCGCGACACGATCAAGTTCCAGGACTTCATCCGCTCGCAGAAGCGCCGCCCGGACAACGGGCTGCGCGACAACGACATGCAGTGGGACTTCTGGACGCTGTCGCCGGAATCCGCCCACATGGTCACCTGGCTGATGGGCGACCGCGGCATCCCCAAGACGTACCGGCACATGAACGGCTACGGCTCGCACACGTACATGTGGGTCAACGCCGGAGGGGAGAAGTTCTGGATCAAGTACCACTTCAAGACCGACCAGGGCATCGACTTCCTCACGCAGGAGGAGGCCGACCGGCTCGCCGGTTCGGACGGTGACCTCCACCGCCGGGACCTCTTCCACGCGATCGAGAGCGGCAACGCCCCGTCGTGGACGCTGTATGTGCAGGTCATGCCGTTCGACGACGCGCCGGACTACCGGTTCAACCCGTTCGATCTGACGAAGGTGTGGCCGCACGGCGACTACCCGCTGATCGAGGTCGGGCGGATGACGCTCAACCGGAACCCGGAGGACTTCTTCATCCACATCGAGCAGGCGGCGTTCGAGCCGTCGAACCTCGTGCCGGGCATCGGCCCGTCGCCGGACAAGATGCTGCTGGGGCGGCTGTTCTCGTACCCGGACACGCACCGGTACCGGATCGGCCCGAACTACGCCCAGCTGCCGCCGAACCGGGCGCACATCCCGGTCCACTCGTACGCGAAGGACGGGCCGATGCGGTTCGATCCGTCGCGGGCGGCCCGGCCGTACGCGCCGAACTCCTACGGGGGTCCGGCGGCGGCCACGCAGGAGTCGACGGACCCGGTGGGCTGGGAGACCGCCGGTGAGCTGGTCCGCGAGGCGTACACCAAGCGCCGGGAGGACGACGACTTCGGGCAGCCGGGGACGATGGTCCGCAAGGTGCTGGACGACGCGGCGCGCGCCCGGCTGGTGAGCAATGTCGCCGGGCATCTGCTCAACGGTGTGAGCAAGCCGGTGCTGGAGCGGGCGTTGCAGTACTGGCGCAACGTCGACAAGGAGCTCGGCGACCGGATCGCCAAGAAGGTCAACGGCGGCTGATCCCGGCCGCCGCACGGCCGCGGCCCCCGCCTCGTGGGTACGAGGCGGGGGCCGCGGGCGGTGCGGGGGGGCCGGTCAGTTCAGCCCGTTGAGGCCGCCGGCGCCGCCGTGGCCGTTGCCCGTGCCGCCGGTGCCGTTGTTGCCGCCGTTGCTCTGGCCGCCGTTGCCGCCCGGGCCGCCGGTGGTGCCGCCGTTGGGGTCGCCGGTGCCGGGGTCGGTCGGCGCCGAACCGGTGTCGGTGGGCGTCGGGGCGCCGGAGTCGGTCGGCGTCGGGTCGGTGGACGGCGTGCCCGACGGGCTCTGCGTCTCGGTCGGGGTGCCCGACGGCGTTTCCGACGGCGGGGCGGTGTCGGTCGTCGGGGGCGGCGGGGCCACGCCCATGCCCGAGTCGGCGTCCAGGTCGAAGGTGGCTCCGGCGCCGGAGCCGAGCGCGGCCGCGTTGTAGGCGGCCCAGACCTGCGCCGGGTAGCCGCCGCCGTTGACGCGGCCGCCGCCGCCGGTGCCGCGGAGGGTGACCTGCTTACCGCCCTCGGCCTCGCCGAACATGCCGACGGCGGTGACCAGCTTCGGCGTGTAGCCGACGAACCACGCCGACTTGTTGTCGTCGGAGGTGCCGGTCTTGCCCGCCGCCTGGTACGAGGTGTCCTGCACCGCCGTGGCCGTACCGTCGTCGACCACACCGCGCAGCACGGAGGTGACGGTGTCGGCGGTCTTCCGGCTGAGCACCTGGTCGCCGATCGGGTCCGGCAGATCCGGCTCCGGGTCGGTGGCGTGCTCGGCCTTGGTGACCAGGGTCGGGGTGACCTTCCGGCCGTGATTGTCGAAGGTCGCGTAGACCCCGGCCATCTGGACGGGGCTGGCGCCCATGCTGCCGAGGGTCATGGCGGGCTGGACGTCCATCCGGGCGCCGTTCATGCCCAGCGAGGTCGCGGTCTTCTTCAGGCTGTCGAGGCCGACATCGGCGCCCATCTGCGCGAACACCGAGTTGACGGAGTTGTTCATCGCCTTCTGGACAGTGATGTTGCCGTAGCTGCGCTGGTCCTCGTTGGGCGGCGCGAACGGCGCGGTGCCGCCGGTGACCGGGCGCCGGTTGGTGCCGTCGTAGGCGGTGTCCGGCGTGATCGGGCGGCCGTCCTGGGTGGTGGCGTGGTTCTCCAGGGCGGTGGCGAGAATCAGCGGCTTGAAGGTGGAGGCCGGCTGGTAGTCCTGGCGCGTCGCGTTGTTGATGTAGTGCTGGGTGTACCCGGCGCCGCCGTACATCGCGACGATGTGGCCGGTCTTCGGGTCGACGGACGCGGCGCCGAGCTGGGCGTCCCGGTCGGCCTCGCGGGTCTTGGGGTCGAGGTCGCCGGTGAGCTTGCGCTTGACGGCCTGTTCCAGGGCGAGTTGCTTGTCCTTCTCGATGCCGAGGGTGACGGTCCAGCCGCCCAGCTCGAACTTCTTCTCGTCGACGCCGTGGGCGAAGAGTTCGTCCTTGGCGGCCTTGACGAGGTAGCCGGTGCGGCCGGTCAGGCCCTCCTGGGGCTTGGGATCCTTCGGCACGTCGAACTTCTGCTGGTCGCGCTCGGCCTGGGAGAGCCACTTCATCTCGACCATGTTGTCGAGGGTGTAGGCCCAGCGTTCCTGGGCGAGCTTCTTGCCCGCCGGGGTGGCCAGCGCCCAGTCGTACTGGTTGGGGGCCTGGAGCAGCGCGGCGAGGTAGGCGCCCTGGGAGACGGTGAGCTTGTCGGCGTCCTTGCGGTAGTACGCCTGGGCGGCGGCCTGGATGCCGTAGGCGCCGCGCCCGTAGTAGCTGGTGTTGAGGTAGCCGTCGAGGATCTCCGGTTTGCCCTTCTCGGCGTCGACCTTGAGGGAGATCACGATCTCCTGGAGCTTGCGGGAGACCGTCTGCTCCTGGCTGAGGTAGTAGTTCTTCACGTACTGCTGGGTGATCGTGGAGCCACCCTGCTTGCCCTCGCCGCGGAGGGTCTTGTAGATGCCGCGGAAGGTGCCCTTGAGGTCGACGCCGGAGTCGTCGTAAAAGGTCTTGTTCTCGGCGGCGACGAAGGCGTGCTGCACCTTCAGGGGCACGCTGCTGAGCGGCACGCTCTCGCGGTTCAGCTTGCCGGTGCGGGCGAGGACCTTGCCGTCGGCGTACTTGTAGACGTTGCTCTGGGCGGTGGCGAGTTCGGTGCCCGCCGCGGGGACGTCGACGTAGAAGTACAGGCCGAAGGCGGCGGCTATGCCGAGCAGGCATATCCCGAAGAAGGTGCCGAGCATCTTCTTCCAGGTGAAGAGGCGGCGTATCCGGCCCTTCGGGCGTCGGGGCCCGGTCCCGCGGCTCCCCTGCCGCGCTCGTGTCGCGTCCGCTCGGCCCATGGCTCCTGTCACTTTCGCTCGTACCGCCCCCAGCTGGGTCAGCTGTTGAAGCTAACACCGCATCTGCCCCCAAATACTCATCGATCAAGGGCTTTTCCTACGTGACAAACAGCACCTGGCGTGACGGAACCGCGGACGCAGAGTTGCGCATCGGACGGGTCAAGGCGTTAAAGTGCTATCACTTTGATGAGTTGGTGAGATCGCACCCGGGGGCCGCCCGGGCGCGCCACCGGCCCCGCGTCCGGCATCCGGGCGCGCCACGAGAAACGGGGCTTCCATGTCCGAGACCACACCCGTCACCCCGCCCAGAGACGGTGCACCGCTCGCCGACGCGCCCGAGATGCCCTCCCCGCAGGTCCGCGAGAGGGCCGCGCACAGCATTCCGGGCGGTCTGGCGCTGCTGCTGACCGTGCTCGGCGTCTTCCTCGGCATCGCGATGATCATCGGCGGCGGCGTCGCCGGTTCGGGCGGCAGCCCCGCGGTCGCCGCCCCGCTGATCATCGTCGGCATCCTGCTGCTGCTCTCCTCGTTCTTCTGCATGACCGGCGTGAAGATGGTGGCGCCGGGCGAGGCGCGGGTGATCCAGCTCTTCGGCCGGTACGTCGGCACCATCCGCACCGACGGGCTGCGCTGGGTCAACCCGCTGACCAGCGCGCGGAAGATCTCCACCCGGGTGCGGAACCACGAGACGGCGGTGCTGAAGGTCAACGACGCGTACGGCAACCCGATCGAGCTGGCGTCGATCGTCGTCTGGAAGGTCGAGGACACCGCGCAGGCACTCTTCGAGGTGGACGACTTCCTGGAGTTCGTCGCCACCCAGACCGAGGCGGCGGTCCGGCACATCGCGATCGAGTACCCCTACGACGCGCACGACGAGGACGCCCTGTCGCTGCGCGGCAACGCCGAGGAGATCACCGAGAAGCTGGCCGCCGAGCTGACCGCGCGGGTGCAGGCGGCGGGTGTGCGGATCATCGAGTCCCGCTTCAGCCACCTCGCGTACGCGCCCGAGATCGCCTCGGCGATGCTCCAGCGGCAGCAGGCCGGTGCGGTGGTCGCGGCGCGGCAGCAGATCGTGGAGGGCGCGGTCGGCATGGTCGAGCAGGCGCTGGTGCGCATCAGCGAACAGGGCATCGTCGAGCTGGACGAGGAGCGCAAGGCATCCATGGTCGGGAATCTGATGGTGGTGCTCTGCGGCGACCGGGCCGCCCAGCCGGTACTGAACACGGGCTCGCTCTACCAGTGAGTGACGAGAGCCCCGAGGGAGCGGGCGGCGGCGCCCGCAAACCCGCGCGACGGCCGCAGCAGCGCAAGCAGGTGCTGCTGCGGCTGGACCCGCTGATCCACGACGCGCTGGCCCGCTGGGCGGGCGACGAACTGCGCAGCACCAACGCGCAGATCGAGTTCCTGCTGCGGAGGGCGCTGGCGGACGCGGGCCGGCTGCCGCGCGGGGCGGGTGGGCCGC
>NZ_VKJP01000148.1 GCF_007280575.1 Streptomyces benahoarensis
CGTCGTGATCGCCGTCTTCGGCCTCTCGCTCGTCATCGTCGAGACCCGCACCATCCAGGCGGGCGCCCAGGAGCGCTCGCCCCCTGGCCACGGCGCATCGGACTACCATCGGGCCATGACCCGTGTACTGCTCGCCGAGGATGACGCGTCCATCTCGGAGCCGCTCGCCCGCGCACTGCGCCGCGAGGGTTACGAAGTCGAGGTGCGCGAGGACGGACCCACGGCGCTCGACGCCGGCCTCCAGGACCACATCGATCTGGTCGTGCTCGACCTGGGGCTACCCGGCATGGACGGCCTGGAGGTCGCCCGCAGGCTGCGCAACGAAGGTCACTCCTTCCCCATCCTGGTGCTGACCGCCCGCGCCGACGAGGTGGACACCGTCGTCGGTCTGGACGCCGGTGCCGACGACTACGTCACCAAGCCCTTCCGCCTCGCCGAACTGCTGGCCCGCGTCCGGGCGCTGCTGCGCCGCGGCTCCACCGCCGAACCGCAGCAGCCGGCCGCCACCCACGGCGTCCGTATCGACGTCGAATCGCACCGCGCGTGGATGGGCGAGGAGGAACTGCAGCTCACCGCCAAGGAGTTCGACCTGCTGCGGGTGCTGGTGCGGGACGCCGGGCGGGTCGTCACGCGCGACCAGCTGATGCGTGAGGTCTGGGACACCACCTGGTGGTCGTCGACGAAGACCCTCGACATGCACATCTCCTGGCTCCGCAAGAAGCTCGGCGACGACGCCGCCAACCCGCGCTACATCGCCACCGTCCGGGGCGTCGGCTTCCGCTTCGAGAAGAGCTGACGCACCCGGCCGCGGCCCTGCCGGGCGGGACGCCGAGACAGACCACCGCAACCCCCGCCCGGAGGGCACCGTGCGCCGCCGTCTGATCAACTCCACCCTCGCGGTGGTGCTCGTCGTGATCGCCGTCTTCGGCCTCTCGCTCGTCATCGTCGAGACCCGCACCATCCAGGCGGGCGCCCAGGAGAGCGTGGCGTCCGAGGCGGTACGGCTGGTCGGCATCGTCGAGAGCCGGATCGGCAGCGGCGAGAAGATCACCCTGGACGCCCTCTCCGAACAGATCACCGTCCACCGCTACGCCCGGATCAAGGTGCCCGGCAAGGCACCGATCGAGATCGGCACCCGGCCCGCGGGCGATGTCATCCAGTCGCAGGTGACGGGCGACCGCGGTGAGCAGGTCACCGTCCAGGAGTCCCGCGCCGCCGTCAACGAGGAGATCGGCCGCACGCTGCTGGTCATCCTGGCGGTGGCGCTGCTGGCGATCGTCGCCGCGGTGATCCTCGCCATCCGCCAGGCCCGCCGGCTCACCGCCCCGCTCATCGACCTCGCCGAGACCGCCGAACGCCTCGGCTCCGGCGACCCCCGCCCCCGCCACCGCCGCTACGGTGTCCAGGAGCTGGACCGCGTCGCCGATGTGCTGGACGCCAGCGCCGAGCGGATCGCCCGGATGCTCACCGCCGAGCGCCGCCTCGCCGCCGACGCCTCCCACCAGCTGCGCACCCCGCTGACCGCGCTCTCCATGCGGCTGGAGGAGATCACGCTCACCGACGACCCGGACACCGTCAAGGAGGAGGCCACCATCGCGCTGGCCCAGGTCGAGCGGCTGACGGACGTGGTCCAGCGGCTGCTCACCAACTCCCGCGATCCGCGCTCCGGCTCCGCCGTCGCCTTCGACCTCGACGAGGTCGTCAAGCAGCAGGTCGAGGAGTGGCGGCCCGCCTACCGCAGCGCCGCCCGCTCCATCGTCCGCTCCGGCAAGAAGGGGCTGCGGGCCGTCGGCACCCCGGGCGCGGTGGCGCAGGTGCTCGCCACCCTCATCGAGAACTCGCTGATGCACGGCGACGGGACGGTCGCGCTGCGCACCCGGGTCACCGGCAACCAGGCGGTGGTGGAGGTCACCGACGCCGGCCCCGGCGTCTCCGCCGACCTCGGCTCACGGGTCTTCGAGCGGACCGTCTCCGGCCGCAACTCCACGGGACTGGGCCTCGCCGTCGCCCGCGATCTGGCGGAGGCGGACGGCGGGCGGCTCGAACTGCTCCAGCAACGCCCGCCGGTCTTCGCCCTCTTCCTGGCCCGGGAGGCCGAGCAGACCGAGGGCTGAGCGGGGCCGGTCCCGCTATGGGCGCGAGGCGCCGTGCGCCTGCGGCTGCCGCTCCCGCTCGGGTGCGCGCGGCGCCCCGGCGTCCGGCAGCGGCCCGGCCCCGTCCGGCGTGCGGAAGACCCAGGTGCGGTACGACCAGAAGCGGAAGAGGGTGGCGACGCCGATGCCGAGAAACTTGAAGACGTTGCTCTGCAGCGGGGTGTCCCAGCCGAAGCCGTACGTCGCCGCGTAGAGCATGCCGTTCTCGATGATCAGCCCGGCCACGCTGAACAGCAGGAAGAGCGAGAGTTCGCGGGTGCGGCCCTGCTTGTCGCGGTCGCGGTAGGTGAAGTAGCGGTAGCCGAGGTAGTTGGTGCCGGTGGCCACGACCGTCGCGATGACGCTGGCCCGCACGACCGGCAGCTCCGTCAGGTGCCGTACGAGGTTGAAGACCGCGAAGTTCACGATCACACCGGCGCCGCCCACGGCACCGAACTTGGCGGCCTCGCGCAGGAGCGTCTCCAGCCGCGACCGCAGCGCGCTCCGTTCACTCATGGTGATCGTCTTGCTCCCTGTCGGTGGCGGCCGGCCCGGCCGGTCGTCCCGGACCGCCCCTCATGCTAACCAGCGTTTCCCAGGGGCCGCCGCGCGCGGGCGTACGCAGCGGCGCTCGCTCCACGGTGCGACGGAAGCTCACGCTCCGCACACCGGCCCCGCCGCGCGGCCCGCGCTCGGACGATCCTCCAATCCCGCCGTCGGGGTGGCACGCCCGTACGGATACGCTGGGGGGCGTGACGTTCCCGGTAGTCGGCATGGTCGGTGGCGGTCAGCTCGCCCGTATGACCCACGAGGCGGGCATCCCCCTCGGCATCAAGTTCAAGCTCCTCAGCGACACCCCGCAGGATTCGGCGGCCCAGGTGGTCAGCGACGTCGTCATCGGCGACTACCGCGACCTGGACACGCTGCGCTCCTTCGCCCGTGGCTGCGATGTGATCACCTTCGATCATGAGCACGTACCCACCGAGCACCTGAAGGCGCTGGAGGCGGACGGCATCCCCGTACGCCCCGGCCCCGACGCGCTCGTGCACGCCCAGGACAAGGGGGTGATGCGGGCGAGACTGGACGCGCTGGGCGTGCCCTGTCCGCGCCATCGCCTCGTCTCCGATCCGGCGGATGTGGAGGCGTTCGCCAACGAGGGCGCCGGATTCCCCGTGATCCTCAAGACCGTCCGTGGTGGCTACGACGGCAAGGGCGTATGGGTCGTACGTTCCTCCAAGGAAGCGGCCGAGCCGTTCCGGGCCGGGGTGCCCGTCCTGGCCGAGGAGAAGGTCCCCTTCACCCGCGAACTGGCCGCCAACGTCGTCCGCTCGCCGCACGGCCAGGCCGTCGCCTACCCCGTCGTGGAGTCCATCCAGGTCGACGGCGTCTGTGACACGGTCATCGCCCCGGCGCCCGGCCTGAGCGCGGACCTCGCGGCGCACGCCCAGGAGATGGCGCTGCGGATCGCGGCGGAGCTGGGCGTCGTCGGCCACCTCGCGGTCGAGCTGTTCGAGGTCCCCGGCCCCGACGGCACGCCGCAGGTGCTCGTCAACGAACTGGCGATGCGCCCGCACAACTCCGGCCACTGGACCCAGGACGGCGCGATCACCTCGCAGTTCGCCAACCACGTCCGCGCCGTTCTGGACCTCCCGCTCGGCGATCCCCGCCCGCGCGCCCCGTGGACGGTGATGGCCAATGTGCTCGGCGGCGACTTCCCGGACATGTATTCCGCGTACCTCCATTGCCTGGCACGCGATCCGCAGCTGAAGATCCACATGTACGGAAAGGACGTGAAGCCCGGCCGGAAGGTCGGTCACGTCAACACCTACGGCGACGACCTTGCCGACGTGCGCGAGCGCGCCGCGCACGCCGCCGGCTACCTGCGAGGAACGATCACCGAATGACCGCTCGCCCGTCGCCCGACCGCCACCCCTCATCGAGCGCTCACGCGCGCCCCTCCAGTCCCGCGCCCATCGTCGGCATCGTCATGGGCTCCGACTCCGACTGGCCCGTCATGGAGGCCGCGGCCAAGGCGCTCGACGAGTTCGAGATCCCCTACGAGGTCGACGTCGTCTCCGCGCACCGCATGCCGCACGAGATGATCGCGTACGGCGAGGAGGCCGCCGGGCGCGGCCTCAAGACGATCATCGCGGGCGCCGGGGGAGCCGCCCACCTCCCGGGCATGCTCGCCTCCGTCACCCCGCTCCCGGTGATCGGCGTGCCGGTGCCGCTGAAGTACCTCGACGGCATGGACTCGCTGCTCTCCATCGTGCAGATGCCCGCCGGGGTGCCGGTCGCGACCGTCTCCGTCGGCGGCGCGCGCAACGCCGGGCTGCTCGCCGCGCGGATGCTCGCCGCGCACGACGAGGAGCTGCTCGGCCGGATGCGGGAGTTCCAGCAGGAGCTGAACGACCAGGCCACCGAGAAGGGCAAGCGGCTGCGGAACAAGGTTGCCTCCCCGGCCGGTTTCGGCTTCGGGGGCAAGTGATGACGGCCACCGCGGTGGACCCGCGCATCGCCGCCCTTCTCGCCGAGCACCCCGTCGTCGACGGCCACAACGACCTGCCCTGGGCGCTGCGCGCCCAGGTCGGCTACGACCTGGACCGCCGCGATATCGCCGGTGACCAGTCGGAGTTCCTGCACACCGACATCCCGCGGCTGCGGGCCGGCGGCGTCGGCGCGCAGTTCTGGTCGGTCTACGTCCGCGCCGACTACGCGGGCGACACGGCGGTCAGCGCCACCCTCGAACAGATCGACGTGGTGCGGCGGATGGCCGCGCGCTACCCCGAGGCGCTGCGGCTCGCCTTCACCGCCGACGACATGGAGGCGGCGCGCGCCGACGGCGTCATCGCCTCGCTGATGGGCGCCGAGGGCGGCCACTCCATCAACAACTCGCTGGCCACCCTGCGGGCCCTGCACCGGCTGGGCGTCCGCTATATGACGCTCACCCACAACGACAGCCTCGCCTGGGCGGACTCCGCGACGGACGAGCCCCGCGCGGGCGGTCTCAGCGCCTTCGGCGAGGAGGTCGTCCGGGAGATGAACCGCCTCGGCATGCTCGTCGACCTCTCACACGTCGCGGCCACGACGATGCGGGACGCGCTGCGGGTCTCCACCGCGCCGGTGATCTTCTCGCACTCCTCGTCCCGCGCGGTCTGCGACCATCCGCGGAACATCCCCGACGACGTTCTGGAGCGGCTGCCCGCCAACGGCGGCGTCGCCATGGCCACCTTCGTGCCGAAGTTCGTGCACACCGAGGTCGGCCCCTGGACGCTGCGGGCCGACGAGAACATGCGGGCCCACGGCTTCCACCACCTCGACACCACCCCTGAGGCGATGGCGGTGCAGCGGGCGTTCCGGGCGGAGAACCCGATGCCGGAGGCGACCGCGGCGACCGTCGCCGACCACCTCGACCACCTGCGGGAGGTCGCCGGCGTCGACCACATCGGGCTGGGCGGCGACTACGACGGCACCGCCTTCACCCCGTCCGACCTGGCGGATGTGGCGAGCTACCCGAATCTGCTCGGGGAGCTGCTGGACCGGAACTGGTCCACCGCCGACCTCGCCAAGCTGACCTGGCGCAACGCGGTCCGCACGCTCCGGGACGCCGAGGACGTGGCGCGCGCGGAGCAGGCCCGCCGCCCGGAGTCGATCGCCACGATCGAGCAGCTGGACGGCTGACCGCACCCTCTCGCGCACCGGCGGGCCCCGTCACGGACGGCGGCCCGCCGGTGCGTTTCCGTATCCGGGCGGCCGGGGAAGCGCCGGGCCGGCCGGCCGCGTCCGTGGCGGTGGCCGGTCGCGTCCCCGTCAGTCGCGGAAGCAGAAGCAGAAGGGGTGCCCGACCGGATCCAGGTAGACCCGCCAGTTCTGCCGGGCGTCATCCTGCTGGACGAGCTTCGCGCCGAGCGCCAGCGCCTTCTCCTGGGCCGCCTCGGCGTCCGCGCGCCGTACGTCGAAGTCGAGGTGGCACTGCTGCGGCTGCTCCTGGCCCGGCCACTGCGGCGGCCTGTACCCCGCCGCCTCCTGGAAGGCGAGCTGCCTGCCCTGCGGTCCGACGGCCTCGAACCAGCGCCCCTCGCCGGTCACCCGCCAGCCGAGCAGCTCGGCGTAGAAACCGGCGAGCGCCCGCGGATCGGGGCAGTCCAATGCGACGACACCCAGCTCGATCAGCGCCATGTCGTTACCTCCTGAAGTCGTTAACGGGTAACTGCGTTACTGCATGATGGCGGTCGGCCGGTAACGTGGCAAGGGTGGCGGACCGAACAGCGCCGGCGTCCCTCCTTCCGGTGCAGGACCTGGTGAACACCCTCGACGTCGAGACCGGCGCGGACACCCTGACCGCGGACGGCGGACTCGACGCCTTCCTCACCGCGCATGGCCTGCCCCCGCTCACCCCGGACGACGGCGGCGCGGCGGCCGTCCGTGCACTGACCGAGCTACGGGAGGCGCTGCGCGCCGTCTGCCTCGCGCACACCGCGGGCGGCGAACTGGCGGCCGCCGACGCCCGGGCCCTGGACCGGCTGCTGGCCCGCGCCCCACTCGTCCTCGCCGTCGCCCCCGACGGCACCACCGCGCTCCACCCGGCCGCCCGGCTGCGCGGCACCGACCGCCTCACCGCGCTGCTGGCCGCCGGTATCGCCACGGCCGCCGCCGAGGGCACCTGGACCCGCCTCAAGGCGTGCGAGGCCCACGACTGCCGGTGGGTGTTCTACGACCGGAGCCCGGCCGGAGGCGGCCGCTGGTGCACCATGGCGGTCTGCGGCAGCCGGGCGAAGATGCGCAGCTACCGGGCCCGGCGCGCGCAATCCGGCTGAGACGCACGACCGCCCGGCCGGAGCGCTACGGCCCGGCCGGGCGGAACGGGGGAAGCGGGCGCCACACCCGCGGAACAGGGAGAGCAGGCGTTACGCCTTCGGACGCCCCAGGGCACGGTAGGTCCAGCCGGCCTTCCGCCACAGCTCCGGGTCGAGGGCGTTGCGGCCGTCCAGGATGCGGCGGGCGGTGACCGCCTCGCCCAGCACCGCCGGGTCCAGCTCCCGGAACTCCCGCCACTCCGTCAGATGCAGCACCGCGTCCGCACCGCGCACCGCCTCCAGCGCGCTGTCCGCGTAGCCCAGCGTCGGGAACAGCCGTCGGGCGTTCGCCATGCCCTTCGGGTCGTAGACGGTGACCTGGCCGCCCTGGAGATGGATCTGCCCCGCGACATTGAGGGCGGGGGAGTCGCGGACGTCGTCGGAGTCCGGCTTGAAGGTGGCGCCGAGGACGGCGACCCGCTTGCCGAGGAAGGTGCCGCCGACCGCGTCCCGGGTCAGCTCGACCATGTGGCCGCGGCGCCGCATGTTGATCGAGTCGACCTCGCGCAGGAAGGTCAGCGCCTGATCGGCGCCGAGCTCACCGGCGCGGGCCATGAACGCCCGGATGTCCTTGGGCAGGCAGCCGCCGCCGAAGCCGACCCCGGCCCGCAGGAACTTCTTGCCGATCCGCTCGTCGTGCCCGATCGCCTCGGCCAGCTTCACCACATCGCCGTCGGCCGCCTCGCACACCTCCGCCATGGCGTTGATGAACGAGATCTTCGTCGCCAGGAAGGAGTTGGCCGCGGTCTTCACCAGCTCGGCCGTGGGGTAGTCCATGACGACGAACGGCGAGCCCTCGCCGACCGGTGTCGCGTAGATCTCCCGCAGCAGCGCCTCGGCCCGCTCGCTCGCCACACCGACGACGATCCGGTCCGGGTGCAGGGTGTCGTCGACGGCGAACCCCTCGCGCAGGAACTCCGGGTTCCACGCCAGCTCGGCCGCCTCGCCCGCCGGTGCCTGCGCGGCCAGCAGCCGCGCCAGCCGCGCCGCGCTGCCCACCGGCACCGTCGACTTGCCGACGACCAGCGCCGGGCGGTCCAGATGCGGCGCGAGCGAGCTGAAGGCGCTCTCCACGTACGACATGTCACAGGCGTACTCGCCGTGCTTCTGCGGGGTGTTCACGCAGACGAAGTGCACCTCGCCGAACGCCCCGGCCTCCTCGTACGAGGTGGTGAAGCGCAGGCGGCCGGTGGAGCCCTCGAATCCGGCGACATGGCGGCGCAGCAGCTCCTCCAGTCCCGGCTCGTACATCGGGACCTCACCGCGCCGCAGCATCTCGATCTTCTCGGGGACGACGTCCAGGCCCAGTACCTCGAAGCCGAGCTCGGCCATGGCGGCGGCGTGGGTGGCGCCGAGGTAGCCGGTGCCGATCACGGTGATCTTGAGGGCCATGGATGCTCCAAACCAGGTTTCGGCGCGGCGCGCCGGTGTGCGGGGTACGGGTCGATGACGGACGGGCGAAAAGGCGCTGACCGAGCATAGTCGGGCCCCTGCCGGGGAGGGTCGGCCACCGGCCACGAGGGAACGGATGCCTGTCGGCAACCTCACGTATCCCGTCGGGCCCGGGGCGCCTAGAATCCGGAGCAGAACGGGTTACTTAACGGTAGTTAGCTTCAGCTCTCAGGGGAGTGAGAAACCTTGGCGGGAACCGCTGATTTCGATCTGTACCGGCCGTCGGAGGAGCACGACATGCTCCGGGAGTCGGTGCGTGCCCTCGCCGAGGCGAAGATCGCACCGTTCGCCGCCGCCGTCGACGAGGAGGCCCGCTTCCCCCAGGAGGCGCTCGACGCGCTGGTCGCCAACGACCTGCACGCCGTCCACGTGCCGGAGGCCTACGGCGGCGCCGGTGCCGACGCGCTCGCCACCGTCATCGTCATCGAGGAGGTCGCCCGGGTCTGCGGTTCGTCCTCGCTGATCCCGGCGGTCAACAAGCTCGGTTCGCTGCCGGTGATCCTCTCCGGCTCGGAGGAGCTGAAGGCGAAGTACCTCGGCCCGCTGGCCAAGGGCGACGCGATGTTCTCGTACTGCCTGAGCGAGCCGGACGCCGGTTCCGACGCGGCGGGCATGAAGACCAAGGCCGTTCGCGACGGCGACTTCTGGGTCCTCAACGGCGTGAAGCGCTGGATCACCAACGCCGGTGTCTCCGAGTACTACACGGTCATGGCCGTCACCGACCCGGAGAAGCGCTCCAAGGGCATCTCCGCCTTCGTCGTCGAGAAGGGCGACGAGGGTGTGTCCTTCGGCGCCCCCGAGAAGAAGCTCGGCATCAAGGGCTCGCCGACCCGCGAGGTCTACCTCGACAACGTCCGCATCCCCGCCGACCGCATGATCGGCGCAGAGGGCACCGGCTTCGCCACCGCGATGAAGACCCTCGACCACACCCGCATCACCATCGCCGCGCAGGCGCTCGGCATCGCCCAGGGCGCGCTGGACTACGCCAAGGGCTACGTCCGCGAGCGCAAGCAGTTCGGCAAGCCGATCGGCGACTTCCAGGGCGTGCAGTTCATGCTCGCCGACATGGCGATGAAGGTCGAGGCCGCCCGCCAGCTGACCTACGCCGCCGCCGCCAAGTCCGAGCGCATCTCGGCCGGCGGCAAGGACGAGGACCTCACCTTCTTCGGCGCCGCCGCCAAGTGCTACGCCTCCGACGCCGCCATGGAGATCACCACCGACGCCGTCCAGCTCCTCGGCGGCTACGGCTACACCCGCGACTACCCGGTCGAGCGCATGATGCGCGACGCCAAGATCACCCAGATTTATGAGGGCACGAATCAGGTGCAGCGGATCGTCATGGCGCGGAACCTGCCGTAGGGCGGATCCGCGCGAACGTGACGGCCCCCGGCAGCTTTGCCGGGGGCCGTCGTGTCGTACGGGGAGCGCGAGGTCAGTTGCTGTCGGTGACCGTGACCTTCTCGTCGTTGTTGAGCTGCTGGACGAGCTGGTGGAGCTTGGCCGTGTCCCACATGACGAAGCCGTCCTTGATGCCGGACATCGGCATGTTCATCGAGGTGCCCTCACCGCTGTTGACGCCCTTCATCGCGAAGAACATGTTGCCCAGGCTCCACAGGCCCATGTCCTTGTCGACGATGACGGTGTCCAGGCCCGCGCCCAGCGTCGGGTAGAGCTGGAACGGGTTGAGCAGCGTGCCCGGCGACGCCGCCTGGCTGGCGAGCGCGGCGAGGAACTTCTGCTGGTTCTTGGTGCGCGCCAGGTCGCTCTGGGCGAAGGCGTGCCGGGCGCGGACGAAGGCGAGCGCCTGGCTGCCGTTGAGGGTCTGCTTGCCCGCCTGGAAGTCGGATCCGGAGTCCTTGTCCTTGAACGCCTTGGGGATGTCCAGCTCCACGCCGCCGATCGCGTCCACGATGTTGGCGAAACCGGCGAAGCCGATCTCGACGTAGTGGTCGATGTGCAGCTTGGTGTTGTACTCGACGGTCCGCACCAGCAGCTCGGCGCCGTCCTCGGCGTACGCCGCGTTGAGCTTGGTGCGGCGGCCGGTGGCCGGGTACTTCTTACCGGACTCGGAGCCGACGAAGGACGGTATCTCCACGCCGGAGTCGCGCGGCAGCGAGATCAGTGTGGGGCCGTTGCTGCCATCGTGCAGGATCATCATCGAGTCGGTGCGCTTGCCCTCGGCCGACCCCGTGTGCAGCTTCTTCTTGTCGTCCGCGGTCATGCCCTCACGGCTGTCCGAGCCCACGATGAGGTAGTTGGTGCCGTCGCCCGCCTCGGGGCGGTCGATGACCTTGCTCAGGTCCACCTCGCGGCGCAGCTTCCCGTCGGCCCAGAAGTACGTGGCGACGGAGGCGACGGCGAAGACCACGACGACGGTCAGCACCGTCCACTTGATGCGGCGGCCCCAGTTCGGACGCGGCCGGGTGTCGTAGCCGCCCCGCTGCGGGCCGCCGGGCCCGCCACCGCCGTAGACCTGGCCGGTGTTGTAGTCGTCGTAGCCCTGCGACTGCTGCGGTGGGACGGAGCCGCGGCGCGGGCCCGCCCCCGGGGGCAGCGGCGGCTCCGCGCGGCCGTAACCGGGGCCGGCGTCCCGCCGTACCTGCGGCATGGCGCGCGCGCCTTCCGGCTGGGCGCCGCCACTGCCGCGTCCGTACCCGCGCTGGTCGCGGGAGGGTCCGTTCCCGTGCCACTCATTCATACGAGGAGTGTGCCTGGCGCGGTGCGTGCTCTTACAGGGCGGGGGCGGATTCGGGGCGCTGCTGTTGCAGAGCTGATGCAAAGCGCGCGGGCATACCGCAAGCGGATGTGACCATTCCGACGTGGCGGAGGAAAACCGCATGACGGACGCCCGCACCGGCGCGAGGCGGCGTTCGCAAGCTCGTCCGGCGGGCCGGGTTGCGCCCGGCACCGCTTAGGGTGGACGGCATGACCGAACCCGTGACCGACGGCGAGGAGGGTGCGCCCGCGGGCAAGCCCACCGCCGTCTCCCGCACCACCCTGTCGCACATCATGACCGCCGCGGACACCAACCTCCTCGGCACGGTGCACGGCGGCGTGATCATGAAACTGGTCGACGACGCGGCGGGCGCGGTCGCGGGACGGCACTCCGGCGGCCCCGCCGTCACCGCCTCCATGGACGAGATGGCCTTCCTGGAGCCGGTCCGGGTCGGCGACCTCGTCCATGTGAAGGCCCAGATCAACTGGACGGGCCGGTCCTCCATGGAGGTCGGCGTCCGCGTCCTCGCCGAGCGGTGGAACGAATCCACCCCGGCCACCCAGGTCGGCTCCGCCTACCTCGTCTTCGCCGCCGTCGACGCCGAGGGCAGGCCCCGCCCGGTGCCGCCGGTGATCGCCGAGACCGAGCGCGACCGGCGCCGCTACCAGGAGGCGCAGATCCGCCGCACGCACCGGCTCGCCCGGCGCCGCGCGATCATGGAGCTGCGCGCGCGGCACGCCGCCGAGGGCCGCGCCGACGCATGACGGCGGCGGCCGACCGGGCCAGCGCCGCCACCCCCGGCAGGAACACCCCCGCCGCCGACCGTCGCGGCGCCGCACATCGCAGCAGCAGCGCCACCGGTAGATACAGCGCCGCGACCGCCAGCTGCTCGCGGACCAGTACCGGCACCTCGTCCGGCGGCAGCGGCGCCCCCGGGTCGAACAGCCCCTCGCCGGGCAGCCACCACACCGTCGCATCGCCCGAACCGACCGGCTGCACCGGCGCCAGCGTCACGACCAGCAGCAGCGCCAGCCACCCGGCCAGCAGTACCCCGGCCGTCCGGCGCGGCCACGGGTCCGCCGGGTCGCGGCCCTCCCACAGCGCCAGCCCGGTGCCCAGGGCCGACGCCCCCAGCAGGGAGAGCGTCACCGTCGCGGGCGTGATGCCCCAGACCATCTGCCACACGATGCGACCCTCCGGAACCCGCCGCCGCCGACCCCCGGGTCAGCCGCAGCTCCATTTGGTGACGTAGACCCGCTCCCCGTGCTCCATCACGCCGCGGATGCACTCCCCGGCCGTCATCCCCACCCGGCCGCGCAGCGTCGCCGCGCCGCCGGACGTCCGTACGGTGCCGAACCACCCGGGGAACGCGGTGATCCGGGAGTCCTTGCGCTGGTAGCCCAGGCGCACGGTGACCTCGCCGGGACCGGCCGCGCGGTGGCGCCGGTAGCGCGCGGTGTAGGCGCCCGGGTGGCCCACCGGACCGCGCAGACACAGCAGCCCGCCCGTCGGTCCGCCGCAGCCGACCGGCGCCGCCGGAGCCGGCGGGGCGGCCGCCGCGGTCGCCGCCACCAGGCACAGCGCGGCCGCCAGGCCCGCCCGCCGGGCGTACGGGCGGCGCGGCCGCGTCGGACCGGTCATGGGCACCCGGCCTCGTCGCCGGTGACCGCCGCGATGCCCGGGGTGCCGGGCGCCGGTTCCTCGGCCCGCACCGGATGCACCCCGGCGTGGTCCTGCCCGACCGTGACCCGCAGCACCGGACCCTGCCCCGCGACCTTGTGCAGCTCGGCGCCGGGCAGCGCCGCGGCCAGGGTCCGCGCCGAGCGGTCCCAGCGCGGGTCGTACGCGAGGACCGTCGTGGCGTGCGGCCCGCCCGGCGCGTCCCCGGGGACGCCCGCCGCGACGAATCCGGCCGCGCCCAGCGCCTTGGAGACGGCCTTGCCCAGGCCAGGCCGGTCGGTGCCGTTGTCGACATGGACCCGGATCTGCTCCGGCGGGACGTCCACGACCGTCGGGCGGGGCCCGTGCGCCGCCTTCTTCGGTTCAGCGAGCGGCTTGTCGTCCCGCAGCGCCTGGAAGACCTGCTCGGCGGCGACCGGATCCCAGCGCACCGTCGTCCCGCCGCCCGGCAGCCGCACCCCCTCCCCGGCGAGCGGCACCGACAGGAACTCCGACGACGCCGGGGTGAAGCCGCGCATCGCCTGCCCCAGATCGACCATGTCGTCGGCGGTGAACCCGGAGTCGGCGCGGACCGACGTCAGCATCGCGCCCGCGACCTGCCGGAACCGCACCGGGTTCATCAGCACCCCCGACGAGGTCACCTTGTGGATCAGCGACGCCAGGAACCGCTGCTGGCGCTGCATCCGGCCGAGGTCCGCGGAGCCGTCGATATGCCGGGAGCGGACGTACTGGAGGGCCTGCCCGCCGTTGAGCGTCGCCTTCCCGGCGGGCAGATCGAGGCCGCTGTAGCGGTCCTTCAGCGGCCGTACGGTGCAGATGTCCACCCCGCCGACGGCGTCCACGCTGCGCATGAAGCTGGTGAAGTCGACCTCCAGGTAGTGGTCGATGTGCACACCCGTCATGTGCTCGACGGTGCGGACCGTCAGCCCCGGCCCGCCCTCGGCGTACGCCGCGTTCAGCTTGACGGCGTGCCGGGGCCGCGTCCGCCCGGTCGCGGCGTCCTTGTGGGCGGGGATCTCGGCGTACGAGTCGCGCGGCAGGCTGACGACGCTGGCGTGGTCCCGCCCGGCGGACAGGTGCACCAGCATCAGGGTGTCGGTGCAGTGGCAGGGCGCGCCGCCCAGGTGGTACTTCCGCTTCTCCGCGGGCGTGATCTTGTCCCGGCCGTCGGTGCCGACGACGAGGAAGTTCAGCCCGTCGCCGCCGGTGGGCCGGTCCCGCTCCTGCATCCCCTGGAACGGGTGGACCCGCCCGATACCGTCCTCCACGCCGGTGACCATGGCGTGCCCGACGCCGCTCGCGGTCATCAGCAGCACCGAGACGGTGGTGGCGATCCGCAGCCCCCAGCGCTTGCGCGGTGAGCGCCCGCGGTCCCGGGCGGTGCGGCGCGCTGCGGAACGGGCGGGGCGGGACGGAACGGTCAACGGGGGACACCTCCGCGGCGGAACGGTTGCGAGCGGCGGCCGTCCGCCGCGGCCCCGCCACGGCGGACGGGGCGGGGCGATCCGGCGGTAACAGCGGGAACACAGTAAGTCGATACGATCTACTGCAA
>NZ_VKJP01000149.1 GCF_007280575.1 Streptomyces benahoarensis
GGTCAGGCGGGGGCCTGCCCGGTGGCCGGGGCGGGTGCGCCCGGCGCGGCACCGTCCTTGCCGACGCGGTGCAGGTCGATGGTGCGGGTCTCGCGCATCGCCAGGTAGACGACGAGGGAGACGGCGGCGCACCCGGCGACGTACCAGTAGTAGCCGGATTCGATGCCGCCGTTCTTGAACCAGAGGGCGACGTACTCGGCGGTGCCGCCGAAAAGGGCGTTGGCGATGGCGTACGGCAGGGCGACGCCGAGGGCGCGGATGCCGGTGGGGAACAGCTCCGCCTTCACACAGGCGTTGATCGAGGTGTAGCCGGTGACGATGACGAGCGCCAGCAGCGAGAGGCCGAGCGCGGGCCAGAAGGAACCGGCGTGCCGCAGCAGCGTCATGATCGGCACGGTCAGGAACGTCGAACCGATCGCGAAGGTGATCAGCAGCGGGCGGCGGCCGATCCGGTCGGAGAGCCACCCGGCGAACGGCTGGAGGCACATGAAGAGGAACAGCGCACAGAAACTCACCAGCGATGCCGTGGACTTCTCCATCCCGGCGCTGCCCGAGAGGTACTTGGTGAGGTACGTCGTGTACGTGTAGTACGCCACGGTGCCGCCCATGGTCAGCGCGATGACGAGGAACGCCTCGCGCTTGTGGGCCAGCAGCGCCTTGAGGGTGCCGCGGTCGGGGTCGGTGGCGGCGTCGTCGTCGGCGTAGACGTCGGTCTCCAGCATGTTGCGGCGCAGGTAGAAGACGATGGCGGCGCCGAGCGCGCCGATGATGAACGGGATGCGCCAGGCCCAGCTGTGCAGCGCCGCGTCGGACAGGGTGCGCTGGAGGACGATCTGCAGGCCGAGGCCGAGGAGCTGGCCCGCGGTCATCGACACGTACTGGAAGCTGGAGGCGAACCCGCGCCGTCCGGGGGCGGACGCCTCGGTGAGGTAGGTGGCGCTGGCCGCGTACTCGCCGCCGACGGAGAGGCCCTGGAGCATCCGGGCGAGCAGCAGGACAGCGACGCCGCCGTAGCCCGCGACGCCGTAGGTGGGGGCGACGGCGATGAGGACCGCCGAGGCGGACATCAGGGTGACGGTCAGGGTGAGCGCCGCCTTGCGGCCCTTGCGGTCACCGACCCGGCCGAGCAGCCAGCCGCCGACGGGGCGCAGGAAGAAGCCGACCGCGAAGATCCCCATGGTGTTCATGAGGTTGGCGGTGTCGTTCCCCTTGGGGAAGAACGCATCCGCGAAGTACACCGCGAAGCTGGCGTACACGAACCAGTCGAACCACTCGACCATGTTCCCGGCCGAGCCGACCCAGATCTTCTTCCACTGTTCTCTCCCCATAGCCGATCACGGTCGCCGACCGCCGGCCGCTCGGCAAGAGCAACGTCCGCAACGATCCCGCGTACTTGAGTGCGTTGCGTTCGCGGGCGGGGAACTTTTGCGGAGGTGCCTTACGCCGGGCCCAGCGTCTCGTCGAGGAATTCCGCCACATGCGCGCGGACCGTGGCGAGGTCCGTGCCCGGCAGGCCGACGACGAGGTGGGTGGCGAAGCCGTCGAGGAGGGCGCGGATGCGGGTGGCGAGGCGTTCGGCGTCGACGGGGCGGAAGGTGCCGTCGGATCCGCCCTCGACGAGGAGGGCGACGAGGTCGCGGTGCCAGGCGAGTTCGAGGTCGAGCTGGCGCTCGCGGGCCGCGTCGTCGGCGGTGCGGGTGCGGTTCCAGACCTCCAGCCAGAGCGTCCAGCGCGGGTCGCCGGGGCCGTCGGGGAGGTAGAGGCCGACGAGTGCGTCGAGGCGTTCGCGGACCGGGACGCGGCG
Source organism: Streptomyces benahoarensis (assembly GCF_007280575.1). Taxonomy (GTDB): domain Bacteria; phylum Actinomycetota; class Actinomycetes; order Streptomycetales; family Streptomycetaceae; genus Streptomyces; species Streptomyces benahoarensis. The sequence goes on from NZ_VKJP01000149.1 coordinate 1,805, forward strand.
GGCGAGGGCGGCGCGTCGTTCGGCGCCGAGCTGTTCCTCGCTCCATCGCAGGGTCTGGAGCAGCAGCTCGTCCTTGGTGCCGAAGTAGTACAGGATGTGGCCGCTGCTCATGCCGACCGCGCGGCCCAGGCCCGCCATCGTCAGCCCCGTAAGGCCCCGGGCGGCGATCGTGGCCATCGCGGCGGCGAGTACCTGTTCGCGGGGCTGGTTGAGCCGGCGCCGGGGACGGCGGGCGGGTCCGGACACGGGGCCTCCGGGGTCGGTGGGAGTGTGACGAGAGGACCCTATGGGACGGCGGCGGGCCCGCCGTCCCTTACGGGCATCAGGGCCGCGGTTGCTGCTGGGTGATGCAGTGGATGCCGCCGCCCGCCGCGAAGAGGGTGCGGGCGTCGACGAGGGTGACGGTGCGGTCCGGGAAGAGGCGGCGGAAGAGGGCCGCGGCCTCCTCGTCGCGCGGGTCGTCGAAGGAGCAGAGGACAACGCCGTCGTTGCAGAGGTAGTGGTTGAGGTACGAGTGGTCGACGGGTGCGCCGTCCTCCTCGATGACGGTGGGCGCGTCGACCTCGATGACCTCCAGGCGGCGGCCCCGGGCGTCGGTGGCGGCGCGCAGCACCTCGGCGATCTCCTTGCCGACGGCGTGGTCGGGGTGGGCCGGGTCGGGCTGGCTGTGGACGAGGACGGTGCCGGGGCGGGCGAAGGCGGCGACGATGTCGACATGGCCGCGGGTGCCGAACCGGCCGTAGTCGGCGGTCAGTCCGCGCGGCAGCCAGATCGCCTTGGTGGTGCCGAGGTGGGCGTGGATCTCCGCCTCGACGTCCTCCTTGGTGCGGCCCGGGTTGCGGTCCGGGTCGAGCTGCACGGTCTCGGTGAGCAGCACGGTGCCCTCGCCGTCGACGTGCAGGCCGCCGCCCTCGTTGACCAGCGACGACGCGTAGGTACGGGCCCCGGCCAGGTCCGCGACGTGCGCGCCGATCCTCGCGTCGTGCTCCCAGCGGGCCCAGTCCTGGGCGCCCCAGCCGTTGAAGATCCAGTCGGTGGCGCCGAGCGTGCCCGCGCCGTCGGTGAGGAAGGTGGGGCCGATGTCGCGCATCCAGGCGTCGTCCAGCTCCGCCTCGACGACGTCGATGTCCGGGCCGAGCAGCGCGCGGGCGCCCTGGGCGGCGGCGGGCGCGGCGACGACGGTGACCGGTTCGAAGCGGCGCACGGCGCGGGCCACCCCGGCCCAGGCACGGCGGGCGGCCAGAAGGGTCTCGCCGCCCTCCTCGCCGAAGGTGGCGTTGGCGCCGGGCCAGGCCATCCAGGTGCGATCGTGCGGCGCCCACTCGGGGGGCATGCGGAAGCCGTCGGCGGCGGGGGTGTTCATGCAGGGTTCCTCACAGTTCGGTGCCGGGGCGCGGGCCCGGCGGCTCACAGGAAGTACAGGCGGGAGAGGGAGACGGTCTCGGCCGGGTCGGAGCGCATCGCCTCGCCGTCGAGGGTGACCAGCCCGCTGCGGGCGTCGACCTGCACCTCGCCGATCCGGGAGTTGTGGACGAGGTCGGCGGGGCCGATGCCGCGGGTGCCGCGGACGGCGACCCGGCGGCGGCGGGTGGGCAGGTGGTCGCCGCCCGCCTCGGCCGCGGCGCGGGAGACGAAGGCGACGGACAGCTCCGCGGGCGCGGCACCGTGCGCGCCGAACTGCGGGCCCAGCACGAGCGGTTCGCAGGTGTCGGTGGCGGCGTTCGGGTCGCCGGTGACGCCGTACGCGGGGAACCCGGACTTCAGCACCAGCTGCGGTTTGGCGCCGAAGAACCGCGGCTGCCAGAGCACGATGTCCGCCATCTTGCCGGTCTCGATCGACCCGATCTCGTGCGCCAGGCCGTGCGCGAGGGCCGGGTTGAGGGTGAGTTTGGCGAGGTAGCGCAGCACCCGGGCGTTGTCGTCGTGCGGCCCGTCGCCGTCGAGGGGCCCCCGCTCCGCCTTCATCTTCCCGGCCATCGCGAAGGTCCGGCGGACGGTCTCCCCGGCACGGCCCATGCCCTGCGCGTCGGAGGAGGTGATGCCGATGGCGCCCAGGTCGTGGAGGACGTCCTCGGCGCCCATCGTCCCGGCGCGGATGCGGTCGCGGGCCATGGCGGCGTCGCCGGGCAGGTCGGTCTTGAGGTCGTGGACGGAGACGATCATGCCGTAGTGCTCGGCGACGGCGTCCCGCCCGAAGGGGAGGGTGGGGTTGGTGGAGGAGCCGATGACGTTCGGGACGCCCGCCATCTTCAGGACGTTGGGGACGTGCCCGCCGCCGCAGCCCTCGATGTGGAAGGCGTGGATGGTGCGGCCCTCCAGGACGGCGAGGGTGTCCTCGACGGAGAGACATTCGTTCAGGCCGTCGCTGTGCAGCGCGACCTGGACGTCGTGCTCCTCGGCGACGCGCAGCGCGGTGTCCAGGGCGCGGGTGTGGGCGCCCATGTCCTCGTGGACCTTGAAGCCGCAGGCGCCGCCCTCGGCCAGCGCCTCGACCAGCGGCGCCTCGCCGGAGGACGAACCGCGGCCCAGGAAGCCGATGTTGACCGGCCAGGCGTCGAACGCGCCGAACGCCCGGCCCAGCGCCCACGGCGAGTTGACGCCGACGCCCCAGACCGGCCCGAACTCCTGGCCGATGATCGTGGTGACGCCGGAGGCGAGCGAGGCTTCCATCACCCGCGGGGAGAGCAGATGGACATGGGTGTCGACGGCGCCCGCGGTGGCGATCAGGCCCTCGCCGGAGACGATGGTGGTGCCGGTGCCGACGACGACGTCGACGCCGTCGAGGGTGTCCGGGTTACCGGCCCGCCCGATGGCGGCGATCCGCCCCTCGCGGATGCCGATGGACACCTTGCGGATGCCCTGGACGGCGTCGATGACCAGGACGTTGCTGATCACGATGTCGCAGGTGTCGCGGACGGCGGCGGCCTTGAGGTGGAGCCCGTCGCGGGCGGTCTTGCCGAACCCGGCGAGGAATTCGTCGCCCGGCTGCTGGGCGTCGGACTCGACGCGGACGACGAGCCCGGAGTCGCCGAGGACGACGCGGTCACCGGCGCGCGGGCCGTGCACCGACGCGTACTCGTGGGGGTCCATGCCGGTCATGACTGCTCCTCCGCTCCCAGGTAACCGCAGGCGTGCGCCCGCCGCAGCGCTTCGGCCTTGGCCCCCGGCGCGTCCAGCGGCCCGTCGACGAGTCCGGCGAAGCCGATCGCGATGCGGTCGCCGCCGATCGGCACCAGCCCGACCTCCGCGGTGCCGCCGGGGTCGAACCGCACGGACGAGCCCGCCGGGACGCACAGCCGCATGCCGTAGGCGGCGGCACGGTCGAAGTCCAGCCGGGGGTTGGCCTCGAAGAAGTGGAAGTGCGAGGTGACGCTGACCGGCACCGACGCGGTGTTGCGGACGGTGATCCGCAGTGCCGGTTCGGGCTCCGGATCCGCCGGTCCCGGCAGGACGGCGCCGGGTCCGTACGGGTCGGGCACCGCGCCGCGGATCGGATCGCTGACCACCGCCAGCCGGGAGCCGTCGTCGAAGACCGCCTCGACATGCACCTCGGTGACGACCTCGGCGACGCCGGGCAGCACCTCGTCCGGGCCGAGCACGGAACGCGCCGCCTCGATCGCCTCGGCGAGGCGGCGTCCGTCACGGGCCGCCTCGCAGACCGTGTCCGCGATCAACGCGGTCGCCTCGGGGACGTTCAGCCGCACCCCGCGGGCCCGGCGCGCCCGCGCCAGCTCGGCGGCGCCGAACAGCAGCAGCCGGTCGCGTTCCGTCGGGGTCAGCCGCATCCTCACACCTCCAGCTCGATTTGAGCGTCACTCTAACCTGACGGGGAAGGCGCACGGAAGAGCTGCCGTGTGCGGGGACGGCCACAGGCGATGAGGCGGATGTCCACTATTGATCAGTGCTCTAATAATGCGGGGCCCGGAACGCAGCGCGGGCCGCCACCCGTGCAGGGTGGCGGCCCGGTGTGCGATCGGCCGGTGCGGCGGAACGGATCAGCCGAGGGGGTGCATCCAGCCGTGCGGGTCGGCGGCGGCGCCGGTCTGGATGTCCAGCAGCGCCTTGCGGAGCTTCATGGTGACCTCACCGGGCTGCCCGTCGGCGACGCCCCAGGCACCGTCGGCGGACTTCACCGAGCCGACCGGGGTGATCACCGCGGCGGTGCCGCAGGCGAAGACCTCGGTGAGCGTGCCGTCGGCGGCGCCCGCCTTCCAGTCCTCCACGCTGATCCGCTCCTCGGCGACCTTGTAGCCCAGGTCGGCGGCGATGGAGAGCAGCGAGGCGCGGGTGATGCCGGGCAGCAGCGAACCGGTCAGCGCCGGGGTGACGATGCGGTTGCCGAAGACGAAGTAGAGGTTCATGCCCCCCATCTCCTCGATCCAGCGGCGCTCGATCGCGTCCAGCCAGACGACCTGGTCGCAGCCCTGCTCGGCGGCCTGGGCCTGGGCGACCAGCGAGGCGGCGTAGTTGCCGCCGGTCTTGGCGGCGCCGGTGCCGCCGGGCACCGCGCGGACGTACTCCTTCGACAGCCACACCGAGACCGGCTTCACGCCACCGCCGAAGTAGGCGCCCGCCGGGGAGGCGATCACGAGGAACATGTACTCGTTGGCGGGCTTGACGCCCAGCCCGACCTCGGTGGCGATCATGAACGGCCGCAGGTACAGCGACTCCTCACCGGAGGCGGGCACCCACGCCTTGTCCTGGGTGACGAGCGCGTCGCAGGCGGCGATGAACGTCTCGACGGGCAGCTCGGGCATGCCCAGACGGCGCGCGGAGTCCTGGAAGCGGCGGGCGTTGGCGTCCGGGCGGAAGGTGGCCACGCTGCCGTCGGGGCGGCGGTACGCCTTCAGCCCCTCGAAGATCGTCTGCGCGTAGTGGAGGGTCATGTTCGCCGGGTCCATGGAGAGCGGCGCGTACGGCACGAGCTGGGCGTCGTGCCAGCCGCGGCCCTCCGTCCACCTGATCGTCACCATGTGGTCGGTGAAGTGCCGGCCGAAGCCCGGGGCCGAAAGGATCCGCTCCCGCTCGGCGTCGGACAGCGGGTTCGCGGAGGGCTTGAGTTCGATCGTGGGCGTCGTCATGAATGCGTGTCCTTCACTGCGTCTTCCGGAGCCGGGCGGCCCGGCGGGCGGGGCCGGGAGTGCTCGGGGTGCGGCACCGGTGCGGTTGTTGCGGCCGCGCGCCCCGGGCGTGGGGTGGCCCCTGGCGTCAGGGGCGCCTCGTCGTCGCGGCCGGCGGTCCATGTCCGATTATCGCTCGCGGGTGTCCGAGCGCGGAACGGGCGTGCGCGGGCCTGTCGACCGGCGCACGCCGGTACGGACCGGTTCGCCGGCGATGGTCTCACCGGACCGGTGGTATGTACACGGGATATAGGACACGGAGCGCCGGGCCTTCGCGGGCCCGGCGCTCCGTGGTGTGGCGATACGGCGCGGGCGTCAGCCCGCTACGCGTGCGGCGAGCGCGTCACCGATCTCGTCGGTGGTGCGGGCCGCACCGTCGCGGGCCTCCAGGTCGGCGGCGACCGCCTCCTCGATACGGATGGCCTCCGCGTCCAGACCGAGGTGGCGCAGGAGCAGGGCGACCGACAGGATCGTGGCGGTCGGGTCGGCCTTGCCGGTGCCCGCGATGTCCGGCGCGGAGCCGTGCACCGGCTCGAACATCGAGGGGAACTCGCCGGTCGGGTTGATGTTCCCGGAGGCCGCGAGGCCGATACCGCCGGTGACGGCGGCGGCGAGGTCGGTGAGGATGTCGCCGAAGAGGTTGTCGGTGACGATGACGTCGAACCGCTCGGGCTGCGTGACGAAGAAGATCGTCGCGGCGTCGACGTGCAGATAGTCGGTGGTGACCTCGGGGTACTCCGCGCCGACCTTGTCGAAGATCTTCTTCCACATGTGCCCGGCGTAGACCAGGACGTTGTTCTTGTGGACCAGCGTCAGCTTCTTACGGGGACGGGCGTTGGCCCGCTCGAACGCGTCCCGGACGACCCGCTCCACACCGTAGGCGGTGTTGACGCTGACCTCGGTGGCGACCTCGGCGGGGGTACCGGTGCGGAGGCTGCCGCCGTTGCCGGTGTACGGGCCCTCGGTGCCCTCGCGGACGACGACGAAGTCGATCTCGGGACGCCCGGCCAGCGGCGTGGCAGTGTTCGGGAACAGCTTCGACGGCCGCAGGTTCACGAAGTGGTCGAAGGCGAAGCGGAGCTTGAGCAGCAGTCCGCGCTCCAGCACACCGGAGGGGACGGACGGGTCGCCGATCGCGCCCAGGAGGATCGCGTCGTGCTCCTTGAGCGCCGCCAGTTCCTCGTCGGGGAGGGTGTCACCGGTCGCGTGCCAGCGCTGGGCACCAAGGTCGTACTTCTTGGTTTCCAGCTTGACGTCCTGCGGGAGGACGGCGGACAGGACCTTGAGGCCCTGGGCCACGACCTCCTGGCCGATACCGTCACCGGGGATCACTGCGAGGCGAATGCTGCGAGACATGCCTGGACCCTACTCGTCGTCCCATTCATTGACACGCAGCGTCCGCCATGCGGACACATGGGGAGCCGGTCAGCCGACGTTCACCTTTCCGACCCGCTCCGGTCGGGTCGCGCTGGGACATTCGGGCCATGACTGGAGACTCCCGGGGGAGCGCCCCCCTGCCCTCGCATCTGCCGCGCGTGGGCATACCGGAACGGCTCGCGGCCCGGATGAGCATGCCCGAACAACACGCCTACCTGCGGACCAAGCTGACCCGGCGAGGTCTGCTGCGCTCCTCGGCGGTGACCGCCGGAACCGTCGCCGGGGGCGGGCTGCTGGCCGGTTCGGCACACGCCACGCCCGTCGCCACCCCCACGCTGCTCACCTCGGGCGCCGCCTCGCCGGTGGACGGTTCGCTGGTCGCCCCGTTCGCCCGCCATCTGGCGTTCGGCGCCGACCCCAAGACGCAGATGCGCGTTTCCTGGCAGGTGCCGTTCGCCGTGCGGCGGCCGTATGTGCGCGTCGGGCTGAAGCCGTGGGACCTGGGCCGCAAGATCCAGGCGGAGGTCCGGGACCTGCACACCCCGTCGCTGTCCCCCCAGCTGCCCGCGGTCGACCAGTTCTATCTGCACGCGGCGCTGGACGGGCTGCGCCCGGGGACCACGTACTACTACGGCGTAGGCCACGACGGCTTCGACCCGGCGGACGCGCGCCACTTCGCAGCCGTCGGCACCTTCCGCACCGCCCCGGCGCGCGCCGAGCGGTTCGTCTTCACCGCCTTCGGCGACCAGGGCGTCAGCTACCACGCGCTCGCCAACGACCAGCTGATCCTGGGCCAGAACCCGGCCTTCCACCTGCACGCCGGTGACATCTGCTACGCGGACCCGGACGGCCAGGGCTCCGAGCACGACACCTACGACGCGCGGGTGTGGGACCAATTCCTGGCCCAGACCGAGTCGGTGGCGAAGTCCGTGCCATGGATGGTGACGACCGGCAACCACGACATGGAGGCGTGGTACTCCCCCAACGGCTACGGCGGCCAAAGCGCCCGCTGGACGCTGCCGGGCAACGGCCCCGACCCGGACGCGGCGCCCGGTGTCTACTCCTTCACCTACGGCAACACCGCCGTCGTCGCGCTGGACGCCAACGACGTCTCGTACGAGATCCCCGCCAACCAGGGCTACACCGGCGGCCGCCAGACCCGCTGGCTCGACCGGCGTCTCGGCGAGCTGCGCGCCACCCCCGGCATCGACTTCGTCGTGGTCTTCTTCCACCACTGCGCGTACTCCACCACCACCGCGCACGCCTCCGACGGTGGCGTCCGCGACGCCTGGCTGCCGCTCTTCGAGAAGCACCGCGTCGACCTCGTCGTCAACGGCCACAACCACGTCTACGAGCGCACCGACGCCCTCCAGGGCGGCCGGGTGGCGAAGAAGATGCCCCCGGGCGAGCGGGTGGACCCGCGCCACGAGGGCATCGTCTACGTCACCGCCGGCGGCGCGGGCAAGGCGCTCTACGACTTCCCCGTCCCGGACAGCTACGAGGGCCACACCAAGGACCTCGACCACGTGGACACCTACCACTGGGCGAAGGACGGCACGAAGACGAAGGAAGCCGCGGAGTGGTCCCGGGTCCGGTACACCGGCTTCTCGTTCCTCGCCGTCGAGGTCGTCCCCGGTCACCGGCCCACGATGAAGGTCACCGCCCTCGCCGAGTCCGGTGAGCGCATCGATCACTTCGAGGTGGTCCGGTAGGAACCGCCGCCGGGAGGCGGCGGGCGGCACACACGAAGGGGGGCGGCAGCTCCGGCCGCACCCTCGCGGGGCTCAGTGCCCGGTCACGCCACCGTTGTCGCGGCGGTCGAGGGCGCGCTGGAGAGCGGCCGCCGCGTTCTTGCGGTCGGCCTCGTTGGTACGGCGGGCGGAGTGACGGGTCCTGCGGACGGCGGTCTCGGCCATGATGCACGTCTCCCATGCCTCGGCCCCACGGCCCGGACGAGCCGGACGGAAAGGGGCACATCAATCGGAAGGCCGGAAGGGCGGGGGCCGGCGCGGCAGGGGTCGCCTGCCCTCAGCACGGGCCACATCCGCCGTCGCTCGATGGAGCGATTCGTTCGGCTCCTACAACGCTAGGCGAGCGGAGCCGTGATGTCTGCACAAGTACTTGGTCTTCCTACTATCTGAGACGGCGGGGCCCGGAAAGGCCGCCCCACGCCCCTGCCAGGTCCCACGCGAAGCGCCCCCGGCCGGTCAGGCCAGGGGCGCTTCGCGCGGCAGGAAACCGCGGGTCACCGGCGTACTGGGGGGAGGTCGCAGGCCGGTGACCACCGGGGGGTGCGGGGGACACCACCCGGCGTTCGGGGGTGTCAGCCCATGTGCGGGTAGCGGTAGTCCGTCGGCGCGACCATCGTCTCCTTGATGGCGCGCGGGGACATCCAGCGCAGCAGGTTGAACTTCGAACCGGCCTTGTCGTTGGTGCCGGAGGCGCGGCCGCCGCCGAAGGGCTGCTGGCCGACGATGGAGCCGGTCGGGCGGTCGTTGATGTAGAAGTTGCCGGCCGCGAAGCGGAGCTTCTCGGAGACCTCGGCGACGACCTCCCGGTCCTTGGCGAGGACGGCACCGGTCAGCGCGTAGGCCGACGCGGACTCCATCTGCTCGACCGTCTTGTCGAAGTCGGCGTCCTCGTAGACGTGGACGGCCATGATCGGGCCGAAGTACTCGGTCTTGAAGACCTCGTTCTCCGGGTCCGAGCAGACGATGACGGTCGGGCGGACGAAGTAGCCGACCGAGTCGTCGTAGGTGCCACCGGCGACGATCTCGCAGGTCGGGTCGGCCTGGGCGCGGTCGATGGCGGCCTTGTTCTTGGCGAACGAACGGTCGTCGATGACGGCGCCCATGAAGTTCGACAGGTCGGTGACGTCACCCATGGTGAGGCCGTCGATCTCGGCGGCCAGCGCGTCCTTCAGGCCGCCGTCCCAGGTGGAGCGGGCGACGTAGGCGCGGGAGGCCGCGGAGCACTTCTGGCCCTGGTACTCGAAGGCGCCACGGGTGATGGCGGTCTTCAGGATCGCCGGGTCGGCGGTCGGGTGGGCGACGATGAAGTCCTTGCCGCCGGTCTCGCCGACCAGACGCGGGTAGGAGCGGTAGTTCGTGATGTTCTCGCCGACGGCCTTCCACAGGTACTGGAAGGTGGCGGTCGAGCCGGTGAAGTGGACGCCGGCCAGCTCCGGGTGCGGCAGGGCGACCTCGGAGACCTCCTTGCCGTCACCGGTGACGAGGTTGATGACGCCCTTGGGCAGGCCCGCCTCCTCCAGCAGCTCCATCAGCAGGATCGCCGAGTGGGTCTGCGTCGGGGACGGCTTCCACACGACGACGTTGCCCATGAGCGCCGGGGCGGTCGGCAGGTTGCCCGCGATGGCCGTGAAGTTGAAGGGCGTGATCGCGTAGACGAAGCCCTCCAGCGGACGGTGGTCCAGACGGTTCCAGACACCGTTCGGCTGCATGGGGGGCTGCTCCTGGAGCAGTTCCCGCGCGAAGTGCACGTTGAAGCGCCAGAAGTCGACGAGCTCACAGGGCGCGTCGATCTCGGCCTGCTGGGCGGTCTTGGACTGGCCCAGCATCGTCGAGGCGGCGATGGTCTCGCGCCACGGGCCGGACAGCAGGTCGGCGGCCTTCAGCAGGATCGCCGCGCGGTCGTCGAAGGACATCGCGCGCCACGCCGGGGCGGCGGCCAGGGCGGCGTCGACGGCCTCCTGCGCGTCGGCCTTGGTGGCGTTCGCGTAGGTGCCGATGACGGCCTTGTGATGGTGCGGCTGCACGACGTCGAAGCGCTCGCCGCCGCCCATCCGCTTGACGCCGTTGATGGTCATCGGCAGCTCGATGGGGTTAGCGGCGAGCTCCTTGAGCTTGGCCTCCAGGCGAGCCCGCTCCGGGGATCCGGGGGCGTAGCCGTGCACCGGCTCGTTGTACGGGGCGGGGACGTGGGTCACAGCGTCCATGACGGCCGTGCCTCCTTCGTTTCGACGTCGGTTTCCATCGTGGTGCGAGCGGCGCAGCGCCGCTGCGGGTGGGCGGCGCGGGCGCTGGCGCGGGGATCGTGCCCCACACTCCAGCATCCACCCGCGCGGGCCCGTCCGGGGCCGTCAGCCGCGGGTGGCGAGCGACCGGAGGAAGAAGGCCAGGTTGGCGGGGCGCTCGGCGAGGCGGCGCATGAAGTAGCCGTACCAGTCGGTGCCGTACGGAATGTAGACGCGCATCCGGTGGCCCTCGGCGACCAGGCGCTCCTGCTCGGCCTCGCGGATGCCGAAGAGCATCTGGAACTCGAAGTCGCCGGGCTTGCGGCCGTTGCGCTGGGCGAGGTCCTGGCCGATGGCGACCATCCGCGGGTCGTGGGAGCCGATCATCGGGTACCCGTCGCCCGCCATGAGGATCTTCAGGCAGCGCACATACGCCTTGTCGACCTCGCGCTTGTCCTGGAAGGCGACGGTCGCGGGCTCCTTGTAGGCGCCCTTGACCAGCCGGACCCGTGAGCCCTCGCCGGCCAGCGCGTGGCAGTCGTCCTCGGTACGGAAGAGGTACGACTGGACGACGGCGCCGGTCTGCGGGAAGCGCTCGCGCAGCTCCGAGAGGATGGCGAGGGTGGAGTCGACGGTGGTGTGATCCTCCATGTCGAGGGTCACCGTCGTACCGGCCTCGGCGGCGGCCTCGACCACCGGGAGGACGTTCTTGAGGGCCAGTTCATGGCCGCCGGTCAGCGCCTGGCCGAAGGCCGAGAGCTTGACCGACATCTCGGCCTTGGTGCCGAGGTCCTGCTCGGAGAGCGCCTCGGTCAGCCGGAGGTAGGCGTCGCGGTTGCGGAGCGCCTCGGAGGGGTCGGTGATGTCCTCGCCGAGGTGGTCGAGGGTGACCTCCATCCCCCGTGCGGCCAGCGACCGCACGACGGCCATCGACTGGTCGAGCCGTTCACCGGCGACGAATCGGTCGACCACCGGGCGGGTGATCGGAGCGGCCGCAACGATGCGGCGGATGCTGTCGCTGCGCGCGGCGGCGAGAAGCACGGGACCCAGCATGGGGCACCTCCACGATTCAGGATGACAAATGCCGGGCGGGCGCCGTTTGGGGGCGGGCGCTGCGGCAAGGTGAGCCACCTGAAACTTAAGGATCTCGCCACCTTTCAGCCATCGACAGCTGTCACGCCTTCGTGTCCCGGATCTCAGACAGATGTATGAGAATGAAACCAACGGCGAGAGAGACCGCCGCACCACCGGGCCGCCGATGATGACGGCGCGCGGTCACGGGGGGTGGTACGGCAAGCGACACGGAAGGGGACGGCCGGCGGATGCGGGGCGACTACCAGCAGCTCGTGGACGACATCTCAGCGGCGCTCGGAGCGCCTGCGACCCTGGAGGACCGCGATTTCGGGCTGATCGCGTTCGGTGCGCACGAAGGCGACGACGATCTCGTCATGGATCCGGTGCGCACCCGTTCGATCCTCCAGCGGCGCTCGTCGGCCGCGGTGCGTGCCTGGTTCGAGGCGTTCGGGATCGCCCGCGCCAAGTCCGCGCTGCGTATCCCGCCGGACCCGGCGGCGGGCGTGTTCAAAGGCCGGATCTGTCTGCCCGTACGCCACCGCGGCATCGTGCACGGCTATGTCTGGCTGCTGGACGACGGCCACCTCACCGACCTGGAGCTGGGCGGCCGGGACACCCCGCCGGACCCGCGGATCGAGCACGCCATGGAGACCGCGTCGCGGATCGGCGCGCTGCTCGCCGAGGACGCGCGCGCCGGGTCGGAGCTGGGCGATCTGCTGCGGGAGCTGCTGCTGGCCCACCCCGCGGACCGCCCGGCGGGCGCCGTCCTGCTGCGCGACGCGCTCCGTGACACCCTGCGCTTCACCCCGGGCGCGCCGCTGACGCTGGTGGCCGTGCTGCCCTGGGACACCACCGACACCGATGCCGCGCCGCCGCCGAGCCTGCCCGGGCTGCTGGCCGCCTGCGCGATGTACCCGGAGGGGCCGGGCGCACCGGCCGACACGCCGGGGATGCTCCCGCTGGACGGCACGACCCCGCCCCGCGGCATCGGTGTCGGTGGTGTCCCAGG
>NZ_VKJP01000014.1 GCF_007280575.1 Streptomyces benahoarensis
ATGCATATGCTGTGAATCTCTTAAAGAAGCTATTTATTGATTTTTTTTTTTCAAGCAGAAGCCGGCATACGAGATTCATGAGCGTCTCGTGGGCTCGGAGATGTGTATAAGAGCCAGGGACGGGCGGGGCCGCGGGACCCGGCATCGGCGGGACCGGGCCCGCCTGCGGGGGTACCGGGCCACCGGGCATCGGGCCGGACATCGGGCCGGGAATCGGGCCGCCCGGCGGCGGGACCGGCGGCTGCCAGCCACCCGGCTGCGGGCCCTGCGGGCCGGGCGGGACGAAGCCGGGGCCGCCGAACCGCGGTGCGGGCGCGGGCGGCTGCCAGCCGGGGGCAACCGGCTCGCCCTTGGCCATCAGGGCGAACAGGGCGAGCGAACCGAAGAGGTCGAGTGCCACCTGCACGATGCCGAGGACGCTCTGGCCCGGCGCCGCGCCACTGATCTTGAACAACTGGCCGGAGAACCCGGGGCCGATCACCGTCAGCAGGGCGTTCGGCAGCAGCATCGTCGCCAGGCCCAGGGCCAGGCCACGGGCGGCGGTGCCGCGGATCAGGCAGCTGAGCGCGGCGATGACCGCCAGCATCAGCAGGATCAGCGCGTCCCAGCCCGGGGCCAGCGACGTCAGGGACGACAGGATGCCCTTGCCCAGGTAGAGCATGAAGAGGGCATCGGCCGCCCCGCCGCTCTGGACCAGCATGTAGATCTGCCAGATCACCGAACACAGCGCCACCGCACCGAGAACGAGACCGGCGACGACCCCGGCGACCTTGACCGGACGCATCGGCGGCAGACTGGGGGCGCGGCGCGGCCAGGACCGCATCCCGGCGAGCAGCACGATCCCGGTGACGAAGGCCAGCAGGGCGAGCACCGGGCTGCCGAGGAAGACCGCCTCGAAGGGGTCGGCGTCGATCTGGGCGTGGAGGAACCAGCGGTTGTCGCCGGTGTGGGAGCCGACGCTGACCATGGTCTGGACGGCGGTGGCGAAGGTGAAAGTGGTGGCGACGGCCATCAGGCCGCCTGCCGTCCGCCGCCCCGCGAACGCCGCGATCGCCCCGCTCAGCTGCACCAGGGCCAGGCAGAACTGCGTGGAGTTGCTGACGGTGTTGAGGCCGGGGGGACGTGCGCCGGTCCAGTAGTCCCACACCGCGGGGAAGCCGAACTGCGAGAGGTCGTAGCAGAGCCAGAACGCGGTGTAGAGGAAGAAGACCAGGCAGAAAATGCCGCCCGTGATCCGTGCGCCCTTGGCCAGCGCCGTACTAGGTGGCATCGCGTCCCCCGATAGTGGTGTTGTGTACACGCCCGGTCACCGTAGCAACCCCGCTGACGGCCGTCCCTCTGAACGCCGTGCCCCCCGGCGGACGGAGCGCCGCTGCCCCGCTGGTCGATGACCGGCGGGGCAGCGTATGTACCGTCAGTGGTTGCTGGGGAAACCGAGGTTGATGCCGCCGTCGGACGGGTCGGGCCAGCGGGTGGTGACGACCTTGCCGCGGGTGTAGAAGTGCACGCCGTCGTTGCCGTAGATGTGATGGTCGCCGAAGAGCGAGTCCTTCCAGCCACCGAAGGAGTGGTAGCCGACCGGGACCGGGATCGGGACGTTGACGCCGACCATCCCCGCCTCGACCTCCAGCTGGAAGCGGCGGGCCGCGCCGCCGTCGCGGGTGAAGATGGCGGTGCCGTTGCCCCACGGCGAGGCGTTCATCAGCGCGATGGCCTCGTCGTACGTGGCGACGCGGACGACCGACAGCACCGGGCCGAAGATCTCGTCGCGGTAGGCGTCCATCTCGGGCGTGACGTTGTCGAGCAGCGACACCCCGAGCCAGTGGCCGCCCTCGAAGCCCTCGACCGTGAAGCCGGTGCCGTCGACGACGACGTGGGCGCCCTGCGCGGCGGCGCCCTGGACGTACGAGGCGACCTTGTCGCGGTGGACCTTGGTGATCAGCGGGCCCATCTCGGATGCCGGGTCGTCGCCCGGGCCGATGCGGAGGGCGGCGGCGCGGGCCTTGATCTTCTCGATCAGCGGGTCGGCGGTCTCGCCGACGGCGACGACGACGGAGATCGCCATGCAGCGCTCACCGGCCGAGCCGTACGCGGCGTTGATCGCCGAGTCGGCGGCGAGGTCGAGGTCGGCGTCCGGCAGCACCAGCATGTGGTTCTTGGCGCCGCCCAGCGCCTGCACCCGCTTGCCGTTCGCGGTGCCGGTGGTGTGGATGTACTTGGCGATGGGGGTGGAGCCGACGAAGGAGACCGCGGCGATGTCCGGGTGCTCCAGGATGCGGTCGACCGCGACCTTGTCGCCGTTGACGACGTTCAGCACGCCGTCGGGAAAGCCCGCCTCGGCGGCCAGCTCGGCGAGCTTGAGGGCGGCGCCGGGCACCTTCTCGCTGGGCTTGAGGACGAAGGTGTTGCCGCACGCCACGGCGAGCGGGAACATCCACATCGGCACCATGGCGGGGAAGTTGAACGGCGTGATGCCGGCGACCACACCGAGGGACTGCCGGATCGCTGCGACGTCCACCCGGGTGGAGACCTGCGTGGACAGCTCGCCCTTGAGCTTCTCGGGAATGCCGCACGCCAGCTCGATGATCTCCAGACCGCGGGCGACCTCGCCGAGGGCGTCGGAGTGCACCTTGCCGTGCTCGGCCGTGATCAGCCGGGCCAGCTCCTCGCGGTGGGCGGCGACCAGCTCGCGGTAGCGGAACAGCACCGAGGTGCGCTTGGCGAGGGAGCTGGTGCCCCAGGTGGCGAACGCCTCCTTGGCGGCGGCGACCGCGGCGTCGACCTCCTCGACGGAGGCGAAGGCGACCTGCTTCTCCTGGGCGCCGGTGGCCGGGTTGAACACCGGGCCGAAGTTGCCGGACACACCCTCGACGGGCTTGCCGCCGATCCAGTGGCTGATGGTCTGCATGCGGGGGGGCCTTTCCGGTGGTGACTACTACGGGCTGAGATCAGAGGTGTCGGCGGCGGTCGGCGGCGTGTTGGTCGTAGGCCAGGCGCGCGGCGACCGCCGCGGGACGCGTCGCGGTCTCGGCAACAGGTACATCCCACCAGGACTGAGCGCCCGGCGCGCCCGGCACTGTGTCGGCCGTTTCGGTCTCGATGTAGACACATGTGGGACGGTTCGCGCCACGCGCCTCGGCGAGGGCGTCGCGCAGCGCGCCGACGGTGGGCGCGCGCAGCACCCGCATGCCGAGGGAGGCGGCGTTGGCCGCGAGATCGACGGGCAGCGGATCGCCGGTGTAGGTGCCGTCCGCCGCGCGGAAGCGGTAGTCGGTGCCGAAGCGCTCGCCGCCGGTCTGCTCGGAGAGGCCGCCGATGGAGGCGAAGCCGTGGTTCTGGAGCAGCACCAGCGTGAACGCGGCACCCTCCTGGACCGCCGTGACGATCTCGGTGGGGTTCATCAGGTACGTACCGTCGCCGACCAGGGCCCATACCGGGCGGCCGGGGGCGGCGAGGGCGACGCCGAGGGCGGCGGGGATCTCGTATCCCATGCAGGAGTAGCCATATTCGAGGTGGTACTGCCTGCGGGACCTGGCGCGCCAGAGCCGGTGCAGGTCGCCGGGGAGGGACCCTGCGGCGTTGACGAGGATGTCGGTGTCGTCGACGACGGCGTCGAGGGCGCCGAGCACCTGGGTCTGGGTGGGCCGGGCGGCCGGGTCGGGGGCGGCGTACGCGGCATCGACGCGGCGCTCCCAGGCGGCCTTCGCGGTGGCGTAGCCCGTCTCGTACGCGGCGTCGACGCGGTGGCCGTGCAGCGCGCGGGTGAGCGCGGTGAGCCCTTCGCGGGCGTCGGCGACCAGGGGCAGCGCCGCGAGCTTGTGGGCGTCGAAGGCGGCGATGTTGAGGTTGACGAAGCGGACGGCGGGGTCGGCGAAGAGGGTGGCGGAGGCGGTGGTGAAGTCGGTGTAGCGGGTGCCGATGCCGAGGACCACATCGGCCTCGCGGGCGAGTGCGTCGGCGGTGGCGGTGCCGGTGTGGCCGATGCCGCCGACGTCGGCGGGGTGGTCGTGGCGCAGCGCCCCCTTGCCCGCCTGGGTGGCGGCGACGGGGATGCCGGTGGCGTCGGCGAAGGTCCGCAGGGCGTCCTCGGCCTCGCTGTGGTGGACGCCGCCACCGGCGATGATCAGCGGGCGGCGGGCGGCGCGCAGGGCCCGGGCCGCCTCGGCGAGGGCGTCCGGGTCGGGCGCGGGGCGGGGGACGCGCCAGATGCGGTAGGCGAAGAACTCCGGCGGCCAGTCGTACGCCTCGGCCTGGACGTCCTGCGGCAGGGCGAGGGTGACGGCGCCGGTGTCGACGGGGTCGGTGAGGACCCGCATCGCCTGGAGGGCGGCCGGGATCAGCGCCTCGGGCCGGGTGACGCGGTCGAAGTAGCGGGAGACGGGGCGCAGGGTGTCGTTGACGGAGAGGTCACCGGCGTACGGGACTTCGAGCTGCTGGAGGACGGGGTCGGCGCGGCGGGTGGCGAAGGTGTCGCCGGGCAGCAGCAGGACCGGGAGGTGGTTGACGGTGGCGAGGGCGGCGCCGGTGACGAGGTTGGTGGCGCCGGGGCCGATGGAGGTGGTGACGGCCTGGGCGCGGAGCCGGTCGCTCTGGCGGGCGTAGGCGGTCGCGGCGTGGACCATGGCCTGTTCGTTGCGGCCCTGGAGGAACGGCAGGGCGGCGGGGTCCTCGCGCAGGGCTTGGCCGATCCCGGCGACGTTGCCATGCCCGAAGATGCCCCAGCAGGCGTTCACCAGGCGGTGGCGATGGCCGTCGCGCTCGGTGTACTGGCGGGCGAGGAACCGCACCAGGGCCTGCGCGACGGTGAGGCGGAGGGTGGTCATCGGGTGTCTCCCGGGGGCGCGGTGTAGCGGGGCAGGCGGGGGTCGGTGGGTTGGCCGGCCCAGGTGGAGCGGATCCAGCCGTGGTCGGGGTGGTCGCGGATCAGCCACTCGCGGGTGGCGCCGGGTCCGGCCATGACGTTGA
The DNA here is from genome assembly GCF_007280575.1 of Streptomyces benahoarensis. GTDB lineage: Bacteria > Actinomycetota > Actinomycetes > Streptomycetales > Streptomycetaceae > Streptomyces > Streptomyces benahoarensis. Next base: position 4,966 of record NZ_VKJP01000014.1, read on the forward strand.
GGTAGTAGAGGGCATGGCCGGGTGCGGCGATGGACGGGCCGTGCCAGCCGTCGGGGATGAGGACGGCATCGCCGCCGCGGACCTCGGCGAGGACGTCGGTGCGGTGGCCGGGCCCGGAGGGAGTGACGCGTTGGTAGCCGACGCCCGGGGTGCCGTGGGCGGGCTCGATCTCGAAGTAGTAGATCTCCTCCAGCTCGGACTCCTCGCCGGGGCGGGCGGTGTCGTGTTTGTGCGGCGGGTAGGACGACCAGTTGCCGCCCGGCGTGAGGACTTCCACGGCGATGAGCTTGTCGCAGGGGAAGGCGTCGGCGGCGGCGAAGTTGTTGACCTGGCGGGAGCAGGGCCCGGCGCCGCGCAGCTCCACGGGGACGTCGGCCGCGGCGCCGCGGCGGGCGGGCAGGCGGCGGGCGCAGCGGGCTCCGGCGAGGGCGAACCGGCCGCCCGCCCGGCTGGTGAGCCCCGCGCGCGCGTCGCGCGGGACGTAGGCGAAGTCGGTGAGGCCGCTGAAGACGCTGTCGCGGCCGGTGAGTTCGTACGGGGCACCGTCGGTGGTGACGGTGCAGCCTCCGGCGAGGGGCAGCACGATCCATTCGCTGTCCCCGGCATCGAAGGCGTGGTGGCCGCCGGGCGGCAGGTCGAGGACGCGCAGCGAGGAGTGGCCCCAGCCCGCCCGCTCCGGCGTGATGTCCAGGGCGTACGGCCCGGTACCGCCGTGACCTGCCGGGATGTGGAGGCCGAGGGCCCGGCCGGGGCCGGGTGCGGAAGCGGATGACGCGGATGCGGGATTCATGACCACAAGTCTCCACCCGACCACTGACAGTGAGGGAAAATCCGTGCGCCGCGGCGGTGCCCACCGGTCCGCGCGAGCCCGTCGGGCCGGTCCGGGGCCGGGGTCCGGACGCGGCCGCAACGGCCCGGCGGCCCCAACCGCTCTTTCCGGGCGGGGCTTCGGGGCACGCCGGGGTTCATCGTCCGGCGAGGAACGCGTCGACCTCCGCCGCGGTCGGCATGGCGGGCGAGCACGCGAGGCGGGTGGCGACGAGGGCACCGGCCGCGTTGGCGTAGCGCATCATCGGCTCCAGGTCCCAGCCATGCAGCAGGCCGTGGCAGAGGGCGCCGCCGAAGGCGTCACCGGCGCCGAGGCCGTTGACGACGTCGACGGGGAAGGCCGGGACCTCGGCGGTGCGGCCGTCCCGGTGCACCGCGAGGACGCCCTTGGGGCCCTGTTTGACGACGGCGAGTTCGGCGCCCCCGGCAAGCAGCGCCTCGGCGCAGGCCCTCGGGTCGCGCAGCCCGGTGGCGACCTCGGCCTCGTCGACGTTGCCGACGGCGACGGTGGCGTGGGCGAGCGCCGCCTCGTAGTGCGGGCGCGCGGCGGCCATGGCGGCGGCGCCGGTCGTGCCACCGTCCCCGGAGGCGCCGCCCGCACCGCCCCAGAACAGGGGACGCCAGTCGAGGTCGAAGACAGTGGGGCCGCGCCTGCCGCGGGCGGCGAGCGCGGCGAGGGTGGCGGTGCGGCTGGGCTCCTCGCACAGTCCGGTGCCGGTGACCCAGAGGATCCGGGCGGCCCGCAGCGCGTCGTGGTCCAGCTCGTCGGCGCGGAGGGTGAGGTCGGGGGCGGTGGGGCGGCGGTAGAAGTAGAGCGGGAAGTGGTCCGGCGGGAAGATCTCGCAGAACGTGACCGGGGTGGGCAGACCGTCCACGGCGGTGACCCAGCGGTCGTCGACGCCGAATTCCCGCAGCGCCTGGTGGAGGTAGTCGCCGAAGGGGTCGCGTCCGGTGCGGCTGATGACGGCGGTGCGGCGGCCCAGGCGCGCGGCGGCCACCGCGACATTGGTGGCGGAGCCGCCGAGGAACTTCCCGAACGTCTCCACGCGGGCGAGCGGCACGCCCGTCTGGAGGGGGTAGAGGTCCACCCCGATGCGGCCCATGGTGATGAGGTCGAACGGTTCCGTCATGGGGGCCCCTTCGCTTCGGCCGACGCGGCACGGCGGGGCCGGGCGGCGCGCCCACGCCCCGTCGCGGGCACAGGTCTAGTGGGGCTGCCGGACCGTGTCAACGGCGCGGCACACCGCCCTGACCTGTACGGGGACGGCGGTACGGCGAGTGGCCCCATGGGTGGGGCCGCCCCCTCGCGCGGGCTTCCGCCAGGGGAGCGACGCGGCGGAACCACCGCTTCCAGGGGCGCCGTCCGGCGCTCCCCAGGGCGGTCGTGCCGGGAGATCCTTATGGCAGAACGAAATCTTGACACCCCCCGAGGCGCCCGCGAGGCTGAGCCCACCACTCCCACGCCCCCGGTCACCGCCGACCGGCGAGAGGAGAGCCGTCGCATGTCCGCAGCCCGTGCCGACGCGCCCGTTCTGGACCGCATCCGAGTGGGGTCCGCGCCGGATTCGTGGGGCGTGTGGTTCCCCGACGACGCGCGGCAGGTCCCCTGGCGGCGCTTTCTCGACGAGGTCACCGAGGCGGGCTACGACTGGATCGAGCTGGGCCCCTACGGGTATCTCCCCACCGACCCGGCGGTGCTGCGCGACGAGACCGCGCGGCGTGGCCTCGGTGTCTCGGCCGGGACGGTCTTCACCTCGCTGCACCACGGCCCCGCGGTCTGGGACGCGACATGGGCGCAGGTGTCCCGGGTCGCCGCGCTCGCCCGGGCGACGGGCGCCGGGCACCTCGTCGCCATCCCGTCCTTCTGGCGTGACGACCGCACCGCCGAGGAGCTGGAGCCGCCCGAGCTGACGGCCGCGCAGTGGCGGCACCTGGCCGAGGGCACGGAGCGGCTGGCCCGGCAGGTGCGGGAGGAATTCGGCCTGATGCTGGTGGTGCATCCGCACGCGGACACCCACCTCGACACCGAGGAGCACGTCACCCGCTTCCTCGACGCCACCGACTCCGGCCTGGTCTCCCTCTGCCTGGACACCGGCCACTACGCCTACTGCGGCGGTGACAGCGTCGCGCTGATCCGCACCTACGGCGAGCGCATCGGCTATCTCCACCTCAAGCAGGTCGACCCCGGTGTCCTGGCCGATGTCCGCGCCAAGGGCACCGCCTTCGGTCCGGCCGTCCGGCAGGGCGTGATGTGCGAACCGCCGCGCGGTGTGCCCGCGTTGCCGCCCGTCCTGGAGGCGGCGCAGGAGCTGGGCACCGCGCTCTTCGCCATCGTCGAGCAGGACATGTATCCCTGTCCGCCGGAGCGGCCGCTGCCCATCGCCCGGCGCACCCGCCGCTTTCTGCGCTCCTGCGGCGCCTGAGCGACGGACGGAACGGACCGCGAGCAGGAGGACGACATGCACGGGACGCTGGGGGTGGCCGTCATCGGCGCCGGGCGGATGGGCGCCGATCACGTACGCCGGATCGACGAGGTGATCAGCGGGGCGCGGGTGGCGGTCGTCGCCGACGTCGACGGGGCGCGCGCCGAGGCGCTGACCGACGCCATCGAGGGGGCCGTGGCCTGCACCGATCCGGTGGCCGCCATGGATGTTCCGGGGGTGGACGCGGTCCTCGTCGCGTCGCCGGGGGCGGCCCATGAGGCGGCGCTGATGGCGGCGTTCGACCGCGGGCTGCCGGTGCTGTGCGAGAAGCCGCTGACGCCGGATCCGGACTCCGCGCTGCGGGTGCTCGCCGCCGAACAGCGAGGCGGCCGCCGCCTCGTCCAGCTGGGCTTCATGCGCCGCTACGACGCCGACTACCTCGCCCTCAAGGCACAGTTGACGCGCGGCGCGTACGGCCGTCCGCTGATGCTGCACCACACGCACCGCAACGTCGCCTCGCCGCCCGGCTGCACCGACACGCAGACACTGCACGACTCCGCGGTGCACGAGATCGATGTGACGCGCTGGCTGCTGGACACCGAGATCACCGCCGTGCGGGTGCTGCGCCCGGCGCCCTCCGGCGGTGCGCCCGAAGGGCTGCACGATCCGCAGCTGATCGTCTTCGAGACCGCGGACGGCCACCTCGTCGACACGGAACTGTTCGTCAACTGCGGCTTCGGCTACCAGGTGTCCTGCGAGGCGGTCTGCGAGCGGGGCACCGCCCGGATCGGCGACGACCGCGGCGTCTTCGTCAACGCGGCGGGCCGCTGGGGCGGCACCATCCCGCCGGGCTTCGTGGAACGCTTCGCGGGCGCGTACGACCGGCAGGTGCAGCGGTGGGTGAACGCCACCCGGCGCGGCACGGTGGAGGGCCCCGGCTGCTGGGACGGCTACGCCGCCGCGGTGGTCTGCCGGGCGGGCTTCCAGGCGCAGCGCACCGGCGAGCGTGTCCCCGTCGACCTGCCCGAACGGCCCGCGCTGTACCGCTGATCCGCCCCCTTCCCTGCACGTCCGGCGTCGATGCGAGGGCGGCGGCCGCCCCTTCGCGTCCCCCGACCCACGGGATGTTCGGCGCAAAGCGACCGGTCCGTGACGATGCTCCCTCATCACCCCTCTTACGTAGGAAAGTTGACGCACCGGACTCCGCACCTCCGGCAACCACGGCGGGCGCGGGCGGCGTGCCCGTAGATGCACGGCATCCGGATGCGGGGCGGTCCGGCGCGCGTACCCCCTGGGGGTGGTCGGATACGCACCATACGGATGCATGGCGTTCAACGGGGGAAAAGAGGACATCATGCGCATCACCTCACTGCATCGCACCATCCGCCGCCCGGCCGCCCTGGCGGCCGCCACCGGCCTGATCACCGCCGCTCTGCTGACCGGCTCGGCACCTGCGGCACAGGCCGCCGCCGGACCGGACCCCCGGGCGGCCTGCGCCTACTACAACGGCACCGCGCTCACCGTGTACGGCCAGCGCAACGACCGGGTCAAGCAGGTCCAGTGCCTGCTGGCCAACCGCAAGTACCTGCCCTGGAGCAGCCTCACCGGCTACTTCGGCGACCAGACGCGCGCCGCCGTCAAGAAGTTCCAGAAGGCGTCGCATCTGACCGCTGACGGCAAGGTCGGCAAGAAGACCTGGAAGGCGCTCTACGCCTGACCCGACCCACCCGCGCCCTCAGCGCGGCACCCTTCACACGACGGGCCGTCCCGAGCGGGGCGGCCCGCCGCTCATATCCGGGACTTCCCGACCGGTAAGGCCGCCTCCCTCCCGCATCCCGCATCCCGCCACGACCTCCCCCTCACCCCCCTTCCGTTCCGTCCCTGTCACGTCCGTCCCCGGCGCGTCACATCCGTCACGATTACGCGGGTCTTCCGTCACAGGTGATCAACAGCCCCTGTCCGTGCAGCGGTCGGTGTCGTTGTCCCGGCGCAGGGCACAGGAACACCCGCCCCGTCCGCGCCTCCCGCAGGCCGCGCGGCCGGGGCCCCGGATCCAGGGAGGCGAGGCAGCGATGACCGACCGGAGGCTCTGGTCCTACAAGGACATCGCCGCGCACATCCGGGTACGGCCGGACACCGTGCGCTCGTACCGCAAGCACGGGCTGCTTCCCGAGCCGGACCTCGTCGAGGGCGGCAGGCCGTACTGGTTCGCCGACACCGTCCGCGACTGGGTGACCCGCAGACCGGGCCACAGCCGACGGGGATGACTCCACCTCCGCACGACCTACGTCACGGTGCACGGGCCACGCCGGTCCGGGGCCTGACTCGCCTCCGCGGACGCCCCGGGACACGGGCGGATCCGGGCACCGCCGGACACGCCGGGCGGGCCGCTCCTACGATCGCCTCATGTCCACGACATCTCACTCCTCCTCCGCCCGTCTCGCGGTGATCGGCGCCGGTGGGATCGGTGGTTACACCGCCGCCCTGGCGCACTGGGCCGGCCTCGACGTCACCCTGTGCGTACGGACGCCTGTCGACGGGCTCACCGTCCTCCTCGACGGCACCGAACGGCACGCCGCGGTCCCCGTCGCCACCGATCCCGCCCAGGTCGGGCCCGTCGACTGGGTACTGCTGACCACCAAGGCGCAGGACACCCCCGGTGCCGCGCCCTGGCTGCGCGCCCTGTGTGGGCCGGACTCCACCGTCGCCGTGCTCCAGAACGGCATCGGGCTCACGGAGCGCGTGGCCCCCTATGTCCCGGAGGGGACCGCGACACTGCCGGTGATCTGCTACCTCTCGGCGGAGCGCACCGCGCCGGGCAGGATCGTCCACCATCTCGCGAGCGAACTCCATGTGCCGCAGGGCCCGTCGTCCGACGCGTTCGCCGCGCTGCTGGACGGCACCGGGCTGAACGTCACGCCGGTGCCGGACTTCACCACCGCCACCTGGCGCAAGCTGTTCCTCAACCTCGCCGCCAACCCCCTCACGGCGCTGCTCGGGCAGCGGATGGACATCTTCCGGGAGGCGGAGATGACCGCGCTCGCCCGCGCGCTGCTCACCGAGGCGGCGGAGGTCGCCCGCGCGGAGGGGGCGGACATCGGCGACAGCGATATCTCCGGGACGCTGGAGATCTATGCGATGGCCCCGCCCGGCGGCGGTTCGTCGATGCTCTACGACCGCGAGGCGGGCCGACCGCTGGAGCACGAATACCTCTCCGGAGCGGTGGTCGCGGCAGGCGAACGGCACTCCCTCCCGACGCCCCTGAACCGCATGCTGCTCACCCTGCTGCGCGCCGTCGACCGCGAACTGCGGGCCACGGACGGCACCTGAATCCGGGCACCTCGGCGGACCACCCCGGCACCCGGCGGCCACCGGTGAGCCGCGCCACCCATAACGCGGCCCACTCCCCCGGCCCGACCGTCCGGGACCCCGGAAGACCCACCCCGGAGCGCGAAGGGCCCGCCACGCCCAGCCCGACGCGTACCCCAACACCAAGATGATTACGGAGAGTTCGTAAGTCATGACTCAACGGTAAGGGCGACCACTGACAACGGACCGGGGACGTCGACCCGGACCCGGGACGCGGCATCCACCCTGCGCGACATCGCCCTCGCCCCGCCACCGCGTACCGCCGGAGCCACCACCCCGGACCGCCACCCCGGCAGCGGTCACCCGGCACGCCGACGCCCTCCGCGCCCGGACGGCGCGGCGGCGCGCCACCCATGGAACGACCGCACCCAGAACGGCGACGGCGCACGAGATGCCGATGCCCAGGGCGGCGGCGTAGAGGCGGTTACCCACGGCGGCGCTGCCGAGGTAGCCGAGGCCGATCGAGTAGGACGCCCACACCGTCTCGGCGATGCCGGCGCCGAGCAGATAGCGGCGCAGCGGGTAGCGCAGGACGCCGGAGGCGACGGCGCCGACGATCCGGCCGCTGGGCAGGAACCGCACCGCGAGGACGAAGGGCAGGCCGTACCGCTCGATACGCCGGGAGGTCCACTCCAGGAGGACGCGGCGGCGGACGCTGCGCCGCATCCAGGCGCGCGCCGGGCCGCCGAAGCGGCGGGCGAGCAGATACATCAGTACGTCGCCGAGGGTCGCGCTGCCGGCGACGACCAGCAGGACGAGCGGGAGGAAGAGATCGCCGTGCGCGGCGAGGACCCCGGCGGAGACGAGCACCGCGGAGTTGGGCACCAGCGGTGGCAGGGTGGTGAGCACCAGCAGCCCGTAGAGGGCCAGCACGTCCATCCGGCGCGCCTCCTCCGATCGCCCCGGTCCGGCGCGCTCCGGTCCGGTACCTCCCAGGCTGACGCGCGACACGCGGGACGGCAACGTGTGCCGGGGCGAACGGCGCGACACCGCTGGATCGATACCCCCTAGGGGTATACAGTGGGCATCGCCGGACGACGTCGGCGACTCCGGTCGCACCGCCGCACCTCTGGCGGCGCACGCTCCGGCGACCCGTACAACACCTCGACATCCACGGACCATCGGCACCACGAGGAGACTCCCATGACCGCCGCATCGACGAACGGCTCCTGCTGCACGCCCGAAAGCTCCTGCCACTCCGGCGAGAGCGCGGCGCAGGCGGGCGAGATCACCACGACCTACAAGGTGACCGGCATGACCTGTGGGCACTGCGAGGGTGCGGTCAACTCCGAGATCTCGGAGCTGGACGGCGTCGTCTCGGTGCGCGCGGAGGCCGCCACGGGCCTGGTGACCGTCGTTTCGCGGGCCGCCCTCGACGAGGCCGCGGTGCGCGAGGCGGTGGACGAGGCCGGTTACGAGCTGCTGGGTCCGGCCTGAGCCTCCCCGGTATCGACCGGAGGGCTTTTCACCACAGGGGCCGCTCCGTAGCCCACACAGCCCACATGTTCACAAAATTCCCACAATGGGCACAACACCCATACGTCAGGGCCGCGAAATTCAGATCGCGGCCCTTGACCGTTTTCGCCCTCATATGGCAAGAGACCCAGATCACAGAGTTCCGAACGTAACCATCGTGGGGGGTCGAGAGTCTAACCAGGTGTGCAGGCTCCCCGGCGGGGCCTGCTCGGCAACAGCCGTGCCGGTCTTGGGGGATCGGACCGGCTACGCGTGGCCGGGGCGACGTGCCCGGGGAGCTTTGAGCGGCCCTCCCGAACGTGCGCGTCCCGGCAGATCGCGGTGCACCCTGAACGCCCGGACGGATCCCGTGGGGGGAATCCGACCCGGGACAAGGGAAGCGCCCCGCGCTCTGGACCCGTGGGGGGATCTGGAGGCGGGGCGCTTCTCGTTTCTCCACCGCGTTCACCGCACCGAACGCGAACGGGCCCCCACCCTGGACGGGCGGGGGCCCTCTCCGTGCCGGGCACGGGCGCCCGGACGGATCAGCGCTGCTCGACGGGCACGAAGTCGCGCTCGACGATGCCGGTGTAGATCTGCCGCGGGCGGCCGATCCGCGAACCGGGCTCCTTGATCATCTCGTGCCACTGGGCGATCCAGCCCGGGAGGCGACCGAGGGCGAAGAGGACCGTGAACATCTCGGTCGGGAAGCCCATGGCCCGGTAGATCAGACCGGTGTAGAAGTCGACGTTCGGGTAGAGCTTGCGCTCGACGAAGTAGTCGTCGGAGAGCGCGTGCTCCTCCAGCTTCAGGGCGATGTCCAGCAGCTCGTCGGACTTGCCGAGTGCCGAGAGGACGTCGTGCGCCGCCGCCTTGATGATCTTCGCCCGGGGGTCGAAGTTCTTGTAGACGCGGTGCCCGAAGCCCATGAGCTTCACGCCGTCTTCCTTGTTCTTCACCTTGCGGATGAAGGAGTCGACGTCGCCGCCGTCGCGCTGGATGCCCTCCAGCATCTCCAGCACGGACTGGTTGGCACCGCCGTGCAGGGGGCCCCAGAGCGCGTTGATACCGGCGGAGATCGAGGCGAAGAGGTTCGCCTGCGAGGAGCCGACCAGGCGCACGGTGGAGGTCGAGCAGTTCTGCTCGTGGTCCGCGTGCAGGATCAGCAGCTTGTCGAGGGCGCTGACCACGACCGGGTCCAGGTCGTACTCGGCGGCCGGCACCGAGAACGTCATGCGCAGGAAGTTCTCGACGTAGCCAAGGTCGTTACGCGGGTAGACCACCGGGTGGCCGACCGACTTCTTATAGGCGTACGCCGCGATCGTCGGCAGCTTGGCCAGCAGGCGGATCGTGGAGATGTGCCGCTGCTGCTCGTCGAACGGGTTGTGGCTGTCCTGGTAGAAGGTCGACAGGGCGCTGACGACCGACGACAGCATCGCCATCGGGTGGGCGTCCCGGGGGAAGCCGTCGTAGAAGCGCTTGACGTCCTCGTGCAGCAGGGTGTGGTACGTGATGTCCTGCTTGAAGGTGGACAGCTGGTCGACGGTGGGCAGCTCGCCATTGATCAGCAGGTACGCGGTCTCGACGAACGTGCTGCGCTCCGCGAGCTGCTCGATCGGGTAGCCGCGGTAGCGCAGAATCCCCTGCTCACCGTCCAGATAGGTGATCGCGGATTTATACGCGGCGGTGTTGCCGTAACCGGAGTCCAGGGTCACCAGACCGGTCTGGGCGCGCAGCTTCGAGATGTCGAAGCCCTTGTCGCCGACGCTGCTGTCGACGACCGGGTAGCTGTATTCGCCGTCCCCGTAACGCAGTACTACAGAGTTGTCGCTCACGTCATCCCTCACCGACGTTGTGCCTCTTCTTCGAGGTGCCCTGACTGCCTCTACCTTCCCCCATTTGGACGTGGGATGTGCACTCGGGGTCGGCAATTCGGCCTTCGGGCGGCACTGAGTGCCGTTTACGTGACCATCCTGCGCCCCTTCGACCCGATTAGGGAAGTTGAGCGACCGCCACCGCTCCGGCGAGTCGGTGATCGAGCGCCGTACACCGCCGACCGGCGGACACCGTGCGCACGGCCTGCCCCAGAGCCCTCCGGGACCCCACCAGCACCACCAAGCGTTTTGCCCGAGTTATCGCGGTATACAGCAGATTTCGCTGCAACATCATCCAGGCGCCCGTGGTGACCGGAATCACCACCGCCGGATACTCGCTCCCCTGGGAGCGATGGATCGTCACCGCATAGGCGTGCGCCAGCTCGTCCAGCTCGTCGAAGTCGTACGGAACCTCCTCGTCCTCGTCGGTACGCACCAGGAGACGCTGGTCATCGGTGTTCATATCCGTGACCACGCCGACCGTGCCGTTGAAGACGCCGTTGCGGCCCTTCTCGTAGTTGTTGCGGATCTGGGTGACCTTGTCGCCCACCCGGAAGACCCGGCCGCCGAAGCGGCGCTCCGGCACCTCCGGGCGCGCCGGGGTCACCGCCTGCTGGAGCAGGGCGTTGAGCGCGCCCGCCCCGGCCGGTCCGCGGTGCATCGGGGCGAGCACCTGGATGTCCCGCCGGGCGTCCAGCCCGAAGGTCGCGGGAATGCGGCGGGCCGCCACGTCGACGGTCAGCCGTCCGGCCGCCTCGGTGTCCTCCTCGGCGAAGAGGAAGAAGTCCGGCAGGCCCTGGGTCAGCGGCGGCCGTCCGGCGTTGACGCGGTGCGCGTTGGTCACCACACCGGACTGCTGGGCCTGGCGGAAGATCCTGGTCAGCCGCACACACGGCACCGGGCCACCGTCGGCGAGCAGATCCCGCAGCACCTCCCCCGCCCCGACCGACGGCAGCTGGTCGACGTCGCCCACCAGCAGCAGATGGGCGCCCGGCGGGACCGCCTTGACCAGCTTGTTGGCGAGCAGCAGATCGAGCATGGACGCCTCGTCGACCACCACCAGATCGGCCTCCAGCGGCCGGTCGGCGTCGTACGCGGCGTCCCCGCCGGGCTTCAGCTCCAGCAGCCGGTGGACGGTCGACGCCTCCGCGCCCGTCAGCTCCGCCAGCCGTTTGGCGGCCCGCCCCGTCGGCGCGGCCAGCACCACCCGGGCCTTCTTGGCGCGGGCCAGCTCGACCACCGACCGGACCGTGAACGACTTGCCGCAGCCCGGGCCGCCGGTGAGCACCGCCACCTTGCGGGTCAGCGCGAGGCGCACCGCGTCCTGCTGCTCCGGCGCCAGCTCGGCGCCCGTACGCCGCGCCAGCCAGGCCAGCGCGCGCTCCCAGTCGACGTCCCCGAAGACGGCCAGCCGGTCCTCGGGGGTGCGCAGCAGCCGCGTCAGCCGACCGGCCAGGGACAGCTCGGCGCGATGGAAGGGCACCAGGTAGACGGCGGTGACGGGCTCCTCGCCGCCGCCCTGGGGGATCTTCTCGCGCACCACGCCCTCCGGGTCCGCCGCCAGCTCGGCCAGGCAGTCGATGACCAGGCCGGTGTCCACCTGCAGCAACTTCACGGCGTCCGCGATCAGTTGTTCCTCGGGCAGGAAGCAGTGCCCTTGGTCCGCCGACTGCGACAGGGCGTACTGGATACCGGCCCGGACCCGCTCCGGGCTGTCGTGCGGGATGCCGACCGCCTGGGCGATGCGGTCGGCCGTCAGGAAGCCGATGCCCCAGACGTCGGCCGCCAGCTGATAGGGCCGCTCGCGCACCACGGTGACGGCATCGTCCGCGTACTTCTTGTAGATGCGTACGGCGAGAGAGGTGGAGACGCCGACGCCCTGGAGGAAGACCATCACCTCCTTGATCGCCTTCTGCTCCTCCCACGCGGCGGCGATCATCTTCATCCGCTTCGGGCCGAGACCGGGCACCTCTATGAGGCGCTGCGCCTGCTCCTCGATGATGTCGAGCGTGCCCGCGCCGAAGTGCTCGGTGATGCGGTCGGCGATGCGCGGGCCGATGCCCTTGATCAGGCCGGATCCGAGATAGCGGCGGATGCCCTGGACCGTGGCGGGCAGGACGGTGGTGTAGTTCTCGACGGTGAACTGCTTGCCGTACTGCGGGTGGGAGCCCCAGCGGCCCTCCATCCGCAGGGATTCGCCGGGCTGCGCGCCCCACAGCGCCCCGACGACGGTCAGCAGCTCGCCCGCGCCGCGGCCGGTGTCGACCCGCGCGACGGTGTAGCCGCTCTCCTCGTGGGCGTAGGTGATCCGCTCCAGGACCCCTTCGACCACCGCTGCGTTGACCGCGTTGCCCATGCTCCGAACGGTACCGCCGGGGTCTGACAACGCGGTCGGCCGGGATGTGCTCCCCCGGGACGCGGGGTTCTGACGGGCCGCCGAGAGACGAACGCCCGCCGGGCCGCCCGCCGGGCGCACGGCGCCGTCCGCGCCGCAACCGCCGGGCGGCGCCGGTCAACAGGTCATTGACCGCGCGATACTTTCGGGCTATCCGTGATCCTCCGAATGTCCCTCACTTCGCCGGGGAAGCCCGCCGGAAGGAACGCACATGCACTCCAGACGTGCCGTCCTCACCACCGCAGCCGCGGCCGCCGCCGCCTGCGCCGCGGGCACCGTTCCCGCGGCCGCCGCAAGCCCTGTCGCCGCCCGTCCCACCGCCGCCGCACGGGACCGGATGCGGCGTCTCATCGCCCGTATGACACCGGAGGAGAAGGCCGGTCAGCTCTTCGTGATGCGGGTCTACGGGCACTCCGCCACCGACCCGGACCCGGCCGACGTGGACGCCAACCGCAAGGAGATCGGCGTCGCCAACGCGGCCGAACTCATCGCGAAGTACCACGTCGGCGGCGTCATCTACTTCAGCTGGGCGCACAACACCCGCGATCCGCACCAGATCGCGGAGCTGTCCAACGGCATCCAGCGGGCGGGCGCCGCGCAGCGGCTGCCCGTCCCGCCGCTGATCTCCACCGACCAGGAGCACGGCATCGTCGCGCGGATCGGCGCGCCCGCCACCCTGCTGCCCGGCGCGATGGCGCTCGGCGCCGGGGGCTCCCGCGCCGACGCCACGACGGCGGCGCGGATCAGCGGCGCCGAGCTGTACGCGATGGGCATCCGGCAGGACTTCGCCCCGGACGCCGACGTCAACGTCAACCCCGCCAACCCGATCATCGGCGTCCGGTCCTTCGGCTCCGATCCGCAGGCCGTGGCGCGGATGGTCACCGCCCAGGTACGCGGCTACCAGGGCGCCGGGGTGGCCGCCTGCGCCAAGCACTTCCCCGGGCACGGTGACACCGACGTCGACAGCCACGTCGGGCTGCCCACCATCCACCACACCGCCGAGGAGTGGGAGCGGCTGGACGAGCCGCCGTTCCGTGCCGCCGTGGCCGCCGGGATCGACGTGATCATGTCGGCGCACATCGTCGTCCCCGCCTTCGACCCCAGCGGGGACCCGGCGACCCTCTCGCACCCCATCCTCACCGGACTGCTGCGCGAACGGCTCGGCTACGACGGCGTGGTGATCACCGACTCCCTGGGCATGCAAGGCGTCCGCGAGAAGTACGGCGACGAACGGGTGCCGGTCCTGGCGCTCAAGGCGGGCGTCGACCAGCTGCTCAACCCGCCGGACCTCGCCGTCGCACACGCCGCCGTCGTCCGCGCGCTGAAGGATGGCGAGCTGCCCGAGGCCGACATCGACGCCAAACTGCTGCGCATCCTGCTGCTCAAGGAGCGCCGCGGCCTGTTCGCCGATCCGTACACCTCGCGGGCCGAGGTCGACCGGGTGGTGGGCGTCCGCCGCCATCTGGAGACGGCGGACGCGCTCGCCGACCGGACGACGACGCTGCTGCGCAACACCGGCGGGGTGCTGCCGCTCTCCCGCCGCCGCGAGCACCGGCTGCTGGTGGCGGGGGCGGACGCGGCCGCGCCGTCCGGGACGGGCGGGCCGCCCACCGGGGTGCTGGCCCGGGAACTGACCGGGCTCGGCTTCGCCGCGACCGCGCTGTCCACGGGCATGACACCGGACCGGGCGATGATCGACGAGGTGGTGGCGTCGCTCGGCGAGCACGACGCCGCGGTCGTCGCGACGTACGACGTCACGCCCGGTTCTGCACAGCGCGCGCTCGTCGAGGCGCTGCTCGCCACGGGGAAGCCGGTGGTGCAGCTCGCGGTCCGCAATCCGTACGACATCGCGCAGCTCGACGGCGTACGGGCGGGGCTGGCGAGTTACGGGTGGACCGATGTCGAAGTGCGGGCGGCGGCGCGGGTGATCGCCGGGCGGCGGTCGCCGCGGGGGCGGCTGCCGGTGCCGGTGATGCGGGTCGACGCACCGGACGAGGAGCTGTACCCGGTCGGCCACGGGCTGACGTACTGACGCGCGGGGCGCGCCCCTCCCGGGCGGAGGGGCGCGCCGTATCGTTCCGCCAGATCGTGACCGGCCCGGGATCCGGAGGTCAGGGGCGCAGCGGCGGGGTGCGGCGCAGCTCCTGCCGGTCCAGCTTCCGGTCGTAGGGGGCCTGTGCGGTGGCCTTGCCGTCGGTGGCGACGCCCGCCCACTTCAGGAGGGAGGCGGTGGCCTTCGTGCGGTCCGCGTCCTTGAGCTTGGCGATGTTGGAGCCGTGGTTGCCGCCGGGCACGGTGTAGACGGAGGAGTCCCGGGCGCCCTTGCCCAGTTCGAAGTGTTCCGAACTCCACGGGTCCCACTGGCCGTTGACGAACATCATCCGCTGCGCGTGGTGGCGCACCCAGCGGTCCACGTCGGGCATGGCGCGCTTGTCGAACCGCATCGGGATGTCACGCGGCACGAACGTCCGCGAGTTGTTGATGCCCGGGTACTTCAGCAGGCCCTTGAGGTGCGGGTAGCCGTATCCGGGCTCACCGAGCTGCGTACCGGCCTGGTAGTAGTACGGCGTGTACGGCTCCACGCCCTGGTCGGTGTAGCTGTCGAAGCCGCCGACCTCGTCCATCCAGGTCCACAGCGCGTCGGTGGACACGTCCGGGGAAGGCACGTCCTTGCAGGCGGTGGCGGCGGGCTGGTACTGCCAGAAACCGAACTCCAGGTCCGTCACCAGCACTTCGTAGGCGCGGTCGACGGATCCGAAGAGGCGGAAGGTCTTCTTCTCCTTCTCGGCCCACCGGGCGAACCGCTCGTCCATCTCGTCGCGGCGGTTGAGCGCCTCGCGGGTGAGGGCGTGCAGCGCCGTGCGGCACTCCGGCGTACCGACGGTGCGGAAGAACCGGTCGTACGCGGAGTCCTCGTCGTTGACGACGTCGTTGGGCGCGACGTAGGCGACGGTGCCGTTCATGTCGTCGGGGTGGAAGCGGCGGTAGTACGTCGCCGTCATACCGCCCTTGCTGCCGCCGGTGGCGATCCAGTTCTTCCCGTAGATGCGGTGCAGCGCCTGGTAGATGCGGTGCTGGTCGTCGGCCGCCTGCCGGATGTCCAGCTTCTTCCAGTCGGCGGGCTGTGGCCGGGAGGGGGTGAAGTAACGGTATTCCAGGGAGACCTGGTTGCCGTCGATGATCTGCGTCGGCTCGCTGCGGGACGGGGTGGTGCTGACGTTGTAGCCCGAGGTGTAGAAGACGGTTGGGCGGTCGACCGCCTTGTGCAGCACGGTCAGCCGCTGCTCGAACGTGCCCCGGGCGGGGTGACGGTGGTCGACCGGCTGGGTGTACGTGAGGACGAAGTAGCGGTAGCCGTCGACCGGCTTCTCCTCCACCAGGTGCATGCCCGGTATCGCGAGCAGGCGCTCCTTGATGTCCTGCGTCTCCGGCGCGGCGGTGGCAGCTCCGGCCGGGGCGGTGGTGGCGCCCGCCGTGCCGATCAGGACGGCAAGCGGCACCAGCCAGCTGAGCGTTCTTCGCATGATCCCTCCCCAGGGGTCGCGGAATTCGCGCCGAACCTACCTGGGGGGAATCGGGGCCGACCAGCACCGATGGGTAACGCCTGTCCGGCGGGGGTTGGCGGCCCCCGCCGGGCCGTGGTCAGATCCGCGCCGTCGCCTCCTCGCCGGCGAACGCGCGCCACAGGGCGGCGTAACGGCCGTCGAGGGCGAGGAGTTCGGCGTGGGTGCCGTCCTCGGCGACCCCACCGCGGTCCATCACCACGACCCGGTCGGCGCGCGCCGCGGTCGTCAGACGGTGCGCGACGACGAGCGTCGTACGGCGTCCGGCGAGCCGGTCGGTGGCCTGGTTGACGACGGCCTCGGAGGCGAGGTCGAGGGCTGCGGTGGCCTCGTCGAGCAGCAGGATGTCGGGGTCGACCAGTTCGGCGCGGGCCAGGGCCAGCAGCTGGCGCTGACCTGCGGAGAGGTTGCGGCCGCGCTCGGCGACCTCATGGAGGTAGCCGCCGTCGAGGGTGGCGATCATCGCGTGGGCGCCGACCGCGCGGGCCGCGGCCTCCACCTCGGCGTCGGTGGCGTCCGGCCGCCCGTAGGCGATGGCCTCGCGGACCGTACCGGCGAAGAGGTACGACTCCTGGGGGACGATGCCGAGGCGGTGGCGGTAGCCGGTGAGGTCCAGCTCCCGCAGGTCGGTGCCGTCGGCGCGGACGGCACCGGCGGTCGGGTCGTAGAAACGGGCGACCAGCTTGACGAGGGTGGACTTTCCGGCGCCGGTCTCGCCGACGAAGGCGACGGTCTGCCCGGCGGGGATCGTCAGGTCGATGCCGGTCAGCGCCTGTTCGGTGCCCTCGCGCCGCGCACCGTAGTGGAAGTCCACGCCGTCGAAGGTGATCTCGCCACGCAGCTCCGGCACCGGGCGGGGGTGTGCCGCGGCGGGGGTGGTGGTCGGCTCACGCAGCAGCTCCTGGATGCGGCCGAGCGAGACGGATGCCTGCTGGTAGCCGTCGAAGACCTGGGAGAGCTGCTGGACAGGGGCGAAGAACAGGTCGATGTAGAGGAGGTAGGCGACAAGCGCACCGGCCGTCAGGGTGCCCGCGCCGACCCGTCCGGCGCCGACGATCAGCACCAGGGCGGCGGCGACCGACGACAGCAGCTGCACGAACGGGAAGTACACCGATATCAGGAACTGGCCGCGGACCCGGGCCTGGCGGTAGGCGTGGCTGCGGTCGGCGAACCGCGCGGCGCCCATGCCCTCGCGCCGGAACGCCTGGACTATCCGCAGTCCGGCGACGCTCTCCTGAAGGTCGCCGTTGACGACGCTGATCCGCTCACGGGCCAGCTCGTACGCCTTGACACTCTGCTTGCGGAAGAAGTACGTGCCGAGGATCAGCGGCGGGAGGGTGGCGAAGACGATCAGGGCCAGCTGGGCGTCGATGACGAGCAGCGCAACGAGGATGCCGCCGAAGGTCAGCACCGAGACGACGGCCGTGACCAAGCCGGTCTGCAGGAACGTCGACAGTGCGTCGATGTCCGTGGTCATCCGCGTCATGATCTTGCCGGTGAGTTCGCGCTCGTAGTAGTCGAGGCCGAGACGCTGGAGCTGGGCGAAGATCTTGACGCGGAGGGAGTACAGGACCCGCTCACCGGTACGGCCGGTCATCCTGTTGCCGCCGATCTGCGCGGCCCACTGGACGAACACCGTCACCAGGGCGAGGAGCGCGGCCGTCCACACCCCGGCGAGCACCCCGCGGCGGACGCCTTCGTCGATGCCCTGCCGGATGAGGATCGGCACCAGGAGACCGCCGAGGGCGTCCACGGCCACCAGGCCGAGGGCGATCAGCAGCGGTCCGCCGAAGCCGTGCAGCAGTTGTCGCAGGCCGTACGAGCCCTCGGCCGCGGCGGCCCGCTCCTCGTCGACGTCCGGGGTGTCGATGGCCGGCGGGAGCTCGGCGACCTGTTCGAGGAGTTCGGGGGTCGCTGCCGGTCCGATCGCTCCTTCCGGGGCGCCGTCGGTGTCGCGGCGGA
Source organism: Streptomyces benahoarensis (assembly GCF_007280575.1). Classification (GTDB taxonomy): domain Bacteria; phylum Actinomycetota; class Actinomycetes; order Streptomycetales; family Streptomycetaceae; genus Streptomyces; species Streptomyces benahoarensis. Next base: position 22,835 of record NZ_VKJP01000014.1, read on the forward strand.
CCCACAGCTCGGGGGTGATGCCGTCGGGGCCGGGGGCGCGGCCCGGGGTGACGGGGTGGGCGCCATCAGGGTGCGCGCCGTCGGGGCGGGCCGTCGCAGGGCCCGTGGGGAGTGGTTCGAGGAGGCCGGTCGCGGCGGATTCGCCGTCGAAGGCGCCCGCGACCTCACCGGCCGGGTCGTGCGGGACGCTGCCCAGCTCGTCCGGGTCGGTCAGCAGGCTGCGGTAGAGGGGACAACGGTCGGTGAGTTCGTCCTGGGTGCCGATGTCGACGAGCCGGCCGCCGTCGAGCACGGCGACGCGGTCGGCGAGGGCCAGGGTGGAGGCGCGGTGGGCGATCAGCAGTGTCGTGCGGCCCGCCATCACCCCGCGCAGCGCTTCGTGGATCTCGTGCTCGACGCGGGCGTCGACGGCGGAGGTCGCATCGTCCAGTACCAGCAGCCGCGGGTCGGTGAGGATGGCGCGGGCGAGGGCTATGCGCTGCCGCTGCCCCCCGGAGAGCGTCAGGCCCTGCTCGCCGACCTTGGTGTCGTACCCCTCGGGCAGCGCGCTGATGAAGCCGTCGGCCTGCGCGGCGCGGGCGGCCGTACGGATCTGCTCGTCGGTGGCCTCCGGGTGGCCGTACGCGATGTTGTCGCGCACCGAGTCGGAGAAGAGGAAGCTGCTCTCGGGCACCAGGCCGATGACGGAGCGCAGCGACTCCAGGGTGAGGTCGCGGACGTCGTGGCCACCGATCAGGACGCGACCGGCGGTGACGTCGTAGAAGCGGGGCAGCAGCAGCGAGACGGTGGACTTGCCGCTGCCGGACCGGCCGACGACGGCGACGGTCTCCCCCGGGGCGATGCGCAGCGAGAAGCCGTCCAGTACGGGGCGGGGCGCGGTGGTGTCGCCTGGGGCGGGCCTCTCGGGGACGCCGGTGGCCAGGGCTCCGACGGCCTCGGCGTCGTACTCGGGCTCGGGCTCGGGCTCGGGCTCGGCGGTGGCGGCCTCGCCGTAGCCAAAGGTGACGGCGTCGAACTCGACGGTTGCGGGGGCGTCGGCGGGGAGTTCGTGGGCGTCGGGGCGCTCCTCGACGACCGGGTCGGTGTCGATGAGTTCGTAGACCCGCTCGACCCCGGCCCGTGCCTGCTGGCCGACGGTCAGCACCACGGCCAGCATCCGGACCGGGCCGACGAGCTGGGCGAGGTAGGTGGAGAAGGCGACAAAGGTGCCCAAGGTGACCTCGCCGCGGGTGGCCATCCAGCCGCCGAGAGCCAGCATCGCGACCTGCCCGAGGGCCGGGACGGCTTGGAGGGCGGGGTTGTAGACGGCGTTGAGGCGCACCGTGCGCAGCCGTCCGGCGAACAGCTTGCGGCCCACGTCCCGGAGTTTGCCGGTCTCCTGCTGCTCCTGCCCGAAGCCCTTGACGACGCGGACGCCGGAGACCGCGCCGTCCACGACGCCCGCGACCGCGGCGGCCTGGCTCTGGGCGTACCAGGTGGCGGGGTAGAGGCGCGCGCGGCTGCGCTTGGCGACGAACCACAGGGCCGGGGCGACGGCCAGCGCGATGACCGTGAGCAGCGGCGAGAGCACCAGCATCACGACCAGCGAGACCAGGAAGAGCAGGACGTTCCCGATCATCATGGGCGTCATGAAGAGCAGGCTCTGGATGAGCTGGAGGTCGCTGGTGGCACGGCCGACGACCTGGCCGGTGCTCAGCTCGTCCTGACGCCGTCCGTCGAGCCGGGCGATCGAGCCGTACATGCGGGTGCGGAGGTTGTGCTGGACGTCGAGGGCGAGCCGTCCGCCGTAGTAGCGGCGGACATAGGTGAGGGCGTAGACGACGACCGCGGCGACGATCATGAGGGTGGCCCAGGGGGCGAGCGCGCGGTCGTGGCGGACGATCACATCGTCGATGATCAGCTTCGGGATGAGGGGCACCAGCGCCATGACCGCCATACCGCCCAGCGAAGAGCCGAGGGAGAGCAGCACATCCGTCCTGTGATGCCAACAGTCGCGGATCAGCCTCCGCGCCCAGCTCTGTCCTGCCGTGTCCGTCCCCGCCACCCGGTGCCTCCCGCGCCTCGTCCTTGACGGAATGTTCCAACATCGCTACCGGCGGATTTCATCCCGCCGCCACACTCCGCGCGGGAGATCGGTCAGGAATCCGGGTCTTCCCCGAGACGGAGTCAGGGGGAGTCAGGGGCGATCTCCGGGGGATCCCTGATGGCGACCGAGCCGGGCAACCGTCACGCTGAGTGACATGAGAACACAGATTCGCGCACTCGACCCCTCCAACCGCTCGTCGGCGCCGCCCGAGCGGTGCGGCGTCTCCCCCTTCGACCTGCTTCTCCACATCTTCCGCTGCGTCCACGGGCGCGGCCGGGGCACCGCCGACCGCGCGGAGGGCGCGATATCCGGCCGACCGTGGCAGGGACGGCGTGCGGCGGCGGCCGGGCATCGGGGTGCGGCCCGGCCGCCGCGCGGTGTGTCGAGGGCGGTGCGGGTCAGTTCCCGGCGCCGCCCGTGCCGGTGGCTTTCTCCACCGTCAGTTCGGCGATCCCCGGGCGCTTCTTCGGCGTGCCATCGGGGTTCGGCCGCGGATCTCCGTGGACCGTGACGCGGACGTACCGCGCCGGGGTACGGCCCGCGTATCCGGTGCCGGTCCAGTGGCTGCCGTCCCGAGAGATCTGCACGGTGAAGGAGAGCGGCTTGGTCGCGTTCCAGTGCGGGGTGATCTGCCCGACGGTCACGACGCGGCCGAGGTCGACGGTGAGCGTGCCGTCGGCGGCGTCGGGCACCCACGCGGTGGTGGCGTTGCCGTCCACGGCGGCGCCCGCGTACATCCCGGGCTCCTCGGACGTCGCCTTCGCCGGGGTGCAGCGCGCGGCGTTGTCCGTGGGAGTGAGGTCGGGGCGCCGGGTCGTGAGGACGGCGGGCAGGCCCTCGCGGGCCACCTTGACGCCCTGCGGCGTCTCGATCCGCAGGGGAGCACCCGCCGTCAGCCGGACCAGCGTGCGGTGCGCGCCGATCGCCACGTCGTACGTCCGGCCCTGCCAGCGCAGGCCGCGCAGGGTGACGCCGCGGGAGAGCTGCGGCGGCAGCGTCGGGTCGAGGTGCACGGCGTTCTCGCGCAGTCGCAGGCCGGTCAGGCCGTGGGTGAAGGTCTGCAGGAAGCCACCCTTGCCGGTGAGGAAGTCCTGGGCAGGCTGTCCGGCGTGCGGGTCCTCGGCGCCCGCCTTGTCGCCGCGTGCCTCGGAGAACTGCGCGAACGGCCCGCGGACGAACGGCTTGATGGACCGCAGGAGGTAGGTGTGGGCGGCGCAGCCGGGTTCACCGAGGGCGGCGGCGTCGATGGCGTGGACGGAGTCGGTCATGGCCGGGCCGTCGGGGTCGGTGCGGGCCGCGTAGTAGTCGAGCGTGTCCGCCGCCTGCTGGGTGGTCATCGGCCATTCCAGGGGGTACATCAGCAGCACGGTGTCGGCCTGTTTGATGGTGGTGCCCCGGTATCCGGCGTACTGCGCGAAGACCTTGCTCTTGGCGTCGTAGGGGATGCGCAGCTTGTCGGCGATCGTCCGCCAGGCGGCGGGGGCCGGTTCGCCGAGGACGGCGGCGACGCGCAGGGCGTGCCGCAGCGCGGTGGCGGCGCCCGCGTTGGTGAAGACGCCGTCGTCGACGCCGTTGCTGTACTCGTCGGGCCCGGCGACGTTCTTGACGGAGTAGCTGCCGTCGGCGTTGCGGGTGGCGCGGGAGGCCCAGAATTCCGCGATGCCCTTGAGCACGGGCCAGCCGCGCGACCGCAGCCAGGCGGTGTCCTTGGTGGCGAGGTAGTACTGCCAGGTGGCGAGGGAGATGTCGCCCATGAGGTGGTTCTGGGTGCGGCAGTGCGGCGGGTCCCAGCTGTGGCATTCGCTCCACAGGTCGCCCTTGCTGCCACTGGTCCAGGAGTAGAACAGCCCGTCGTAGCCGAGCTTGCGGGCGTTGGCGCGGGCACCCGCGCGGGTCTTGTAGCGGTAGCCAACGATCGACCGGGCGAGCGCGGGGTGGCTCGCCAGCAGGCCCGGGTACATCCAGGTCTCGGCGTCCCAGAAGACCTCGCCCGCGTAGTTGTCGCTGGTCAAACCGGTGGGGCCGATGCTGTTCCGGTTTCCGGCGCGGGTGGCGGAGAGCAGTCCGTACTGTGCCGAGCGGATCCAGGACTGCAGCTCGGGCCGTCCGGCCACCTCGATGTCGCTGCGCCACAGGGAGCGCCAGGCGGCGGCGTGCCGGGCGAAGAGCGACGGCCAGCCCCGCTCGGCGGCCCGCAGCGACGCCGAACGGGCGGCGGCGCGGGGCGAGCGGGAGGTCAGGGCGGTGTCGACGCCGATGTATTTGGTCAGTTCGTAGCCGCGGCCGTTGCGGACGGGGAAGGTGACGCGCTGCCGGTTGGTCAGCCCGGAGGCACGGGCGGGCCGCAGGCCCCGGCGGGGGTGGACCTGCGGCCCGGGGCGCAGCGTCGAGGCGACGGCGCCGTCGGTGTCGGTGCCATCGGTGCGGAAGGCGATGTCCATGGTGCCGTGCGCGGAGGCGGTTCCGGTGGCCTTCATCCGGCGGGCGCCGTGTCCGTCGAGCATGTCGGTGACGGTCGCCGCGCCGCTCCAGTGCGGCGTCATCCGCAGGCGTACGGCGCCGATGTGGGCGTCGGTCCGGTCGGCGAGGACGTCGTAGACGAGGTCGGTGGCGCGGCCGTCGGCGGTGGTCCAGGTCAGGGAGGTGCGGACGAAGCCGCAGCGCAGGTCGAGGGTCTGCCGGTAGTGGGAGATGCGGGCGGCGGGGGTGGCGGAGGAGAAGGTCTCGGCGCCCGGTCCGCCGGTGGTCACATCGAGCGTGGTCCAGGTGGGGAGCGCCGCGACGGCCTGCCGTCCCTCGACGTTCGCGGGGCCCTTGGCGTAAAGCCCGGAGACGAACGATCCGTCGTAGGCGGGGGTCTTCAGCGGCCAGCCGGTGGCGCCGCCGGGGGCGGCATATCCGGTGCCGTGGGGCGGGATGCGCTGGCCGAGATAGCCGTTGCCGACGTAGGCGTGGTGACTGTCCTTGGGGTCGATACGGGTCGAACTCGCCGTCCATCCCGGACCGTTGCCGCAGGGCGCGCCCCGGCCGGAGCCGGTTTCCGAGGCGGCGGGCGCGGTGCGGAGGGGGTGCGCTGCGGCCGAGGCGGGGGCCGAGCCCGCGAGGAGGGCCGCTGCGACGAGCGGGGCGAGCAGCCTGCGGGGGCGGGCGGCCGCGCGGGCCGTCCGGTGGCGCTCGGGAGGTGGTGGATACGCCGGATGCCGTGCCGTGTGATTCATCGCTCTCCGTCGTCCGTGTGCGGCCCGTATCCGCAACTGCCCGGCGCGGGCCGCTTCCTGGGGAAATCGCGGCGTCCTTGCGACGTCAGGGGTGACCTTAAGCACGTAGCGCCGCCGAGCGCACCGAAATCGGGCATTTGGCGAGGCCCCGATTGGTCAAGCGGGGTTCAATGCGGCAAACTTTTAGACTGACCAGTCAGACCAAAGGAGGGGTAGTGGACACCACCCGTCAAGGGGCGGCGGTCATCGCCAAGGGGATCGGCGTCAAAGGACCGCGCGGATGGGCCTTCAGAGGTGTCGACATCTCCGCGGAGCCGGGTGCACTGATCGCGCTGCAGGGCCCCTCGGGCTCCGGCCGCACCTGCCTCCTGCTCGCGCTCACCGGCCGGATGCGGCTCGCCGAGGGCCAGGCCACCGTCGCGGGCTTCCCGCTGCCCAAGCGGATGGGTGCGGTGCGCGGCCGGACGGCGGTCGCCCACGTACCGGGCGTCGCCGAGCTGGAACCGGCCCTCACCGTCGGCGAACACCTCAAGGAACAGGCCCTGTTGGTCCGCCGCCTCAAGGGCTCCCCGCTCGGCGGACTCTCCTGGGGCCGTCGCCGCAAGGCGGAGCGCCGGGCCAGGATCGAGGCCGCGCTGGCGGCCGTGAGCCTCGATCCCGACACCCTGCCGAAGGGGCTGAACACCGCCGTCCGCGACCTCGAACGCCTGGAGGCGCTGCGGCTGTCCCTGGCGCTCGGCATGCTGCACGCCCCGCATCTGCTCGCCGTCGACGATGTCGACCTCAAGCTCTCCGCGGCCGAACGTGAGCAGATCTGGGGACTGTTGCGCGACCTGTCGGCGGCGGGCACCACCGTCGTGGCCGTCGCCGGCGACGCCCCCGAGGACGCGCTGATCGTCCGGACGGACTCCGACGCCGCGCCGCGCGCCGCCACCACCGATGCCACGACCACCGCCGGCCCGCAGGGCCCGGCCGACACCCACGAGGAGGAAACAGCGCATGCGTTCGCCGAAACTGGCCGCGCTTGAGCTGAGGCGTTTCGGCCGGGGCAAGCTCCCCCGGCTCGGCATCATCGCTCTCACGCTGATCCCCCTGCTCTACGGAGCGCTCTACCTCTGTTCCTTCTGGGACCCCTACAGCCGACTGGACAAGATCCCGGTCGCTCTCGTCAACGACGACAAGGGCGCCACGGCCGACGGCAAGCACCTCGACGCAGGCTCCCAGCTCGTCAAGAGCGTCCGCGACAGCGACACCTTCGACTGGCAGGAGGTCGGCTCCGGTGAGGCGTCGAAGGGCCTGGAGGACGGCAGGTACTACCTGTCGCTGACCATCCCCTCAAACTTCAGCGAGCGCATCGCGTCCAGCGGCGGGGACTCCCCGCAGACCGGCGCGCTCCAGGTCCGTACGAACGACGCCAACAACTACATCGTCGGCTCGATCTCCAAGACGGTGTTCTCGGAGATCCGGGCCAAGACGTCGGCGAAGTCGTCGCGGCAGTTCCTCGACAAGATCTTCGTCTCCTTCTCGGACCTCCACGACCAGACGCAGAAGGCCGCCGACGGCGCCGGAGAGCTGGACGACGGTCTGCACGACGCCAAGAAGGGCGCGGGCAAGCTCGCCGACGGGCTCGGCACCGCCGAGGAGAGCACCGGCAAGCTGTCGGGCGGCCTCGGCGAGCTCAACGAGGGCTCGGGCAAGGTCAGCGACGGTGCGGACACCCTGCACGACAAGGCCGGGCAGCTCGGCAAGGGCGCCTCGGACCTCCACTCCGGTATCGGTCAGGCACAGGCCAAGGCCAAGGAGCTGAGCAAGGGCGCCGGGCAGGTCGCCGACGGCACCCAGCAGCTCGCCACGAAGCTCAACGGGCTCGCCAAGAAGGACCTCCCGTACCTCAAGAAGCACAGTGAGGAGATCGCCAGGGGGGCGCAGTTCGTCGCCGACCTCACCGAGACCCTCGACCACGACCTGGGCACGCTGCCCGGCAACTCCAAGACCGCCGCGGCCCAGGCGCGGCAGGCGGCCGACGACGCGGCCGAGGTCTACCGCAAGCAGTGCACGGCCGGGGCCTCCGGCACCGAGTGCGCGGAGCTCAAGGGTGTCGCCGCCGGTACCGCCGCCGCGGCGGACGCGGCGGAGAAGGTCGACGGGGCCCTCTCTCGCCTCGACCTCGACACGCAGCGCGCGAAGCTGCGCGAGATCCACCAGGGCGCGGTGATGGTCGCCGAGCAGGTGCCGGACATCGCCCGGCACGCCGACGGGCAGATCGCGCAGATCAACAAGTTGAACGCCGGGGCGCACCAGGTGGCCGACGGCGCCGACCGGTTCGTCACCGGCCTGGGCGCGCTCTCCGACGGCAGCTCCAAGATCGCCGACGGCAGCGGCCGGCTGGCCGACGGCGCGGGCGACCTCGCCGACGGCGCGGGCCGGGTCCACCACGGCATCAGTGACGCCAAGAACGGCACCGACCAGCTGGCGGGCGGCCTGGGCAAGCTGAAGGAGGGCGCGATCTCGCTCAACGGCGGTCTGTACAAGCTGAAGGACGGCTCCAACCAGCTGGCCAGCGGTCTGCACAGCGGCGTCGCCAAGATCCCCGACTACGACAAGCAGGAGCGCGACACGCGGACCGAGGTCATGGCCGACCCGGTCGAGCTGGCCGCCAAGTCGATGCACAAGGCGCCCAACTACGGCACGGGCCTCGCCCCGTACTTCATCCCGCTGTCCCTGTGGGTCGGCGCGATGGTCGCCTTCATGCTGTTCCAGCCGCTGGGCAAGCGGGCGCTCGCCGCCGGCGCGCCGGGCTGGCGGATAGCCCTCGGCTCCTGGCTCCCGGCCTTCGCGATCGGCGTGGCCCAGGTGCTGGCGCTGATGGCGGTGCTCCACTGGGGCCTCGGCCTGGAGATGGCGCGGGCGACCGCCACGATCGGCTATCTGCTGCTGGCGACGGCGTGCTTCACCTCCCTGATCCAGCTGCTGAGCGCGGTCTTCGGACCGGCGGGCCGGGTGCTCACCCTGGTCATCCTGATGCTCCAGCTGACCTCGGCGGGCGGCACCTACCCGGTGCAGACCAGCCCCGGGTTCTTCGCGGCGATCCACCCGTTCCTGCCGATGAGCTACGTCGTCGACGGGCTGCGCCGTCTGATCACCGGCGGCGATCTCTCGATCGTCGGCCAGGGCAGCATCGTGCTGGCCGTCTTCACCCTCGGCTCGCTGGCCCTGACCGCGCTGACCGCGCGTGGCCGGCAGGTCGTCCGGATGAAGGACCTGCATCCGGAACTCAGCCTGTGACCGACACAGTTGCAAGCCGTAGGGGCGGTGCCGCAAACGGCACCGCCCCCGCGGCGGTTTCCCGCGCCGCCCGGCGTGAGAGCACCCGCCGCAAGCTCTTCGAGGCCGCCGTCACGCTCATCGCCGAGCAGGGCTTCTCCGCCACCACGGTGGACGAGATCGCTGAGCGCGCCGGTGTCGCGAAGGGCACCGTCTACTACAACTTCACCAGCAAGAACGTCCTCTTCGAGGAGTTGCTGCGGGACGGCATCGATCTGCTCGCCGCCTCCCTGCGCCAGGCCTCCGACGACGTGACGGCGCGCGGCGGCACCCACATCGACGGCGTGGACGCGATGATCCGCGCCGGGCTGGAGTTCATCGCCGGCGCCCCCGCGCTCACCCAGCTGTACGTCGCCGAGCTGTGGCGCACCAACCGCAGCTGGCGCGCCACCTTGCGGTCGGTGCGCGGCCGTGCGATGACCGTCGTCGAATCCGTCCTGCGGGACGCGGTCGACGCCGGTGAGCTGAGCGAGGAGGTCGACGTCCCGCTCACCGCGTCCGCCCTCTTCGGCATGGTCCTGGTGGCCGCCCTCGACTGGCAGTCCTTCCAGCCGCACCGCACGGTCGAGGACGTCCATGCCTCGCTGTCCCGGCTGCTCCAGGGCCGCATCGGTGGCACGGCCACCCCGCCCCCGGGCCCGCCCGCGGCTGGCCCGGCCCCCGCACCTCATATATCCCGCCCGGGCCGCCGGGGGCGGTCACCGCGCGCCATCGGGCACGCCGCCTCGGCCTGAGCGGGGGCGGTCCGTGGAACGACCTGTTCGAGGGCATCGGCGACTGGATGGCGGACGACTACCACACAGGCTGGGACGAGCTCCGCGAGATGCCCGCCGCCGAAGGCGAGGAACGACGGGCGGGCGGCGGCCCCCGACGGCCGCCGCCCGCCCGCTCGTTGCCGTCGCGTCAGCCGCGCGCCGCCGCGATCTGCCGCGCCATGATCGTGGTGAGTTCGTACGCCGTGTGGGAGGCGGCCACCGACGTGATCTCCGCGTGGTCGTAGGCCGGGGCGACCTCGACGAGGTCGGCGGAGACGAGGTGGCAGGAGGCCAGACCGCGCAGGATCTCCAGGAGTTCGCGGCTGGTGAGACCGCCGGCCTCGGGGGTGCCGGTGCCCGGGGCGTGCGCCGGGTCCAGGACGTCGATGTCGATGGAGATGTAGAGCGGGCGGTCGCCGATGCGCTGCCGGAGCTGGTCGGCGATCTCGTCGACGCCGCGCCGCATGACGTCGGCGGAGGTGACGATGCCGAAGCCCATCTTCTCGTCGTCCGTGAGGTCCTGCTTGCCGTAGAGCGGGCCGCGGGTGCCGACGTGGGAGAGGGCGGAGGTGTCGAGGATGCCCTCCTCGACGGCGCGGCGGAACGGCGTGCCGTGGGTGTACTCGGCGCCGAAGTAGGTGTCCCAGGTGTCGAGGTGCGCGTCGAAGTGGAGCAGGGCGACCGGGCCGTGCTTCTTCGCGACGGAGCGGAGCAGCGGCAGCGCGATGGTGTGGTCGCCGCCCAGCGTCATCAGGCGGGCGCCGGTGCCGAGCAGGTCGTCCGCGCCCGCCTCGATCGTCTCGACCGCCTCGTTGATGTGGAACGGGTTGGCGGCGATGTCGCCCGCGTCCGCGACCTGCGCCAGCGCGAAGGGGGACGCGTCCTGCGCCGGGTTGTACGGGCGCAGCAGGCGCGACGCCTCACGGATGGCGTTGCCGCCGAAGCGGGCGCCGGGCCGGTACGAGACGCCGGTGTCGAACGGCACGCCGACCACCGCGACATCGGCGGCGGTGACCTGGTCGAGGCGGGGCAGACGGGCGAAGGTCGCGGGCCCGGCGTAGCGCGGGACGCGGGAGGAGTCGGTGGGGCCGACGGGGCCGGACGAGGCGGCGGATGCGGTGGTCATGAGGGTGAGGGTAGGGAGACCCGAAGCCCTGGGGGATGGACATTTGCGTGAGTCGGGCGCGAGGCGTTCGACGGAACGGCCAGGCGGGCGCCCGGACCGCCGTGGGACAGCTGCCCCGAAGGCCGGCACGCCGCGCCCGGCGCGGGCGTTCCGCCCCGGAACCCCGGCCCGCCGCCGACCGCGGCGGGCACAATGGCGCCATGCCGATACCCACCGTGGACGCCGTCCCCACCCGCGCCGAACTCGTCGACCATCTCGTACGGACCCGGATCGCCGGTGACGTCGCCACGCCCCGGGAGAACAACCTCTCCCACTACCGCAGGCTCGCCAACGGTGACCGCCACTACTGGTTCGGGCTGGAGCTGGGCGACCGGTGGACGGACGAGCAGGACGTGCTGGCCGTCATGGCGGAGCGGTGCGGGGTCAACGACGACCCGCACCACCGCAGCGGGCAGGACACCATCGACCCCGAGCTGACGGTGGACGCGCTGGACCGCGCGGCGGCGGTGCTGCACAAGGCGGCCGCGGGGCGGCAGCGGGTGCTGTTCGCCACCGGGCATCCGGGCGGACTGCTGGACGTGCACCGGGCGACCGCGGAGGCGCTGCGGGCCAAGGGCTGCGAGATCGTCGTGGTGCCGGACGGGCTCCAGGCCGACGACGGGATGGTGTTCCAGTTCGGCGAGGTGGCGATGCTGGAGCGCGGGGCGACGCTGTGGCACACCCACTCCCCCGCGCCGATGGCCGCGGTCCTGGACGGGCTGGAGCGGGCGGGCCGTCCGCTGCCCGATCTGGTGATGGCCGATCACGGCTGGGCCGGGTGCGCGGCGCAGCGCGGTATCGAGGCGGTGGGCTTCGCCGACTGCAACGACCCGGCGCTCTTCCTCGCGGAGGCCGAGGGCACGCTGCGGGTGACGATCCCGCTGGACGACCATGTGCGCAGCCCGCGCCACTACGACCCGCTCACCGCGTACCTCCTCAAGGCCGCCGGGCTGCTCTGAGCGGCGCCGGGGCGGCCGGGAACGGCCGGCGGCGCCCGCCCCGTACGCCCCTCACCCGCGGGGTGCCCGGATCACGCCCTCCTGGATGACGGAGACCGCCAGCTGCCCGTCGGCGGTGAAGATCCGGCCCCGGCCGAGGCCACGGCCGCCCTGGGCGGTGGGCGACTCCTGGTCGTACAGCAGCCAGTCGTCGGCGCGCAGCGGCCGGTGGAACCACATGGCGTGGTCCAGGCTGGCGCCGACCACATCGCCGACCGCCCAGCCGCCGCGCCCGTGGGCGAGCAGCACCGAGTCCAGCAGCGTCATGTCGGAGACGTAGGTGACCAGGCAGATGTCGAGCAGCGGACGGGCCGGCGGCGCATCGTCGGCGGGCACGTCGGCGCCGGTGGCGAACGGCAGGTGGTCCAGCGACCCGTTGGTGCGGAACCACACCTGGGAGCGGGGTTCGCGCGGCTCCCCCGGTGTCGCGTACGGGGGCGGGTCGACGTAGCGGAGGTCGATGGCGGCGCGGGCGCGCAGCAGCCGCCGGGTGACGTCGGGGTCGGCGAAGTGCCCGGCGTAGTGGGGCAGCGTCTCGGCGGCGGTCGGCAGCGACAGCGGGTCGGGCGCCTTCGGCATCGTCTCCTGGTGTTCCAGGCCCTCCTCGTGGACCTGGAAGGAGGCCGAGAGGTGGAAGATCGGCTGGCCGTGCTGGACGGCGACGACCCGGCGGTTGCTGAAGGAGCGGCCGTCGCGGATCCGGTCGACGGTGTAGACGATCGGCGCACCGGGGTCGCCGGGCCGCAGGAAGTAGGCATGCAGGGAGTGCGGCAGCGGGGCCTCCCCTGCCCGAGCGGAGCCGAGAGCTTGGAGTGGGGCCTCCCCTGCCCGAGCGGAGCCGAGAGCTTGGAGCGGGGCCTCCCCTGCCCGAGCGGAGCCGAGAGCTTGGGGACGGTCGGCGGCGACGGTGCGCCCCGCCGCGACCAGCGCCTGGGCGGCGACCTGCCCGCCGAAGACGCGGGGCACCAGCGAATCCCGGCTGGCGCCGCGGAAGATGTCCTGGTCGATCCGCTCCAGGCCGAGCAGGTCGAGCAGGTCCTTGAGGGCGTCGTTCACGGCATGCGGAGCTTTCGGTCGGGTGCGGTACGGCGTACGGACCCGGGCCCCGTGAACCGGGGGCCGGGTCCGTACGCCGTCTCAGGGGTGCTGCCGGGGTCGGGCCGCGGTCACAGGCCCATCGACTTGGCGATGATGGAGCGCATGACCTCGCTGGTGCCGCCGTAGATCCGGCTGACGCGGGTGTCGGCGTAGAGGCGGGAGATCGGGTACTCCTGCATGTAGCCGTAACCGCCGTGCAGCTGGAGGCATTTGTCGATGACGACGGCGGCCCGCTCGGTGGTGAAGAGTTTGACGGACGCGGCGTCGGCGCCGGTCAGCTCCCCCGCGTCGTGCGCGTCGAGGGCGCGGTCGACGAACGCCTCCATCGCGTCCACCTCGGACTGGCAGTCGGCGAGGACGAACTTGGTGTTCTGGAAGGAGGCGACGGTCTTGCCGAAGACCTCGCGCTGCTGCACGTACTCCTTGGCGAATCGCACCGCCGCCGCGGCCTGGGCGTACGCGCCGAGGGCGATGCTCAGGCGCTCCTGCGGGAGGTTCTGGCCGAGGTAGGAGAACGCCTTGCCCTCCTCGCCGAGGCGGTCGGTGACGGGCACCTTGACGTCGGTGAAGGAGAGTTCGGCGGTGTCGGAGGTCTTCAGGCCGAGCTTGTCGAGCTTGCGGCCGACGGCGTAGCCCTCGGAGGTGGTGTCGACGACGAGGAGGGTGATCCCGGCCCGGCGGTCCTCCGGCGTGGGGGCGGCCGTGCGGGCGCAGACGATGACGCGGTCGGCGAGGACGCCGCCGGTGATGAAGGTCTTGGCGCCGTTGAGGACGTAGTGGGTGCCGTCGGCGGAGAGCTTGGCGGTGGTCTTCATACCGGCCAGGTCGGAGCCGGTGCCGGGCTCGGTCATGGCGATGGCCATCATCATGTCGCCGGTGACGAAGGGCGGCAGCCAGCGCTGCTTCTGCTCCTCGGTGGCGTACGCGAGGAGGTAGGGCAGGCAGAGCGCGGTGTGGACGCTGGAGCCGCCGAAGCTGACGCCGGCGCGGGAGCACTCCTCGGTGATGACGGCGGTGAACTTGAAGCTGGTCTCGCCGGCGCCGCCGTACTCCTCGGGGACCTCGATGCCGAAGACGCCCAGCTCACCGAGTTTGCGGTAGAAGTCGCGGGGGGCTGACCCGGCCTCCATCCACCGGTCGTAGACGGGCACGACCTCCGCCTCGATGAAGGCGCGGATGGTCTCGCGGAACGCCTCGTGGTCCTCGTTGAACACTGTGCGACGCACGGCCGCCTCCTCCGGATCGCTACCTAAGCGCTTGCTCAGCGAAAGCTACCGGCCGGTCTGCACCCTGTCCAGAGACCTCTCACCCGGCGGACGGGCCCCCGGCGACCCCCACCCCGTCCGCCATCGCGCCGAACGCCCCGAGCGCCAGCCGCCGCAGCAGCCGGGCCATGTCCGTGCGGCCCGGCAGGGAGCCGGGGCGACCCAGGTGCGGGGTGGAGTTGAGCAGGCCGAAGACCGCGTGCACGGCGGCGCGCGCCTCCGCCTCGGAGGGGGCCGGGTGCACCTCGCGGACGACCGTCACCCACAGCTCGACGTACTCGCGCTGGAGGCGGCGCACCCGCTTCCGGTCGGCCTCACGCAGCCGGTCCAGCTCCCGGTCGTGGACGGTGATCAGCGGGCGGTCGTCCAGCGCGAAGTCGATGTGCCCGTCGATCAGCGCGTCCAGCACCGCCCCGGGGCTCTCGCCCCCCTCGGCGACCCGCATCCGGCCGCCGTCCAGCAGCCGCTCGCTGATGCCGACCAGCAGCTCGGCGAGCATCGCGTCCTTGCCCGCGAAGTGGCGGTAGAGACCGGGCCCGGAGATACCGACCGCGGCCCCTATCTCGTCGACGCCGACGCCGTGGAAGCCGCGCTCGGCGAAGAGCCGGGCCGCCTCCTTGAGGATCTGCTCGCGGCGGCTGGTCGGGGCGGGGGCGGGCGCGTTGCTCATGAGCGCAATTGTAGACAGTCGGGTTAGTGGTCGTTAACCTGAACGGAGCGACGTTAACGGCCATTAACCGCACGTCCGTCTTCGCGGGCGGTTCGCGGCGACCGAACAAGGGAGCGCGTACTGATGGAGCAGGCACCGGTGCTGGGGAGCGCCGCCGACCCGGCGTCCGACTCCTGGCGGGCCAACGAGGCCGCGCACCGCGCGCTGACCGCGCAGCTGCGGGAGAAGCTGGCGGCGGCCCGGCTGGGCGGCGGCGAGCGCGCCCGGGCCCGGCACACCGCCCGCGGCAAACTGCTGCCCCGGGAGCGGGTCGACGCCCTGCTGGACCCCGGCTCGCCATTCCTGGAGATCGCGCCGCTGGCCGCCGACGGGATGTACGACGGCGCCGCACCGGCCGCCGGGGTGATCGCCGGGATCGGCCGGGTCTCCGGCCGCGAGACGCTGATCGTCGCCAACGACGCCACCGTCAAGGGCGGCACGTACTACCCGATGACGGTCAAGAAGCATCTGCGGGCGCAGGAGATCGCGCTGGAGAACCGGCTGCCGTGCCTGTATCTCGTCGACTCCGGCGGCGCGTTCCTGCCGATGCAGGACGAGGTCTTCCCCGACCGCGAGCACTTCGGGCGGATCTTCTACAACCAGGCCCGGATGTCCGGCGCCGGGATCCCGCAGATCGCCGCCGTCCTCGGCTCCTGCACCGCCGGTGGCGCCTACGTCCCGGCGATGAGCGACGAGGCGGTGATCGTGCGGAACCAGGGCACGATCTTCCTCGGCGGCCCGCCGCTGGTGAAGGCCGCCACCGGTGAGGTCGTCACCGCCGAGGAGCTGGGCGGCGGGGAGGTGCACGCGAAGACCTCCGGCGTCACCGACCATCTCGCCGAGGACGACGCGCACGCGCTGCGGATCGTCCGCACCCTCGTCTCCACGCTCGGCGACCGCCCGCCGCTGCCCTGGCCGGTGCGGCCCGTCGAGGAGCCGAAGGCCGATCCGGCCGGGCTCCACGGCATGGTGCCCACCGACTCCCGTACGCCCTACGACGTGCGCGAGGTCATCGCCCGGCTCGTCGACGGTTCGCGGTTCGCGGAGTTCAAGGCGGAGTACGGCCAGACGCTGGTCACCGGCTTCGCGCAGCTGCACGGGCACCCGGTCGGGATCGTCGCCAACAACGGCATCCTGTTCTCCGAGTCCGCCCAGAAGGGCGCCCACTTCATCGAGCTGTGCGACCAGCGCGGCATCCCGCTGCTCTTCCTCCAGAACATCTCCGGCTTCATGGTCGGGCGGCAGTACGAGGCCGGCGGCATCGCCAAGCACGGCGCGAAGATGGTCACCGCCGTCGCCTGCACCCGGGTACCCAAACTGACCGTCGTCATCGGCGGCTCGTACGGCGCCGGGAACTACTCGATGTGCGGCCGGGCCTACTCGCCGCGCTTCCTGTGGATGTGGCCGAACGCCAAGATCTCGGTGATGGGCGGCGAGCAGGCCGCGTCCGTCCTCGCGACCGTCAAGCGCGATCAGCTGGAGGCCCGCGGCGAGGAATGGGGCGCCGGCGACGAGGACGCCTTCAAGGCGCCGATCCGCGCGCAGTACGAGACGCAGGGCAACGCCTACTACGCGACCGCCCGGCTGTGGGACGACGGCGTCATCGACCCGCTGGAGACCCGCCAGGTGCTGGGCCTGGCGCTGACCGCCTGCGCCAACGCCCCGCTGCCCGCCCGGGACGCCGCGGCGCCCGGCTACGGCGTCTTCCGGATGTGAGCGACGTGCCGCACACGAGAGGGACTTCGAAGGCCATGCCCACCACCATGTTCGACACCGTGCTGGTCGCCAACCGCGGCGAGATCGCGGTCCGCGTCATCCGCACCCTGCGCGCCCTCGGCATCCGTTCCGTCGCCATCTTCAGCGACGCGGACGCCGGTGCCCGGCACGTGCGGGAGGCCGACACCGCCGTGCGGCTGGGGCCCGCCCCGGCCACCGAGAGCTATCTCTGCGCCGAGCGGCTGCTGGAGGCGGCGGCCCGCACCGGCGCGCAGGCCGTCCACCCCGGCTACGGCTTCCTCGCCGAGAACGCCGCGTTCGCCGCCGCCTGCGCCGATGCGGGGCTGGTCTTCGTCGGCCCGCCCGCCGCCGCCATCGAGCTGATGGGCGACAAGATCCGCGCCAAGGAGACGGTCCACGCGGCCGGGGTGCCGGTCGTCCCCGGCTCGTCCGGCAGCGGCCTGAGCGACGCCGAACTGGCCGCCGCCGCCCGCGAGATCGGCACCCCCGTGCTGCTCAAGCCGTCCGCGGGCGGCGGCGGCAAGGGCATGCGGCTGGTGCGGGACGCGGCGCTGCTCGGCGAGGAGATCGCCGCCGCCCGCCGCGAGGCCCGTAGCTCCTTCGGCGACGACACGCTGCTCGTCGAGCGGTGGATCGACCGTCCCCGGCACATCGAGATCCAGGTCCTCGCCGACGGCCACGGCAACGTCGTCCACCTCGGTGAGCGCGAATGCTCCCTCCAGCGGCGCCACCAGAAGGTGATCGAGGAGGCGCCGTCGGTGCTGCTGGACGACGCCACCCGCGCCGCGATGGGCGAGGCGGCGGTCCGCGCGGCCCGCTCCTGCGGCTACCGCGGCGCCGGGACCGTCGAGTTCATCGTCCCCGGCAAGGACCCGTCGGCCCACTACTTCATGGAGATGAACACCCGCCTCCAGGTCGAGCACCCGGTCACCGAGCTGACCGCGACCGTCGCCGGGCGGCGCGGCCTCGACCTCGTCGCATGGCAGCTGCGGGTCGCCGCGGGCGAGGAACTCCCCTTCACCCAGGACGACATCGGTTTCACCGGGCACGCCGTCGAGGCCCGGATCTGCGCCGAGGACCCGGCCCGCGACTTCCTGCCCACCGGCGGCACCGTCCACCTGCTGCGCGAGGTGCAGGGCGCCGTGGTCCGCACCGACTCCGGCCTCTCCCAGGACGCGGAGGTCGGCAGCCGCTACGACCCGATGCTCTCCAAGGTCATCGCGTACGGCCCGGACCGGGCGGCGGCGCTGCGCGTCCTGCGGGCCGCGCTCGCGGAGACCGTCACCCTCGGCGTCACCACCAACGCCGGGTTCCTGCGCCGCCTGCTGGCCCACCCGGACGTGGTGTCCGGGGAGATCGACACCGGGCTGGTCGAGCGGGAGGCGGCCGCGCTGCTGCCGGACGGGGTGCCCCCGGAGGTGTACGCGGCGGCCGCGGCGGTCCGGCAGGCGGCGCTGGAGCCGTCGGCGGACGGCGGCTGGCGTGACCCGTTCGGCGTACCGAGCGGCTTCCGGCTGGGCGGCGAGGCGGCCCCGGTGCGGCACTGGCTCAAGCTCCCCGGGCAGGAGCCGGTCGCCCAGGACGTACCGCCCGGCGCGGACGGCGCCGAGGTGACGGCGGACACCGTGCGCGTCACCGTCGACGGTGTGCTGCACACCTTCCACCGCGCGGGCGACTGGCTGGGCCGCGACGGCGATTCCTGGCACGTCACCGACCACGACCCGGTGGCGGCGGCGCTGCTCGGCGCGGCCGGCGGGCACGGCGCCGACGCGCTGACCGCGCCGATGCCCGGCACCGTCACCGTCGTCAAGGTCGCCGTCGGCGAGGAGGTCCGGGCCGGGCAGGGGCTGCTGGTGGTGGAGGCGATGAAGATGGAGCACGTCATCGCCGCCCCGCACGCCGGGACCGTCACCGCGCTGGACGTCGCCCCCGGCGCCACCGTCGCCATGGACCAGGTGCTGGCCGTGGTCGACCCGCACGACGAGGAGCCCTCGCCCGAGGGCCCGGCCGACGACGGACAGGAGGCGTCATGACCGCGTCCGGACTACCCATGACGGTGCCCGCGCGGGGGCTGCCCGCGCGCGTACGGATCCACGAGGTCGGCGCCCGCGACGGCCTCCAGAACGAGAAGACGGTCGTCCCGACCGAGATCAAGGCGGAGTTCGTCCACCGGCTCGCCGGCGCCGGGCTGCCCGTCGTCGAGGCGACCAGCTTCGTCCACCCCCGCTGGGTGCCCCAACTCGCCGACGCCGAGGAGCTGTTCGGGAAGCTTCTCGACGTGGATGGTCTCGATCCGGCGATGCTGCCGGTGCTGGTCCCCAACGACCGCGGCCTGGACCGTGCGCTCGCCCTCGGGGCGCGGTCGGTCGCGGTCTTCGCCAGCGCCACCGAGTCGTTCGCCCGGGCCAACCTCAACCGCACCGTCGACGAGGCGCTTTCGATGTTCGCGCCGGTCGTCGCGCGGTCGAAGGAGGCCGGGGTGCGGGTCCGCGGCTATCTGTCGATGTGCTTCGGGGACCCCTGGGAGGGCCCGGTGCCGATCGAGCAGGTGGTGCGGGTGTGCCGGGCGCTGCTCGGCATGGGGTGCGACGAACTCAGCCTGGGCGACACCATCGGCGTCGCCACCCCCGGCCACGTCCGGGCGCTGCTGACCGCCCTGAACGGCGCGGGCGTGGACACCGGCCGGATCGGCGTGCACTTCCACGACACCTACGGACAGGCGCTGGCCAACACGCTGGCGGCGCTGGAGCACGGCGTCACCACCGTGGACGCCTCGGCGGGCGGCCTCGGCGGCTGCCCGTACGCGAAGTCCGCCACCGGCAATCTCGCCACCGAGGACCTCGTGTGGATGCTGCACGGCCTCGGCATCGACACCGGCGTCGACCTCGGCGCCCTCACCGACACCAGCGTGTGGATGGCCGAAGCCCTCGGGCGGCCGAGCCCGTCCCGCACCGTCCGCGCCCTCTCCCACAAGGAGTGACACCCATGTCTTTGGACCACCGTCTCCCCGACGAACTGGAAGAACTCCGGCGCACGGTCGAGGCGTTCGCGCACGACGTCGTCGCCCCGCAGATCGGCGAGTACTACGAGCAGCACGCCTTCCCGTACCCGATAGTCCGCGAGATGGGCCGGATGGGCCTGTTCGGGCTGCCGTTCCCCGAGGAGTACGGCGGGATGGGCGGCGACTACCTGGCACTGGGCATCGCGCTGGAAGAGCTGGCGCGGGTCGACTCCTCGGTGGCGATCACCCTGGAGGCCGGGGTGTCGCTGGGCGCGATGCCGCTGTACCTCTTCGGCACGGAGGAGCAGAAGCGGGAGTGGCTGCCCAAGCTGTGCTCCGGTGAGACGCTCGGCGCGTTCGGGCTGACCGAGCCGGACGGCGGTTCGGACGCGGGCGGCACCCGCACCACCGCGGTCCGCGACGGCGACTCCTGGGTGATCAACGGCAGCAAGTGCTTCATCACCAACTCCGGTACGGACATCACCGGGCTGGTCACCGTCACCGCCGTCACCGGCCGCAAGCCGGACGGCCGCCCGGAGATCTCCGCGATCATCGTGCCGTCGGGCACCCCCGGCTTCACGGTCGCCGCCCCGTACTCCAAGGTCGGCTGGAACGCCTCGGACACCCGCGAACTCTCCTTCTCCGACGTGCGGGTGCCGCTGGCCAACCTCGTCGGCGAGGAGGGCCGCGGCTACGCGCAGTTCCTGCGCATCCTCGACGAGGGCCGGATCGCCATCGCGGCGCTCGCCACGGGCCTCGCGCAGGGCTGCGTCGACGAGTCGGTGAAGTACGCCCGCGAGCGGCACGCGTTCGGCAAGCCGATCGGCAGCAACCAGGCGATCCAGTTCAAGCTCGCCGACATGGAGATGCGGGCGCACACCTCCCGGCTGGCATGGCGGGACGCCGCCTCCCGGATGGTGCGCGGCGAGCGGTTCAAGAAGGAGGCGGCGCTGGCGAAGCTGTACTCCTCGGAGATCGCGGTCACCAACGCCCGCGAGGCCACCCAGATCCACGGCGGCTACGGCTTCATGAACGAGTACCCGGTCGCCCGGATGTGGCGGGATTCCAAGATCCTGGAGATCGGCGAGGGCACCAGCGAGGTCCAGCGGATGCTGATCGCCCGGGAGCTGGGCGTGGGCTGAGGCCCCGGTCGTGCACGAAAGGGCGGGCGGACCGTTCACCGGCCCGCCCGCCTCCGTGTGCCTATCCGCTCACCTCATGACCGCGTCGGCCAGGGCACCTCCGGTGAGCGGTGGTAGCCGATGCCCAGCGCGTCCCAGCGCGGGCCCTGGGCGGCGAGCCGGGTGCGGTAGCGCGCCCAGTCGTGGCTCGACGCCGGGGACCAGCCCAGTTCGGCGATGCCGGGCAGCCGGGGGAAGGCCATGTACTCCAGGTGCGCGGGCGTCGACAGCGTCTCCGTCCACAGCGGCGCCTCCACGCCCAGCACCCCGCCCTTGGGGACGCCCGGCAGATAGCTGTCCGGGTCCCAGTCGTAGGAGCGCTGCACGCTGACGTAACCGGCCCAGGCCAGGCCGAGCGGCGTGTTCTTGTCGTACTTCATGTCGAGGTACGAACGGTCGGCGGGCGAGAGGATCAGCCGGGTGCCCTGCGCCGCCGCGTCCGTGACCTCCTTCCGCTCGGCGGCGGAGGTCGCGTCGTAGCCCCAGTACTGCGCGACGGCGCCCTTCGCCGGGTGCGCACCGGCCAGCTGGTGCCAGCCGACGGCGGTCTTCCCGTACTTCGCGACGATCGGCTGCACCTTGTCCATGAAGGCGACGTAGTCGTCATGGCTGGTGGAATGCGCCTCGTCGCCGCCGATGTGGAGATAGCGGCCCGGTGTCATCGCGGCCAGCTCCCGCACGACGTCGTCGACGAAGTCGTACGTCTCCTTCTTCGGCACGCACAGCGAGCTGAAGCCGACGTCGGTGCCGGTGTAGAGCGGCGGCGCCTTGCCGTCGCAGTTCAGCGCGGCGTACGAGGAGAGCGCGGCGTTGGTGTGGCCCGGCATGTCGATCTCCGGGACGACGGTCAGATAGCGGCTCGCGGCGTACCGCACGATCTCGCGGTAGTCCGCCTTGGTGTAGAAGCCGCCACGCCCGCCGCCGACCTGGGTGCTGCCGCCGTGCGAGGTGAGCTTGGGCCAGGAGTCGATGGCGATGCGCCAGCCCTGGTCGTCGGAGAGGTGGAGATGCAGGGTGTTGATCTTGTAGAGGGCGAGCTGGTCGATGTACCGCTTGACCTGCTGGACGCCGAAGAAGTGCCGGGAGACGTCGAGCATCGCGGCGCGGTAGCCGTAGCGCGGGGTGTCGGTGAGGGTGCCGCCGGCGATCCGCCAGGCGCCGGGCTGCTCGGTGCGGTGCTCGACGGCGGGCGGCAGCAGCTGACGCAGCGTCTGGACGCCGTGGAAGAGCCCGGCCGGGCGGGCCGCGCGGACGGTGACGGCGCGGGGCCCGGACTCCAGCCGGTACCCCTCGGCGCCGAGCTTCGCGGTGTCCCGCCCGCCGAGCCGCAGGACGATGCCGTCCGATCCGGAGCGGGTGGTGACGGGCAGCGCGAAGCCGGTGGCGGGGCGGAGCAGTCCGGCGAGATACCCGGCGACCTGCCGGGCCTCGCCGCCGCCGCCGGGCACCCGGATCGCGGTCCGGTCGCCGAGCGTGTACGGATCCCCGCCGGGGCGTACCGCGGCGGGGGCGGGGATGACCTGGTCGAGCG
>NZ_VKJP01000150.1 GCF_007280575.1 Streptomyces benahoarensis
GAAGGTTTTTTTTTGATTCATGAGCGTCTCGTGGGCTCGGAGTTGTGTATAAGAGACATCGCTGAACAGCGTGAAGCCGACGAAACCGACCACCGCGACGATCGCGGCGACCATCGCGGCCGTCCAGTTGGGGCGGCGCCGCTCGGGCCGGATCCGCTCGGCCTCGAAGAGCGGCGCGGCGGGCGTCGGCTCGGGACGGCCACCGTGCTCGGCGTCGTACTGCTCGATCAGCGGACCGGGATCGAGCTGGACGGCGCGGGCGAGCGTACGCAGGTGGCCCCGGGCGTAGACGTCACCGCCGCAGCGTGAGAAGTCGTCCTGTTCGATCGCGTGGACAAGGGGGATACGCACCCGTGTCGACGCGCTGACCTCTTCGACGGTCAGCCGCGCCGCGATACGGGCCTGCTGGATGGCTCGACCGACGGAAGGCCGGTCGTCAGTTGGGGAGTTGCCGATGGACACGGGGGCGCCTTTCGAGCGTGTAGCCACCTGCTGGACGTTCAGTCTAGGGGTGGACCGAAAGGGACGGGCAAGCGGGCGGACGCAGTCTGTACGCCATCGGTACGCCGGTGGCGACGCCTCCGGCTCCGCTGGTGAAGCATCGTTCCCTCACCTCCCTCAACTTGACGTATCGGCAGGAGAAACGGTTGCTTTGGCGCCCGCACGCATGACTCGTACGGGTGAATCGCTCGGGTTTTTCTACCCGGAAGCCTCCCCCCGGATAACTCCGAGCACTCCGTCCAGCTCATCCGGCTTCACCAGGACGTCGCGGGCCTTGGACCCCTCGCTCGGCCCGACGATGTGGCGCGACTCCATCAGATCCATCAGCCGGCCCGCCTTGGCGAAGCCCACCCGCAGCTTGCGCTGGAGCATGGAGGTGGAGCCGAACTGTGTCGAGACCACCAGCTCAGCGGCCTGACACAGCAGGTCGAGGTCGTCGCCGATGTCCTCGTCGATCTCCTTCTTCTGTCTGCCGCCGACCGTCACGTCGTCGCGGAAGACCGGCGCCATCTGATCCTTGCAGTGCTGCACCACCGCGGCCACCTCGGCCTCGGTGACGAACGCGCCCTGCATCCGCACCGGTTTGTTGGCGCCCATCGGCAGGAAGAGACCGTCGCCCTTGCCGATCAGCTTCTCGGCGCCCGGCTGGTCCAGGATGACGCGGCTGTCGGCGAGCGAGGACGTCGCGAAGGCGAGCCGGGAGGGGACGTTCGCCTTGATCAGGCCCGTGACGACGTCGACGGACGGCCGCTGGGTGGCGAGCACCAGATGGATACCGGCCGCGCGCGCCAGCTGTGTGATGCGGACGATCGCGTCCTCGACGTCCCGCGGCGCGACCATCATCAGGTCCGCCAGCTCGTCCACGATGACCAGCAGATACGGGTACGGCGCCAGCTCGCGTTCGCTGCCCTCGGGCGGCTTGACCTTGCCGCCTCGGACCGCCTCGTTGAAGTCGTCGATGTGGCGGTAGCCGTACGCCGCGAGGTCGTCGTAGCGCAGATCCATCTCGCGGACGACCCACTGCAGCGCCTCCGCCGCCCGCTTCGGGTTGGTGATGATCGGCGTGATCAGGTGCGGGATGCCCTCGTACGCGGTGAGCTCGACGCGCTTGGGGTCGACCAGCACCATCCGCACGTCCTCCGGGGTGGCCCGGACCATCACCGAGGTGATCAGACAGTTGATGCATGAGGACTTACCGGAACCGGTGGCGCCGGCGACCAGCAGGTGCGGCATCTTCGCCATGTTGGCCATGACGTAGCCGCCCTCGACGTCCTTGCCGAGCGCCACCAGCATCGGATGCTCGTCGCCCGCCGCGTCGGCCAGCCGCAGCACATCGCCGAGGTTGACCATCTCGCGGTCGGTGTTGGGGATCTCGATGCCCACCGCGGACTTGCCGGGGATCGGGCTGATGATCCGCACGTCCGGGCTGGCCACCGCGTACGCGATGTTCTTCGCCAGCGCGGTGATCTTCTCGACCTTGACGGCCGGGCCCAGCTCGACCTCGTACCGGGTGACCGTCGGACCGCGGGTGAAGCCGGTGACCGCCGCGTCGACCTTGAACTCCTGGAAGACGTTGGTCAGCGCGGCCACTATCGCGTCGTTGGCGGCGCTGCGGGTCTTGCCCGGCCCGCCCCGGGAGAGGAGGTCCAGCGAGGGCAGGGAGTAGGTGATGTCGCCCGCCAGCTGGAGCTGCTCCGCGCGGGCGGGCAGCGCGCCGTCCGGCTCCGGCGGCACCTTGGTGAAGTCCGGCACCGACGGCGGACCGTCCACCGGCGGCTGCGCCGCGCGCGCCGGGGGCACCGCGCCGGACGGGATGCCCCCCTCGCCGCTGCCCCGGCGCTCGCCGGAGATGCTGCTGCTGAGCCCGGCGATCAGCGGGGACGGCTGGACGCCGTGCAGCACCGCGCCGTCCAGCGCCGCCGCGGCCTCCGCGGCGACGTCCACCGCGTCCTTGGGCCGCGCCACGGCGGGCGGCGCCTGCTCCTTGCGGGGGCGCCGCCGCTCGGCCGGCGCCTCCGCCTCCCTCTCGTCCGGCTCGCCCGCCTCCGCGGCGACGGCGCGGCGCGGACGGCGCGCCGGACGCTCCTCCCACTCCTCCTCGTCGTCCGCCCAGTCCGCCTCCGGCTCGGTCTCCAGCACGCCGAGCCGGGCGCCGAGCGCGCGCAGCCGCTGCGGGATCGCGTTGACCGGGGTGGCCGTGACGACCAGCAGGCCGAACACCGTCAGCAGCACCAGCAGCGCCACCGCCAGCATCTGCCCGAGGGTGAAGATCAGGGGCTTGGAGACCGCCCAGCCGACATAGCCACCGGCGTCCCGCACCCCCACCGCGTTGTCCCGGCCCGGCGACCCACAGGCGATCGCGACCTGCCCGAGGACGCCGATGACCAGCGCGGAGAGCCCGATCACGATCCGGCCGTTGGCCTCGGGCTGCTCGGGATGGCGGATCAGCCGGATGGCGATCCCGGCCAGCAGGATCGGCACCACCAGGTCGAGCCGCCCGAACGCGCCGGTCACCAGCAGCTCGACGAGATCGCCGACGGGACCGCTGAGGTTGGACCAGGTACCGGCCGCGACGACCAGCGCCAGGCCGAGCAGCAGCAGCCCGAGGCCGTCCCTGCGGTGCGCCTCGTCGAGGTTCTTCGCCCCGCGGCCCATCCCGCGGAACACCGCGCCGCACGCCCGGCCGCAGGCCCGTACGAGGCGGACGATGCCACCGGTCGGGGACGGCGCCGGTGGGGGCGGCGCCTTCTTCGCCGGTGCCCTCTTGGCGGGCGCCTTCCGGGGCGGCGCCTTCTTCGCGGCGGTCTTCTTCGCCGGCGGCTTACGCGCAGCCGCCTTCGCCGCGGGCTTCTTGGCGGCGCCCCCGGGCGCTCCGGCACGCTGCTTCGAGGGGCCCGCCGTGCGCTGGGTTCCCTTGCCGGACGTACGTGAGGCCATGGTGCCGAGATTACAGGCGCCGCCGGAGCTGACACGAGCGCAGACCACTTCACCCGAACGTGTCGTACCGGAATGTCAGGTCGGGCGTATCACCGGGCGCGTGAGCGGCCGTCAGCCGAACGGCGGCGGCCCGGCGGTCAGCCCGCGGCGCCGCCCGCGCCGGGCTCCAGCGCGTCCAGCGCCCGCCGCAACCCGGTCAGCTTCCGCTCCAGATGGGCGGCGGTCGCCACCGCCGCCGCGTCCGCCGACTCGTCCAGCTGCTTGGACAGCGCCTCCGCCTGCTCCTCGACCGCCGCGAGCCGCGCCGACAGCTCCGCGAGCAGCCCGGCCGACTCCTTCGCCTCGTCGACGCGCCCGCCCTCCAGCTGGAGCCGCAACAGCGAGGCCTGCTCCCGCAGTTGGCAGTTCTTCATGTACAGCTCGACGAAGACCGAGACCTTCGCGCGCAGCACCCAGGGGTCGAACGGTTTGGAGATGTAGTCCACCGCACCGGCGGCGTAGCCCCGGAAGGTGTGGTGCGGGCCGTGGTTGATCGCGGTCAGGAAGATGATCGGGATGTCACGGGTGCGCTCGCGGCGCTTGATGTGCGCCGCGGTCTCGAAACCGTCCATCCCCGGCATCTGCACATCGAGCAGGATCACCGCGAAATCATCCGTGAGCAGCGCCTTGAGCGCCTCCTCCCCGGACGATGCCCGCACCAGCGTCTGATCGAGCGCGGAGAGGATCGCCTCCAGCGCCAGCAGATTCTCCGGCCGGTCATCGACCAGGAGGATCTTGGCCTTCTGCACCATGGCCCGACCTCCTCGCCCCGGCATGGGGCCTCCCCTGTCCGAAGGACTTGGGGAAGAACCGGACGCCGCCCCAAGGGGCGACTCCGTCATGCCACCCGTCCTTGTGCCGGTCATCGTAGCTGCACCCCGCTCGTCGCCACACCCTGTCACCGCGATGTCACCGTGTACGTAGCGGAAACGCCGGAGGGGGCCCGAAGGTTCCCCCGCCGCGCGTCACGCCACGCCCGCGGCCATCGTGCCTCAGCACCCGGTGATCCTCTTCCGCTTCCATACTGGACGCTCCGTCACCTCGCGCGCATCCATTGCTCCATGACCGACAACAGATGGTCGGTGTCGACCGGCTTGGTGACGTAGTCCGACGCCCCGGACTCGATGCTCTTCTCCCGGTCGCCCTTCATCGCCTTGGCGGTCAGCGCGATGATCGGCAACCCCGCGAACTGCGGCATCCGCCGGATCGCCGTCGTCGTCGCGTAGCCGTCCATCTCCGGCATCATGATGTCCATCAGCACCAGGACGACATCGTCGTGCTGCTCCAGGACCTCGATGCCCTCCCGGCCGTTCTCCGCGTACAGCACCGACAGGCCGTGCTGCTCCAGGACGCTGGTCAGCGCGAAGACGTTCCGGATGTCATCGTCGACGATCAGCACCTTCTCGCCGTGGAAGCCGCCGTTCGCGGCCGGTTGCACCAGGTCCTGGCCGTTGCCGAGCCAGGGCTCCTCGGCCGGTCGCGCCGGGGCCGGCTGCGCGGGCGCCGCGCCGTCGGGCCGCTGCGGCGCGGGCAGCGCCGCCCGGTGCGCGCCGCCGGTCAGCCCGCGCCGTCGCCGTCGGCTCAGCGCGCCGGCCGACGCCTGCTCCTCGGCCACCCGCGCCGCCTCCTCGGCCGCCAGCCGCCCGACCTCCGTCTCGCGCGCCTCGGCGTCCATCGCCAGGCCCCCGGCCACCAGCGCCGGGTAGCCCTGCGGCGGCAGCCCGCCCGGGTTCTGCGGCAGGTACAGCGTGAACGTCGAGCCGCGGCCCGGCTCGCTCGCGGCGTGGATCTCGCCGCCCAGCAGCCGCGCGATCTCCCGGCTGATCGACAGGCCCAGGCCCGTACCGCCGTACTTCCGGCTGGTCGTGCCGTCCGCCTGCTTGAACGCCTCGAAGATCACCCGCATCTTGCTGGACGCGATGCCGATACCGGTGTCGGTCACCGAGAAGGCGATCATCTCGGCGTCCGGGTCACGCAGCGAACCGTGTTCGAGGAGCTGCTCGCGGATGGCCACCGGCACATCCGCGCCCGCCGGCCGGATGACCAGCTCGACGTTGCCGCTGTCGGTGAACTTCACCGCGTTCGACAGGAGGTTGCGCAGCACCTGCAGCAGCCGCTGCTCGTCGGTGTGCAGGGTGGACGGCAGATCCGGCGAGACCCGGACCGCGAACTCCAGGCCCTTCTCGGCGGTCAGCGGGCGGAACGTCGCCTCGACGTAGTCGACGAGCTGGACCAGCGCGATCCGCGTCGGCGAGACGTCCATCTTGCCCGCCTCGACCTTCGACAGATCGAGGATGTCGTTGATCAGCTGGAGCAGATCGCTGCCCGCCCCGTGGATCGTCTCGGCGAACTCCACCTGCTTCGGGGAGAGGTTCCCCTCGGCATTGTCGGCCAGCAACTTGGCGAGAATCAGCAGGGAATTGAGCGGCGTACGCAGCTCGTGCGACATGTTCGCCAGGAACTCCGACTTGTACCGCATCGAGACCGCGAGCTGCTCGGCGCGCTCCTCCAGGACCTGCCGCGCCTCCTCGATCTCGGTGTTCTTCACCTCGATGTCGCGGTTCTGCGCCCGCAGTTGCTCGGCCTTCTCCTCCAGCTCGGAGTTGGACAGCTCCAGCGCCTTCTGCCGGCTCTCCAGCTCGGCGGAACGCTCCTTCAGCTGCTCGGTCAGCTCCTGCGACTGCTGGAGCAGCACCTCGGTCTTGGTGTTGACCGAAATGGTGTTGACGCTTGTCGCGATCATCTCGGCGATCTGGCTGAGGAAGTCCTTCTGGATCTGGGTGAACGGCTGGAACGACGCCAGCTCGATCACGCCGAGCACCTTGTCCTCGAAGAGCACCGGCAGCACGATCACATTCGCCGGGGGCGCCTCCCCCAGCCCGGACGCGATCTTCAGGTAGCCGGAGGGCACGTTCTCCACCAGGATCGTGCGGCCCTCCTCGGCGGCCGTCCCGATCAGCGTCTCGCCCGGCTTGAACGTCGTCGGCATCGCGCCCATCGCGTAGCCGTACGACCCCATCAGCCGCAGCTCGTACGCACCGGCCTCGCCGCCGTCCGCGCCCAGCTCCTGCTTGTCGGGCCGGGCGGCGAGGAAGAACGCGCCGTGCTGGGCGGAGACCGCGGGCGACAGCTCGCTCATGATGAGCGTGGCGACGTCCTTGAGGTCCCGCCTGCCCTGCATCAGACCGGAGATCCGGGCGAGGTTGCCCTTGAGCCAGTCCTGCTCCTCATTGGCGAGCGTGGTCTCGCGGAGCGTGGCGATCATGGTGTTGACGTTGTCCTGGAGCTCCAGGATCTCCCCGGCCGCGTCGACGTCGATACGGACGTTGTGGTCGCCGAGGGTGACCGCCGCGGCGACCGCGGCGATGGCCCGCACCTGACGGGTGAGGTTGCCCGCCATCTCGTTCACCGACTCGGTCAGGTCCTTCCAGGTCCCGGCCACGCCCCGCACCTGCGCCTGACCGCCCAGCTGGCCCTCCGTACCCACCTCACGGGCCACCCTGGTGACCTGCTCGGCGAAGGACGACAGCTGGTCGACCATGGTGTTGATGGTGGTCTTCAGCGCCAGGATCTCGCCCCGCGCGTCCACGTCGATCTTCTTCGTCAGATCGCCCTTGGCGACCGCGGTGGTGACCATCGCGATGTTGCGGACCTGGCCGGTGAGGTTGTTGGCCATGGAGTTCACCGACTCCGTGAGGTCCTTCCACGTCCCCGCGACGCCAGGTACGCGCGCCTGGCCGCCGAGGATGCCGTCGGTGCCCACCTCACGCGCCACCCGCGTCACCTCGTCGGCGAACGACGAGAGCGTGGTGACCATGGTGTTGACGGTGTCGGCGAGCTGAGCGACCTCACCGCGCGCCTCGACCGTGACCTTCTTCGTCAGGTCACCGTTGGCGACCGCCGCCGAGACCTGCGAGATGTTCCGCACCTGGATCGTCAGGTTGTTGGCCATCAGGTTGACGTTGTCGCTGAGGTCGAGCCAGATACCGGTGGCACCCGGCACCCGCGCCTGACCGCCGAGCTGCCCCTCGGTGCCCACCTCACGGGCGACCCGCGTGACCTGCTCGGCGAACGACGAGAGCTGATCGACCATCGTGTTGACGGTGGTGACCAGTTCGAGGATCTCGCCCTTGGCATCGACGGTGATCTTCTTCGACAGATCGCCGTTGGCCACCGCCGTCGTCACCTCGGCGATGTTGCGCACCTGCGACGTCAGGTTGTTCGCCATGAAGTTGACGGACTGGGTCAGGTCCTTCCAGGTGCCGCTGACGCCCTGCACCTCCGCCTGGCCGCCGAGAATGCCCTCGGTACCGACCTCCCGGGCCACCCGGGTCACCTGCTCCGCGAACGACGACAGCTGGTCCACCATCGTGTTCAGGGTGTTCTTCAGCTCCAGGATCTCGCCCCGGGCATCCACATCGATCTTCTGCGACAGGTCACCGCGGGCAACCGCCGTGGCGACCTGCGCGATGTTGCGGACCTGCGCGGTGAGGTTCCCGGCCATGCCGTTCACCGAGTCCGTCAGGTCCCGCCACACCCCGGCGACGCCCGGCACCTGCGCCTGACCGCCCAGCCGCCCGTCGGTACCGACCTCCCGGGCGACGCGGGTGACCTGCTCGGCGAAGGCGGAGAGCTGGTCGACCATCGTGTTGATGGTGTTCTTCAGCTCCAGGATCTCGCCGCGCGCGTCCACATCGATCTTCTGCGACAGGTCACCGCGCGCCACCGCCGTCGTCACCTGCGCGATCTGCCGCACCTGCGAGGTGAGGTTCCCCGCCATGAAGTTGACGGAGTCGGTCAGCTCCTTCCACGTGCCGCTGACGCCGTCCACCCGCGCCTGACCGCCCAGACGGCCCTCCGTACCGACGTCCCGGGCCATCCGCGTGACCTGGTCGGCGAAGGACGACAGCTGATCCACCATCGTGTTCACGGTGTTCTTCAGCTGGAGCATCTCGCCGGAGACGTCGACGGTCACCTTCTGCGAGAGGTCGCCGTTGGCGACGGCGGTCGTCACCTGCGCGATGTTGCGGACCTGACCGGTGAGGTTGCGGAACGCGGTGTTCACCGAGTCGGTGAGGTCCTTCCAGGTGCCCGCCGCGCCCGGCACCGCCGCCTGGCCGCCCAGCTCACCCTCGACGCCGATCTCCCGCGCCACCCGCGTGACTTCCGCACCGAACGCGGAGAGCTGGCCCACCATCGTGTTGACGGTGTTCTTCAACTCCAGCATCTCACCGGCGACATCGACCGTGACGGTCTGCGACAGATCACCGTTGGCCACCGCCGTCGTCACCTGCGCGATGTCCCGCACCTGCGCGGTGAGGTTACGGAACGCGGTGTTCACCGAGTCCGTCAGGTCCTTCCAGGTGCCGGCGGCGCCCGGCACCTGCGCCTGCCCGCCGAGCTGCCCCTCGGCCCCGACCTCGTTCGCCACCCGCGTCACTTCGTCCGCGAAGGTCCGCAGCGTCTCGGTCATGGTGTTCATCGTGTCGGCGAGCTGCGCCACCTCACCGCGGGCGCTGACCGTGACCCGCTGCGACAGATCGCCGTTCGCGACGGCGGTGGTGACCTGCGCGATCCCCCG
Source organism: Streptomyces benahoarensis (assembly GCF_007280575.1). Taxonomy (GTDB): domain Bacteria; phylum Actinomycetota; class Actinomycetes; order Streptomycetales; family Streptomycetaceae; genus Streptomyces; species Streptomyces benahoarensis. The sequence goes on from NZ_VKJP01000150.1 coordinate 9,059, forward strand.
CACCTGCGCCGTGAGGTTCCCCGCCATCAGATTGACGGAGTCGGTGAGGTCCTTCCACACCCCGGCGACACCGGGCACCCGCGCCTGGCCGCCCAGCTCCCCCTCGGTGCCGACCTCACGGGCGACGCGCGTCACCTCGGAGGCGAACGACGAGAGCTGGTCCACCATCGTGTTGACGGTGTTCTTCAGCTCCAGCATCTCGCCCTCGACGTGGACGGTGACCTTCCGCGAGAGGTCACCCTTGGCCACCGCCGTGGTGACGAGAGCAATGTCACGTACCTGCGCGGTCAGCCGCGCCGCCATCGTGTTGACGGATTCGGTGAGGTCCTTCCAGGAGCCCGACATCCCGCGCACCCGCGCCTGGCCGCCGAGCTTGCCCTCCGTACCGACCTCACTGGCCACCCGCGTCACCTCGTCGGTGAACGCCGACAACTGGTCGACGAGGCCGTTGACCGTCCGTCCGACCTTCAGGAACTCGCCGCGCAGCGGATGCTCCGAGGAGCTGTCCGAACTGCGCGACCGCAGATCCATCCGCTGTTCCAGATCGCCCTCGGACACCGCCGACAGCACCCGCCCCACCTCGGAGACGGGCCGTACCAGATCGTCGACGAGCGCGTTCGACGCGTCGATGGCCGCCGCCCAGGCCCCCTCACAGGCCCCGGTCTCCAGCCGTTCCGTGAGCTTTCCCTCACGTCCGACGACCCTGCGCACCCGGGCCAGCTCGCCCGTCAGATGCAGATTGCGGTCCGCGGCCTCGTTGAACACCGCCGCGATCTCGGCCATGACCCCGTCGCCGGAGACCGTGAGCCGCTTGCGGAAGTTGCCGTCCCGCATGGCGACCAAAGCGACCATCAGCCGGTTCAGGGCAGCCGTGTCCACCTCGGTCGTCCCGCTGTTCCGGGACCGTCCGCCTTTCGCGCGCGTGCTTACGCCCCGCGCTGCTGCGCCAGACTCCACCGTGTCCCTCCCGCAAGGGTCGACCGTTCCACCCGGGCTTTCTCCTGATGCCTGCCCAGTGTTTCACCATGACCCAACCAGGCCATAACAGTTCGGCAGCATCGCATACCGTCCCGGGGCACGATCGGGGCGGAATCACCCGTGACCGGCATCCGCAGCCGCGGCGAAGGTAAGTAACCTGGCACAGGGCTGTCCACCCGCACGGCATCCCGCCCGAGACGGTGGCACACGCACGACAGGTATTCGGAGGGCGCCGCAGGTATGGGGGAGCAGATCACCGACACACGCATGAGGAGACCAGTGATCACCGCGCGGGCCGCCGCCACCTTCGAGCCGGTCGGGCGCTCGGTCGCCCAGGCCCGTGCGTTCGTCCGTGACACCCTCCAGGGCTGGGGATACGGCGACATCGTCGACGACGCCGTCGTCCTTACCAGTGAACTGGTCACCAACGCCGTCGTGCACGCCGGAACCGCCGCCGACGTCCTGTGCCTGCGCGAGGACAGCGGCGTCCGCATCTCCGTCGCCGACCGCTACCCGGAGCGCGAGATCCCGCTCCAGAACACCAGCCGCACCCTCGTCCACCCCGACCGCGAGGGCGGCCGCGGCCTGCTGCTGTGCGGCGCGCTCGCCGCCCGCTGGGGCGTCGAGTACTCCCCCGACCGCAAGTACGTCTGGTTCCGCCTCGACCTGCCCGAGCGCCCGGCGGGCACCCGCGCCGCCGGTCCCGCGCTTCCCGTCGACGCGCTGCCGGTCGCCGACCACCGTGTCCGCGTCGCCGTCGTCCAGATCGACCGCGGCGGCTGCGTCAGCGCCTGGAACGACGACGCCTCCGGCCTCTTCGGCTACGACGCCGAGCACGTCGTCGGCAAGCCCCTCACCGACATCGCCGCCTGGCCGCACACCCCCGGCACCGGCACCGGCATCGCCGAGGCCCTGCGCCTCTCCCGCTGGGAGGGCTCCTACGGCGTCCGCGGCGCCGATGGCCGGGTCCTCCCCGTCTACGCCTCCCACCTGCGGGTCCGCGACGCCGGCGGCGAGGCGTCCACGGTCTGCCTGCTCGTCCGCGACCATGAACGCGCCATCCTGCAGAGCCCGACGCGCACCCCCGCCCCGGACGCCGCCTCGCAGACGGCCCGGGCCGACGGCCGCCCGTCCGACCCGTTCGAGGTCTTCATCGGCTCACCCGCCCCCGACGACCTCGACGGCCTGCTGCAGCGCACCGTCGAGCGGGCCCGCGACATGCTCGACGGCGACGCCGCCTATCTGCTGCTCGCCACGGACGACGAGACGGAGCTGGAGGTCCGCGCCTCCACCGGCCTGCCCTCCGCCCGCCAGCGCTTCGCCCGCGTCCCCGTCGAGACCGGCTCGGGCCGCTACGGCTCCGCCCGGATGCCGTCCGTCCACGAAGACCTCACCGCCGTCCCCGGCGCCGTCCCCCTCCTCAACGGCACGGGCATGCGCTCCGTCGTCACCGTCCCGCTGAAGGTCGAGGGCCGTCTCACCGGCTCGCTCGGCGTCGCCGCGGAGAGCGCCGGCCGCTACACCAACGAAGAGGCGCTGCACCTGCAGTTCGCCGCCGACCGCATCGCCCTCGCCGTCGAGCGGGCCCGCCTGACCGAGCTGGAAAAGCTCCGCCGCGGTTCCCTCTCCTTCCTTGTCGAGGCGTCCGACCTGCTCGCCGGCACCCTCGACCGGGATCAGACGCTCGCGCTGATGGCCCAGATGACGGTCCCCACCCTCGCGACCTGGTGCGCCGTCTACACCGTCGCCGACCAGGCGTCCGAGCCGGAGCTGTCGTACGTCCTGCACGAGGACGAGGACCGCATCGACGGCCTCAAGACCCTGCTGATGAAGGTCGATGCGCCGGAGCCGGTGCCCACCCCGGGCGCCCGGGTGTGGACCGCCCCCACCGAAGCCGCGCACGATGCCGCCCTGCGTACGTCCCTGCGCAGCCTGGGCCTCGGCGATTCGGCGCGGCCCTCCACCGGGCCGGGTGCCTCCCTCGCCACGGCCTCGGCGGTCGGCGGCGAGACCGTCGTCCTGCCGCTGGTGGCCCGCAACCGCGTCATCGGCATGCTCACCCTGGGCAAACCGACCGAGGAACACTTCCGCCAGGAGATCCTGGAACTCGCCGAGGACCTCTCCCGCCGCGCCGCCCTCGCCCTCGACAACGCCCGCCTCTACTCCGAGCGCACGGCCATCAGCCAGTCCCTCCAGCGCAGCCTCCTCCCGCCGGAGTTGCCGGATGTCCCCGGCGTCGAGGTCGAGGTCATCTACCGCGCCGCCGGGGAGGGCAACGAGGTCGGCGGCGACTTCTACGACCTCTTCCCGATCCGCGACGGTGCGTACGGCTTCGCCATCGGCGACGTCTGCGGCACGGGCCCGGAGGCCGCGGCCGTCACGGGTCTGGCCCGGCACGCCCTGCGCCTCCTCGCCCGCGAGGGCTTCGGCGGCCCCGCCGTCCTGGAGCGGCTGAACGCCGCGATCCTCGACGAGGGCGCCCGCAGCCGCTTCCTGACGCTGCTCTACGGCGAGCTGTGGCCGCAGGAGGACGGCAGCGCCCTGCTGAAGGTGGTCTGCGCGGGCCATCCGTTGCCGCTCCGGCTCCGCCAGGACGGCTCGGTCGAACCGGCCGCCGAACCGCAGCCCCTCCTCGGCGTCATGGACGACCTCGAACTGTACGAACAGACCGTCACCCTCGACCCGGGCGATGTCCTGCTGTGTGTCACCGACGGCGTCACGGAGCGCCGCGAGGGCACCCGTATGCTCGGCGACGACGGTCTCACCGATGTGCTGACGACGTGTACGGGCCTGACCGCGGGCGCGGTCGCCGCCCGGGTGCTGCGCGCCGTGGAGCGTTTCGCGGCGGAGCCCGCCTCGGACGACATGGCGATCCTCGCGATGCGCGTCCCCGAAATCCCCGCCGCACAGCAGTAGAAGCGCCGTGTTGTTCCCGCCCGGTCGGTGCCGGGCGGGAACAACACGGCGCTTTCGCCACCGCATGCAAAAGGCCCCCGCCATATCGGCGGGGGCCTTTTCTTTCTGAGCCCCAATACGGAATCGAACCGTAGACCTTCTCCTTACCATGGAGACGCTCTGCCGACTGAGCTATTGGGGCGAGCCAGCGAAATAGATCATACATGGCCTGCGCCGAAGCTCCGAATCGCGCACGCACCGCTCCCAGAACGCGCCTGGCGGCCCGTCACAATGCGGGCTGCAGCAATCCCCCGAGCGCATTGCAGGCCCCCACCATGCGGTGCAGCTCCCGCCGTTCCATTCCCGCCCGCAGCGGCAATGCCAGCGTCTCGTCCACGGCCCGTTCGGTCTGCGGCAGATACACATCCCGCCGCAGTCCCGGCATGCGGTACACCGGCGCCTGTACGGGAATCCGGCAGGCGACGCCCTTGGCCCGCAGCGCCCGCGCGAACGCGTCCCGGTCCGGGCGGCCGTTGCCAGGGACCCGCACCACGTACTGCTCGTAGGTGTGCCCCGCGGCGGGCGTCGGCGTCTCCACGCCCTTGAGCCGTCCATCGAGGTACGCCGCATGCGACCTGCGCCGCTCGGCCCCTTCGGACGCCGCACCCGGTTCGTCCACGACCAGCACCAACAGCCCCTGCCGTCGTCCGAGTTCCCGTATCCAGCCGTCGTCGGCCCGCCGCCCGAAGCGGTGTATCGCAACGACGGCGGCGGTGCGGTGCGTCACCACGTCGAACACGGCGGCCGGATCGAGGCAGTAACTCTCGCCGTCGACATCGGCGAAGACGGGCAGCGCACCCAACTCCACCACCGCCTCGGCCACTTCGGCGTTGCCGTACGCCGGCACCACGACCTCGTCACCGGCGCGCACCCCGGCCGACTTGAGCGTCTGAACTGTCCCCATGCCGCGGATCCTGGCGACGCAAGGTGAACGCGGCGTTACACGCACGCGGCCACCTGTGGCTGAAAGCAAAAATGCTCCGGTCCCCGGAAACCAACTGGTTTCCGGGAACCGGAGCTCAAAAATTGTTCGGCGGCGTCCTACTCTCCCACAGAGTCCCCTCTGCAGTACCATCGGCGCTGAAAGGCTTAGCTTCCGGGTTCGGAATGTAACCGGGCGTTTCCCTAACGCAATGACCACCGAAACACTATGAAGTTGACCAACCCGGCATCAACACAGGTCGTTACTTCAGAACCTACACAGTGGACGCGAGCAACTGAGGACAAGCCCTCGGCCTATTAGTACCAGTCAACTCCACCGGTTGCCCGGCTTCCATATCTGGCCTATCAACCCAGTCGTCTACTGGGAGCCTTAACCTCTCAAG
>NZ_VKJP01000151.1 GCF_007280575.1 Streptomyces benahoarensis
ACGCCCAGCCGGGCACGCCAGGGCGCGGAAGATCGCGGGGTGGGGCGGCGCGCCGAGCCAGGCGGGCGGGCGTTCCGCGCGGGGGCGCACCAGCGGCTCCGCACGCCGGGTCCGCGCGCTCCGCTCCGCTCTTCGCGCCGCGCACCGCGTGAGCACCGGGCGGCGCCCTGCCCGTACGCCCCGCACCACCACCCGGCGCGGGCCCCGGGCTCCGGCGTCCGCGCCCGCCCGGTCGGCGCGCCGGTGTGGCGCCGCGGGGGACCGGGATCTTTCCACTGGCGACGCCGCGAACGCCGCTCGGACACCACCGGGACAGGGCCCCTGCACCGGCTCGCGCGACGGCCGCACGCGGTCGGTTCGATGCGTTCCCGGGGCGTGGATGGCCGCCCAGCCCGTATCGCTCACGGGCTGACAGCAGGCTCACCCGTGGCCGATTCCAGCCGTCTCAACCTTCCCTCCCACGCCCCTCCCGTACGGGATCCGGGACGTCCCCTACGGGCTCCGCCGCGCCGCCCGGCGGGATTCCGGTACGGCGGTCGATCCCTCCGGTACACCGCCGCCGCACATCGAGCCGTCGTCAACATGGCGCCGAACGGGCCGCAGGCACCGCGCCACAGCAGGCGCCAAGTTGACGGCAATTACGGCAAAGCGCCATATCAGCGGCCCCAACAAAACGCCCGTCGGCCCCGCTGTCGATCCGCCTCGCTCCGCTACCCTGGCGAACGGTGACGCCCGCGCCTCGATACCGGGCCCGTCACTCAACAGCCGGCCGGCCCCGACACCTGAAGGCCTTGAAGGCACAGCCCTCTGAGGCACGGCGCCCGGAAGCCCCGAACAGCACGAGGGCCGTCGGTCCGACGGTCACCCGCCCGGCCCGACGGCCCTCGACGCAGTGCGGGTTCGCCGGGCCCCGGGTCGTGGCCCGGTCCGGCGGTCCCGCGGTTCAGCCGAGCTGCGACTGCACCTGGGCGGAGATCAGCTCCAAGTGGTCCAGGTCGTCCAGATCCAGGATCTGGAGGTAGACGCGGGAGGCGCCGATCTCGGCGTACCGCCCGATCTTGTCGACGACCTCGGCGGGCGAACCGGCCAGGCCGTTGGCCTTCAACTCGTCCGCCTCGCGCCCGATGGCCGCCGCACGGCGCGCCACCTCGGCATCATCCTTGCCGACGCAGGCGACGAGGGCGTTGGAGTACACCAGGTCATCCCCCTTGCGCCCGGCCACCTCCGCCGCCGCCCGCACCCGGCCGAACTGGCGCTCACTGTCCTGGAGCGAGGCGAACGGGATGTTGAACTCGTCGGCGTACTGCGCGGCGAGCCGCGGCGTACGCGTCGCCCCATGGCCACCGATCAGCACCGGGACCTTCCGCTGGGCGGGCTTGGGCAGCGCGGGCGACTTCGTCAGCTGGTAGTGCGTGCCGTCATAGGAAAACTCCTCGCCCGGCGCGGTGCCCCACAGGCCGGTGACGATCGCGAGTTGCTCCTCCAGCCTGGCGAACTTCTCCTTGGGGAAGGGGATGCCGTACGCCGTGTGCTCCTCCTCGAACCAGCCCGCGCCCAGGCCAAGTTCGACGCGGCCGCCGGACATCTGGTCGACCTGGGCGACCTGGATCGCCAGCACACCGGGCAGGCGGAAGGTACCGGCGGTCATCAGGGTGCCGAGGCGGATACGCCGCGTCTCACGGGCGAGACCGGCCAGGGTGATCCAGGCGTCTGTCGGACCGGGCAGACCGTCGGAGTTGCCCATCGCGAGGTAGTGGTCGGAGCGGAAGAAGGCGTCGAAGCCGAGGTCTTCGGTGGCCTTGGCGACGGTGAGAAGGGTGTCGTAGGAAGCCCCCTGCTGAGGCTCCGTGAAAATACGCAGATCCATGTCTCCATCCTGCACGCTCAGCCCCCGCGGAACCGTCGCCGCGGACCGCGTGCCCCGGATCGAAGCGTCCGGCGAACGGAAGGAGCCATGGGCGAGGCGAGGTGTGAGTTCTCTCGGGGCGCGAGTCGTGCCGGGGAGCGCGAGTCCGGCGCCGACGGGAGCGGGTCGATGGGCCGGACCGACGGAAGGCCGAGACGAACGTCCGGTGGCATCGGCCGGCGGAAGGCCAGGAGGAACGGCCGACCCGCAGCCCCGCGCCTCAGGCGAGATCGCGGTCGCGTACCTCCAGCTTTTCGAGTATTCCGGCGATGCGGTCACGCGATTCGTCCGCGGAGTCCATCACCTCGACGCAGGTCCAGTACATCCCCTCCTCGTCCGCCGTGCACACGATGCCCACCAGCACCTCGCAGACCTCCCGCAGCAGTCCGCGCAGGCCGGTCAACGCGGCCCTGACGTCCTTCACTTCGGTGAGCTGGGCCGCCCGCAGGCCGCCCGCTCTCGCCACCGGGCAGAGCAGTCCCCCGCTGAACCGCCCGCCCGCATCGCCCAACCCCCTTGCCCGGGACCGCACTTCGTACGGACCGAATATCGCGAGATGGCTCCCGACCGCCTCGGCCAGGGCTTGCGCCTGCCATGCCTCGACGACCACTTCCTGCACCGTGCTCGCCTCTGCCAGACCGCGCCGACTGGCCGCGATGATCCGCACCGCGTCCATGCGCGTTCCTCCCTTCGTCGTCATCTGCCTCACCCCACACTCTTCCACTACCCAGAGTGAGGGTGAACACCCAAAAACGCCAGGGGAATTCGCAAATCTGTGGACAACCAAGGCGATGCGGAGAGATCCATGACTCCGGAGAGTGACTTATGGCGTGCCCGAGTCTCTTCGTTCACTTCTGTCATGGCCTTCCCTCCACCACCTGACGCACCGCCGGATCGCGGTCGTCCCTTCGGCCCCGGGCGTCACGGCGTTCCGTTCCGCCGCGGCAGGCAGCGCGTTGCTCACGGGAGACTCCGGCTCAGAGGCGACGGAACGCCCGGAAGTGCCCCGCGCACACGCCCGAACCGGCCACGCCCGGCAACGGTGACGGCCGGCCCCGCCCGGGACCGGCCGTCACCACTCCTCTCGTGGCGGGGGAGCGCCGCCCGGCCCTCCCCGCATTCCTGCCCCGCCGGTGGTCGGTACCGGGGAACGGCAGGGAGCCGCCGGGCGAAGCTCAGGAGGCGGAATCCGCCCCGCCGGACCCCTCCCCCGTGCGATCGCGGTCCGGCCGGGCGTCGCGCACGGCGGGGAAGCGGGACTCGTTGCGTTCGATCTTCGCCGCCAGGGCCGTCAGGGCGTCGATCCCCAGGGCCTCGCAGAACTGCAGCAGATAGGCGAGGACATCCGCGACCTCGTCCTCCACCCGGCGCGCGGAGGCCGGTTCGGACATCACCGCGGCCGACTGCTCAGGGGTCAGCCACTGGAAGATCTCGACCAGTTCGGACGCCTCGACGCTGAGCGCCGCCGCCAGGTTCTTGGGGTTGTGGTACTGCTGCCAGTCCCGTGCGGCGGCGAATGCGGCCAGTCGCCGCTGGAGGGTGTGGAGATCTTCACTCATGTCCCCAGGTGTAGCACCCGCACCCCGGGCAGTCCGTCGGCGACCGCCGGATCCCGCACCGTCCCCAGGAGCCGCACCCGGCCGCGGTCCGCCATCCGTACGGCCAGCGCCATCAGTTCGGCCGCCTGCCGGGCGTCCATGCAGCGGTCCGCGCCGTCCGCGACGACCGTCAGCTGCTGAAGGGCCTCCGGGATCTCCGCCACCGGGTCCATCGCCAGCACCCCGGGCCCGGTGAGCAGCACCACGGCGAGCCCCAGATAGCGCAACTCGCCGTCGCCGAGCCGGTCCAGGGGCATCACCCCCAGGCGCCCCCGGTCGAGTACGGCCTGGATGCCCGTCGGTCCGGCCGGTTCACCGCGGGGCGCCATCGGGCCCGGCGCCGCCTCGGCACCGCTCCGCCCGTCGGCCACTGTCCGCCGGTCCGGCTGCCGGGGCACGGTGCGCAGCCCCTCGACCGGTCCCGTAGAGGCGGCCCGTACCGCCGCCACCAGACCGGTGTGGCGCCGCGTGCACTCCTCGGCCATCCGCTCCAGGACCACCGACAGGTTGTCGCAGGAGGACCGCAGCCGCCCCTCGTCCGCCCCGTCGCCCAGGGCGGGGTGGCCCTCCGTCCGCGTCGCCGTACCCGGCCGGACGGCGACGCGTCGCCCTCGGGATGTACGGCCGTCCGCCGCGCCCCCGGGGCCGTCGGTTTCCCCGGCGCGCCCCGGGGCGGGCCGTTCACCGCGGATCGCCTCCGGCCACGGATCGCACCGGAAGACCGACCTGAGCGCCACCACGACCTGCTCCGCGGCGGCCAGCACCAAGCGCTGACCGGCCGTCTTGCCCGCGACGCGGAGCGGCAGCAGCGAGGTACCGAGGCGGTCGTCGGGCAGTGGCGCGCGGGTGACGGGCGCCGCGCCCGCCGTGTGCCAGGCGGCCTGCACGGCGCGGCGGGCCGGATCCGTCAGGGCGGTGGTGAGGAGGGTTTCGCCGCCGCCGGTCAGCCGCTCCCCGGCAATCCGCAGGTCGGGTTCGGTCTGGACGGCCAGATCGAGGTGGACCGGCCCGGCCGGACCGTCGACGGTGCAGCCGATGCGGAACCCCCGGCGGCCCTGCTCGTCGGGGCGCGCGTCGGCCGGTACGCACGCCGGGGCGCCGCCGGGTACGGACGCCAGCGCGTCCGCGAGCCGCTCCCCGGCACCGAGCCGGGCGAGGATGCCGTACGCCTGGAGGGCCCCGGTCTTGCCGCTGCCGCTCGGGCCGGTGAGCAGGGTGACGGGGCTCAGCGGGAGGCTGACGCCCCGGTGGTTGCGGAAGGCGGAGAGCCGTAACTCGGTGAGCGCGGGACGCGCGCTGTCGCTATGCATAGCTCGAAGCTATGCAGGGTCCCATGGGACACCCGCCGGAGAACCGTTACATAGTCGGCTCTTCCTACGAATGAGGGATGGAGCCGACGGCCGGTTCCGCAACCTCCGTGCCCTGGGGTGCGAGCAGGAAGACATTGGTGTCCACGCGGTGCATTCCGCTGGCCAGTCCGAAGACGACGCCGCTGGAGAAATCGAGGATGCGCTTGGCGACATCCGCGTCGGCGCTGCTGAGATCCAGCAGTACGGGAATCTGCGCCATCAGGTACTCGGCGACCTCGCGGGCGTCCGCGAAAGTCTGCACCCGGATCACGACGAAACGGCGGCTCTCCTCGGTCGGATCGTCGTCGGGGAGCGCGCGGTGATCCGGCCAGGAGGGCCATTCACTGCCGCTACGCAGCGGGACGACCTCGGCCAGACCTTCCCACTGCTCATCGGTGGCATCGGGGCCGTTCACCGCTTCACCTCATTCGTGGGGGCACTGCCTGACGCAATATCCACATCGATCAATTCCAGGGATAAACATACAAACACCGCCGGGTGCGGTACACATCGCACCACATCCGCGGCCCATCCTGCACCATCCACACGGGCCGGAACCGACAGCCCGGGCGGTTTCCCGCGTCGGGATTGTGTGTGCCTCTTCACCCCGTACGCAGCGCCTTACGGGGAGGGTCCTCGTACCGCGACTACGGACCCTCCCCCTCTGGAAAGAGGCGGCGGAGCACGGAAATCCGCGATCCGATCACGGCCGGTCGACGGCGGTTTCCGCAGGGGTCAGCGGCGGTTTCCGCAGGAGGGGGCGGAGTCGAAGCTTTACTGCACATTGGTTGCAAGTAAAACTGACCCGCAGGAATGTGGAGGGGCAGGTCCTTCGGAAGAAAGCAGTATCCATGCCCACGTCCCCGTTCATGCCCGCGGCCGGTCCCGCGCTCTCCCGCCGTCAGCGCCTCGCGCGCTCGATGACCCGCGCCGAATGGGGCCGGATGGCGGGCATGGCCTCGTTCATCGTCGCCCTGCATGTCATCGGCTGGTTCACGCTGGTCGCCATCGTGGCGCCGGAGCACTACAGCCTGGGCACCAAGACCTTCGGGATCGGCATAGGGGTCACCGCGTACACCCTGGGCATGCGCCACGCCTTCGACGCCGACCACATCGCCGCCATCGACAACACCACCCGCAAGCTCATGGGCGAGGGGCAGCGCCCGCTGTCGGTCGGCTTCTGGTTCTCGCTGGGCCACTCCAGCGTCGTCTTCGCCCTGGCCTTCCTGCTCTCCCTCGGCGTGAAGACCCTCGCCGGGCCCGTGCAGGACGACGGTTCCCGACTCCACGACATCACCGGGCTGATCGGCACCACCGTCTCCGGCGTCTTCCTCTACGTCATCGCCACGGTCAACCTCGTCATCCTGGTCGGCATCTGGCGGGTCTTCCGGCGGATGCGGGCCGGGTCGTTCGACGAAGAGGCCCTGGAGGAGCAGCTCAACAACCGCGGGTTCATGAACCGCCTCCTCGGCCGCGTCATGAAGTCGATCACCAAGCCGTGGCAGATGTACCCGCTGGGCCTGCTCTTCGGCCTCGGCTTCGACACCGCGACCGAGATCGCGCTGCTGGTGCTGGCCGGGTCCGGCGCCGCCTCCGGCCTGCCCTGGTACGCCATTCTCTGCCTGCCGGTGCTCTTCGCGGCGGGGATGTCGCTGCTGGACACCATCGACGGCTCGTTCATGAACTTCGCCTACGGCTGGGCGTTCTCCAAGCCGGTCCGCAAGGTCTACTACAACCTCACCATCACCGGGCTCTCCGTCGCCGTCGCCCTGCTCATCGGCACCGTCGAACTCCTCGGTCTCCTCGCCGAGAAGCTCGCTCTGCACGGCTTCTTCTGGGACTGGATCGCCGGGCTCGACCTCAACCTCGTCGGCTTCGTCATCGTGGGCCTCTTCTTCGCCACCTGGGCCGTCGCGCTCGCGGTCTGGAAATTCGGCCGCATCGAGGAGAAGTGGACCGCGGGTCTGCGGTCCGGTGCCGTCCAGGAGGGCGCGCTCAGCTCGTCGGAGTGACCGCCGCACGCCCCGTCACCCCGTCGGCCGCGCGCGACAGCGGGAAAACCCGGACACCCGCCGGATCACCACGGGGAATCGGGCCCCCTCGGGGAAGGTGGGGCGAACGGTCCGCTCCCCCGGCGCTATGAGGTGGCTCAGCTGTGTCGGATGTCGTCCACATCGCCCTCACGGTCGTGGTGTTCGCGCTCCTCTCACTGGCCGCCCGAGGGGCGGGGCGGCTGTGAGCGCGGACGACATCATCGGCCTGGTGGTCGCCACCGGCCTGGTGATCTACCTGATCGTCTGTCTCCTCCGCCCCGAGAAGTTCTAGGCGGGCGCGGATGAGCGACACGCTCGCCGGCTGCCTCCAGGCGCTGCTTCTGGTGGCGGCGCTGACCCTCTCGTACCGCCCGCTGGGTGACCATCTCGCGCGGGTGCTCACCGCCACCGGCCACGGGCGCGTCGAGCGGCTGGTGCACCGCGCGGGTGGGGTGAACGCCGCGGTGGAGCAGCGCTGGCCGGTCTATCTGCGCAGCGTCCTCGCGTTCTCCGCGGTGTCGGTGCTGTTCCTGTACGCGTTCCTGCGCCTCCAGCACCACCTGCTGCTCTCCCTCGGCAGGGGCGCCGTCCCCGCGGACCTGTCGTTCAACACCGCGGCGTCGTTCGCCACCAACACCAACTGGCAGGCGTACGCGGGCGAGTCGGCCATGGGGCATCTCGTGCAGATGGCCGGGTTCACGGTGCAGAACTTCGTCTCCTCCGCCGTGGGCATCGCCGTCGTCGCCACGCTGATCCGCGGCTTCACCAGGAAGCAGACCGACCAGGTCGGCAATTTCTGGGTGGACCTGACCCGGCTCGTGCTGCGGGTCCTGCTGCCCCTCGCGTTCGTCTTCGCGCTCGTCCTGGCCGCCTCCGGGGTGATCCAGAACCTCCACGGCGCCCATGACGTCATGACCCTGGCGGGTGGTCACCAGAGTCTGACGGGCGGCCCCGTCGCGTCGCAGGAGGCCATCAAGCAGCTGGGCACCAACGGCGGCGGCTTCTTCAACGCGAACTCCGCGCACCCCTTCGAGAATCCCACCGCCCTCACCAACCTCATCGAGACCTATCTGATGCTGGTGATCGCGTTCGCCCTGCCGCGGACCTTCGGCGCCATGACCGGCGACCACCGGCAGGGCTACGCGATCGTGACCGTCATGGCGCTGCTCTGGATCGCCTCCCTCGTCACCGTGACCGTCAACGAACTGCACGGCGTCAGCAGCGCGGCCGGGCGGGCGGCCGGCGGGATGATGGAGGGCAAGGAGACGCGGTTCGGGATCTGGGGCTCGGCGCTGTTCGCCGTCTCCACCACGCTCACCTCGTGCGGCGCCGTCAACTCCGCCCATGATTCGTACACGCCCGGCGGCGGCGGGATGACGCTCTTCCACATGATGCTGGGCGAGATCGCACCGGGCGGTACGGGCTCCGGGCTGTACGGCATCCTCATCCTGGCGATCGTCGCGGTCTTCGTCGCCGGGCTGATGGTCGGCCGGACGCCCGAGTACCTGGGCAAGAAACTGCGCGGCCGGGAGATGAAGTTCGCCTCGCTCTACCTGCTGACCACGCCCGCGCTCGCCCTCACCGGGGCGGCGCTGGCGATGGCGCTGCCCGGTGAGCGGGCGGCCATGCTCAACAGCGGTCCGCACGGCTTCTCGGAGGTGCTGTACGCGCTGACGTCCGCGGCGAACAACAACGGCTCGGCGTTCGCCGGGCTGAGCGCGAACACCGGCTGGTACAACACGGTCCTCGGGGTCGTCATGCTGCTCGGCCGCTACCTGCCGATGGTGTTCGTGGTGGCGCTCGCCGGTTCGCTCGCCGGTCAGCGGCACGTCCCGGTCACCGCGGGCACGCTCGCCACCCACCGGCCACTGTTCATCGCGCTGCTGACCGGCGTCGTCCTCATCGTCGTAGGTCTGACGTACTTCCCGGCCCTCGCGCTGGGCCCGATCGCGGAGGCGCTGCACTGATGTCCACGCCCGGTCTCTCCACCCCGGCCCGGGACCGGGTCTCCGGCGGGCTGCTCGACCCGGGACAGCTGGTGCGATCCCTCCCCGGCGCCGTGCGCAAGCTCGATCCGCGGGTGATGTTCCGTCACCCGGTGATGTTCGTGGTGGAGGTCGGCGCGGCGCTGACCACGCTGGCCGCCGCCGAGACGCCGAGCGTCTTCGCCTGGGTGATCACCGCGTGGCTGTGGCTGACGGTCCTCTTCGCCAACCTGGCCGAGGCGGTGGCCGAGGGGCGGGGGAAGGCGCAGGCGGAGACGTTGCGGCGGGCCCGGACCACGGTCATGGCGCGGCGGCTGACCGGCTACCGGCCCGGTGCGGCCGCCGCCACCGAGGAGGAGGTGCCCGGCGTCGACCTGCGGCAGGGCGACCATGTAGTGGTCGAGGCCGGGCAGATCATCCCGGGTGACGGTGATGTCGTCGAGGGCATCGCCAGCGTCGACGAATCGGCCGTCACCGGGGAATCGGCGCCGGTGATCCGGGAGTCGGGCGGCGACCGCTCAGCTGTCACCGGCGGGACGAAGGTGCTCTCGGACCGCATCGTCGTCAAGATCACCTCGAAGCCGGGCGAGACCTTCATCGACCGGATGATCGCGCTGGTCGAGGGCGCGGCCCGGCAGAAGACGCCCAACGAGATCGCGCTCGACATCCTGCTGGCGTCCCTCACCGTCATCTTCCTGGTCGCCGTGGTGACGCTGCAGCCCTTCGCTCTCTTCGCCGGTGCCGGACAGACCCTCGTCGTCCTCACCGCCCTGGTCGTGGCGCTGATCCCCACCACCATCGGCGCGCTGCTCTCCGCCATCGGCATCGCCGGGATGGACAGGCTCGTGCAGCGCAACGTCCTGGCGATGTCCGGCCGCGCCGTCGAGGCGGCGGGCGACGTCAACACGCTGCTGCTCGACAAGACCGGCACCATCACCCTCGGCAACCGGCAGGCCGCGGAGTTCCTGCCCGCGCACGGCGTGGACATCGGCGAACTGGCGGACGCCGCGCAGCTCTCGTCGCTCGCCGACGCGACGCCCGAGGGCCGCTCGATCGTCGTCCTCGCCAAGGAGCGGCACGCGCTGCGCGGGCGTGACGAGGGCGAGCTGCACGGGGCGAGGTTCGTCCCGTTCACCGCGCAGAGCCGGATGAGCGGCGTCGACCTCGGCGGGGCGGCGGAGCGGCGGTCGCTGCGCAAGGGCGCGGCGACCGCGGTGATGCGCTGGGTCCGCGACAACGGCGGGCACCCCACCGCGGAGATCGGCCACCACGTCGACGGCATCTCGGCGAGCGGCGGCACCCCGCTGGTGGTGGGCGAGGTCCTCCGGGACGGCGGCACCCACACGGCCCGGGTGCTCGGCGTCATCCACCTCAAGGACGTGATCAAGAAAGGCATGCGGGAGCGCTTCGACGAGCTGCGCCGGATGGGCATCAAAACCATCATGATCACCGGCGACAACCCGCTCACCGCCAAGGCCATCGCCGCGGAGGCGGGCGTGGACGACTTCCTCGCCGAGGCCACCCCCGAGGACAAGATGGCCCTCATCAAGCGGGAGCAGGCGGGCGGCAAACTCGTCGCGATGACCGGCGACGGCACCAACGACGCACCGGCCCTCGCCCAGGCCGACGTCGGCGTCGCCATGAACACCGGCACCTCCGCCGCCAAAGAGGCCGGAAACATGGTCGACCTCGACTCCAACCCCACCAAACTCATCGAGATCGTCGAGATCGGCAAACAACTCCTCATCACCCGCGGCGCGCTCACCACCTTCTCCATCGCCAACGACGTCGCCAAATACTTCGCGATCATCCCCGCGATGTTCGCGGCGGTGTACCCGGGCCTGGACGGGCTCAACATCATGCGGCTGCACAGCCCGACCTCCGCGATCACCTCCGCGATCGTCTTCAACGCCCTGATCATCGTCGCGTTGATCCCGCTCGCGCTGCGCGGCGTCCGCTACCGGCCGTCCTCCGCGGACCGGCTGCTCGCCCGCAACATCTGGGTCTACGGGCTCGGCGGGCTGGTCCTGCCGTTCCTCGGCATCAAACTGCTCGACCTCGTCATCCAGTTCCTGCCCGGTCTGCGCTGACCGCCGCCCGGCGACGGAGAGGACGCCCATGGCACGCACCGCTCTCCCCACGGTCCTCCGCCACCATCTGGCGGCCCTGCGGATGCTGCTGGTGTTCACGGTGATCACGGGTCTTGCCTATCCCCTGCTCGTCACCGGCATCGCCCAGGCGGTCCTCCCCGGGCAGGCCAACGGCTCGCTGCTGACGGCGGACGGCAGGCCGGTGGCCTCGCGGCTTCTCGGGCAGAACTTCACCCTGCCGCGGGCGCGCGGCGGACGGCCCGACCCGGCGTGGTTCCAGCCTCGCCCATCGGCCGCCGGCTACGACCCGGGGAAATCCGGCGCCTCGAACCTCGGGCCGAACAACCCGGCGCTGACCGCCGCCATCCGGGCGCGCCGCGCCGCCGTCGCCGCCTTCGACGGCGTCCCCCCGGCAGCCGTCCCGGCGGACGCGGTCACCGCCGGGGGCTCCGGCCTCGACCCGGACATCTCTCCGGCGTACGCGTACGAGCAGGCAGGGCGGGTCGCCCGGGCCCGACGGCTCTCCCCCGCCCGCGTCCGGGCCCTGGTCGGCCGGCACGTCCAGGGGCGTCAGCTGGGGTTCCTGGGGCAGCCCCGGGTGAATGTCGTCGTCCTCAACCGGGCGCTGGCCGGGCAGGGGCGGCCGGTGCGGTAGCGCGGGGCACCGTGGCGTGCCCCGGGCCCGGTCCGGCGTCAGGCGGCCGTCGGGCTGAGGTTGTCGAAGGCCGCCCCCACCTGGTCGGCGAGGGTGACCGCGACCAGGCGGGCGCCCAGCGGCGGGGCGGCGCCGGGGGCCGGGCGGAGCAGGAAGCGGCCGTGGAAGCGGCCGTTGTGCAGCACGCGCAGTTCCACCTCCGCCGGCGGCAGGCCGTCGCGGTCGGCGTCCCAGTGCCGCCGCCCCCAGTCGATGGAGCCGTCCTCCCGCAGGCGCGGCGGATGGCCGAGGAGCGTGCCGTACTCGAAGCGGCAGGCGCTCAGCCCGAGCAGGCCGACCAGTTGCCGGGAGACGTGGTCGATCACCTCGTCCGGGGAGGCGGCGGTCCCGGCCAGGCGGGCGGTGCGGTGGATCTGCGCCAGATAGCCGTCGTCCAGGACCGTGATCACCTTCCACTTCCGGGCCCGCGCCGCGAGCTGCGCGACGGTGAGGCCGACGACGAGGAGCAGCACGGCGGTGACGGCGTCGGCGGACCGGGCGATGTCCAAGGTGCCGTAGGGCGGGGTGAGGAGGACGTCGAACCACACCGCGGCGGAGAGTGCCGCCAGCGCCCCGGCAGCCCGGTTGCCCAGGGCGGCCACCGCCACCACCGCCACGACGGCGATCAGCGCCGCGTCGGCGTGGGGCAGGACGCCCCGGACGGGTACGAGCGCCGCGCAGAGCGCGGGCGGGAGGAGGACCGCGCCCGCAAGAGCGAGCCGGTTCCGGGTGGCATACCGCACCATGGCGCTCACCTCCACTTCCGGTGTAACTGCCACCGGTGCCCCGGGGCCGCCCGCCCGCCACACCTTGACGGAACCTTGGCGCATTGCCCGGGGCGGGCCCGCGGGGGCCCGCCCCGGGCGGCCGGCGCGGGGCGGGACACCCGGTCCGCGTGACCGGCCGCGGGCGTCACTTCTGCCAGCCGACCGTCTCCGGCAGCGGGGTGTGGAAAATCGTCGCGCCGACGTTGGCGAGGCCCTTCTTCACGCCGTACGTCGACGGGCCGCTGAACAGCGGCAGGAAGGCGTACTGCGCCAGCGCCTTCCGCTCGACCTTGTTGACCGCCGTCGCCTGCTTGCCGAGGTCGGCGATGTCGGCGGTGGCGCGGATCTCCTTGTCGAGGGCGGGGGTGCCCGCGCCGGTGAGGTTGGAGTCACGGTCGGAGCAGTAGAAGTCGCAGAGGTAGCGGGCGCCGAACGGGTCCATGGAGCGGTTGCCGGAGAGGATCAGATCGAAGCGCCGCTCGTTGAGGATCTTCGCAAAGTCCGCGTCGTCGCCCTTCTTGATGACGAGGTGGATCCCGGCGGGCTTCAGCATGGCGGCGAGGGCGCCCGCGGTGGCCTTGCCCAGCGGGTCGTCGCCGAGGAGGGTGTAGCCGATCTCCAGCTTCTTGCCGTTCTTGACGCGGACGCCGTCCGGGCCGGGCTTCCAGCCCGCCGCGTCGAGGGTCTTGGGCGCCTGGTCCGGCGCGTGCCGGAGGACGGCGGCGACGTTGTCCTCGTACCCCTTCTGGAAGCTGTAGAGCACGGCCGAGCCGGGCAGCGGTTCCTTGTAGTCGAGTCCCTGGAACTGGATGCGGGCGATCTGCGGGCGGTCGACGCTCTCCACGACGGCCTTGCGGACGGCCTTGTCGGCGAGGATCGGGGACTTGGTGTTGACGTTCAGGGAGTACTCGAAGGGGCTGCCGCCGCTGCGGATCTCCGTGCCCGCCAGGCCCTTGATCTGCTGGAGGCTCTCCGCGTCGACGGCGGAGGTGTAGTCGAGCTGGCCGTTCTTGAAGGCGTTGACCGCCGCCGTCGACTCCAGGTTGACGTAGACGCGCTTGTCGAGCTTGCCCTTCTTCCCCCACCACTTGGGGTTGCGGACGAAGGTGATGTTGCCGGAGTGGGTGTCCCAGCTGCCGACCGTGTACGGGCCCGCGCCCCACTCCGGGTGGGCCTTCTTCACGTACGCCTTGTTGAAGTGGGCGACCGTGGCGGCCTTGGGGTGCAGGAAGGTGCTGAAGAGGGCGGGCCAGGCGGGGTTGACGCCCTTGAAGCGGATGACGGCCTGTTTGGCGGTCTCCCCGCGCTCGACGGCGGTGATCCGGTCGTAGCCGTCCGTGGAGGAGGCGGCGAACTCCTTGTCGGAGCCGTTGTTCGCCTTCCAGGTGGCGTGGATCGCCGTCCAGTCGATGGGGGTGCCGTCGTTGAAGACGGCCTTCGGGTTGAGCGTGAGGACGACCGTCTGGTCACCGCCGTCGACGGTGACCTTCACGTCGCTGTAGTAGTCGGGGTTGTACCGCACCTCACCGGCGGGCGAGTAGGTGATCGCGTCGGCGTTGTACCAGCCCCAGACGCGGGCCGCGGTCAGCGTGGCGTTGACGTTGAACGGGTTGCCCTGGTCGTCGAAGGTCCCGGCGGTGGTGTAGGTGCCGCCGTCCTTGATCTTGTCGTAGGGCTGCGGGTTGTAGTCGACGGCGGCCGACGCGGTCCTGGGGCCGTCGGCCGTGTCCTTCGCGGCGGGCGCCTGGCAGGCGGTGGCGGCGACGGAGACGGCGGCGACGAGGGCGACGGGGAGGACCAGTCTTGCGCGCATGGCGGCAGGGTTCCTTCGTGTTTCGGGGAGCGGGCGGGCTGTCTCTTATACACCT
>NZ_VKJP01000152.1 GCF_007280575.1 Streptomyces benahoarensis
GACCTCGGCTCCCCGCTCCTCACCACCCCTCACCTCACCACCCCTCACCGAAGGAACGTCGTGTTCGACCTTTCCCGCCTGCGTATGCCGATCGTGCAGGCCCCGATGGCCGGGGGCCCCGGCTCCGTCGCGCTGGCGGTCGCCGTCAGCCGGGCCGGTGGCCTCGGCACCCTCGCCGCCGGCTACAAGACGCCCGCGCAGCTCGCCGAGCAGATCGCCGGGGTGCGGGCGGGGACCGACGCCCCGTTCGGGGTGAACGTCTTCGTCCCGCAGGAGGTCCCGCACCCCGACACGATCGCGCCGTACCACGCGGAGCTGTCCGCGGTGGCGGAGCGCCGGGAGGTGACCCTGCCCGAGCCCGATCAGGGCGACACCGACTTCTGGGAGGAGAAGATCGCGCTGCTGACGGAGAGCCCGGTGCCCGTCGTGTCGTTCACGTTCGGCGCGCCGCCGTCCGAGGCCGTCGAGGCGCTGCGGCGGGCGGGCAGCCGGGTGGTCGTGACGGTCACCACGGTCGCCGAGGCGAAGGAGGCCGAGGCGCTGGGCGTCGATGCGCTCTGTGTGCAGGGCCCGGAGGCGGGCGGGCACCGCGGCACCTTCGACCCGTACGCCGAGCCGGACCCGACGCCGCTGGCCGCGCTGCTGGCGGCCGTCGCGGCGGGGACGCGGCTGCCGCTGATCGCGACCGGCGGCCTGGCGACCGGCGCGGACATCGCGGGCGTGCTGAACGCCGGGGCGACGGCGGCGCAGCTGGGCACCGCGTATCTGCGGACCCCGGAGGCCGGTACCCACGCGGCGTACCAGGAGGCGCTGACCCGGCCGGAGTTCGACACCACGGTCGTCACCCGGGCGTTCTCCGGCCGCTGTGCGCGCGGGCTGCGCAACCGCTTCATCGAGGAGCACGACGCGTCCGCGCCGGTCGGCTACCCTCTCGTCAACCAGCTCACCAAGCCGCTGCGGGCCGCCGCCGCGGCCGCGGGCGACGCCCATGGGTTGAGCCTGTGGGCGGGCATCAACTACCGCAAGGCGGAACGGGTCCCGGCCGGGGAGCTGACGGAACGGCTGTGGGCCGACGCCTCCGCCGCCCTGCACCGGGATCGCTGACCGCGGACCGGGCCACCGATACCGCTCTCCCCCCACGGGCCGCACCACCGGCCCACCGGGCTCCGGCCACCGGGCGCACCGTTCGCACGACAGGCACCGCACGCACCACCGGCACGACAGCACGACACGCACCACCGGCACCACGTTCCTCACAGCCATCACGTGGGCCGTTCGCACCGTGTGATCCGTCCGATGTGAACCGTCCGATGTGAATCCGTCCGATCGGAGAAGCGGAATGACGAGCCGAACCGTCGCCGTCGTCGGGCTCGGCCCGCGGGGCCTTTCCGTCCTGGAGAGACTCGCGGAGAACGCCCGGCACGACGCCACCGAACACCTCACCGTCCACCTCATCGACTCCCACGCCCTCGGCTCCGGCCGGGTCTGGCGGCCGGAGCAGTCGCCCGAGCTGCTGATGAACACCGTCGCCTCCCAGGTGACGCTCTTCACCGACGACAGCGTCAGCTGCGCGGGCCCGATCGTCCCCGGCCCGAGCCTGTACGAATGGGCCCGCAACGCCGTCCATCTCGCCCAACTCCGCACCACCGCACCGCACTTGGAGGCCGAGGCGGCGCAGCTCGGCCCGGACGACTACCCGACCCGGGCCCTGTACGGCCGCTATCTGCACTGGGTCCTGGAACATGTTTCGGCCCGGCTGCCCGCCACCGTGCACCTGGTGCCCCGGCACACCCGGGTCCGGGCGATCACCCGCGGCCCGGACGGGCGGCTGGTCCTGGAGACGTCCGACAGCGGGCGGCTCACCGCCGATCAGTGCGTGCTGGCGCTGGGCCATCTGCCGGGCGCGCTCGGCGCCCGCGAGCGCGGACTGCGGGACTTCGCCGCCCGCCACGGTCTGCGCTACCACCCGATGGCCAACCCGGCCGATGCCGACCTGCGGGACATCGAACCGGGCGAGGGCGTCCTCGTCTCCGGTCTCGGCCTGAACTTCTTCGACTACCTCGCGCTGCTCACCACCGGGCGCGGCGGCCGCTTCGTGGAGACCGGCGATGGCCTGAAGTACCTGCCGTCCGGCGCCGAACCGTATCTGCACGCCGGTTCGCGGCGCGGCATCCCGTACCACGCCCGCGGCCACAACCAGAAGGGCGTCACCGGGCGCCATCTGCCGCGCTTCCTCACGCCGGACGTGATAGCCGGTCTCCAGGAGCGCGCGGCCAACGGCGGCCTCGACTTCGACCGCGACGTGTGGCCGGCGGTCTGCCAGGAGGTCGAATACGTCTACTACCGGGCGCTGTTGGAGGAACGCGCCCGGTGGGAGTCCCGGTCGCGTGCGGATACGGATGCGGATGCGGGCGAGGCGTATCGCCCCGGGCTCGCCGCGGAGGACGAGTTCGCCGCCGACGAGGCGCTGCTCGCCGCGCTGGCGGGCGACCCCGCGGACAAGGAGCGCGCGCTCGCCGCCCTCGGCATCACCGCGGACGACCACTGGGACTGGGAGGACGTCCGCACCCCGTACCGCGACGCCGCGCCCGTCGATCACGGCGCGTTCTCCGTCTGGCTGCTCGACCATCTGGCGCAGGACGTACGGGACGCCGTCGGCGGCAACGTCCGCAATCCGCGCAAGGCGGCGCTGGACGCGCTGCGGGATCTGCGCAACGAGGTCCGGCAGGTCGTCGACCACGGCCGGATCCTGCCCCACTCGCACCGCGACGCCCTCGACGGCCACTACACCCCGCTCAACGCCTTCGTCTCCATCGGCCCGCCCGCCCGCCGGATCGAGGAGCTGATCGCGCTCATGAAGGCGGGCATCGTCACCATCGGCGGCCCCGGCTTCACCGTCGAGGCCCATCCGGACGGCCACTTCACCGGCCACGCACCGGGCCTGCCGGGCAGCCGCCGTGAGGCCCGCGTCCTGATCGAGGCGCGGCTGCCCCCGGCGGGCATCGCCCACACCGACGACCCGCTGACCGGCCAGCTCCTCACCGACGGCCTGGCCCGGCTGCACACCCTGCGCCACGGCGACGCCGTCCACACCACCGGCGCCCTGGAGGTCACGGGCCCGCCCTACCGCGTCGTCGACGCCTCCGGCAGCCCGCACCCGGACCTCTACGCGTTCGGTGTCCCCACCGAGGGCGTCCACTGGGCGACGGCGGCGGGCGTCCGCCCCGGCGTCGACTCCGTCATCCTCGGCGACGCGGACGCGGTGGCTCGGGCGGTGCTCACGGCGCTGCGGGAGCCGGACGGGGACCGGGGGCGGGAGCTGACGGCTCGGGCGTGAACCGGCACCGCGCCGCCCCTTGACGATCAGGGGGCGGCGCGGTCGTACGGCTGTCTCACGTAAATGCCAGGATCCCTGCCAGTGAGAGCGCCCCGGCGAGGACCGTCGACCCGGCGCCGAGCACAACCGGCCGCGCCCCCGTCCGGATCAGCGACATCAGATGCACCGACGTGCCGAGCCCGAAGAGCGCGCCCGCCAGCAGGAGCGTGGTCAGGGTCTGGGCGGCCGTCAGGACGGACGCGGGGAGGACGCCGGAGCTGCGGACGGCGACCATCGCGATGAAGCCGAGGACGAAGAGCGGGACCAGCGGGGGGCGCTTGCCGGTGGCGTCGGGGGTGCCCTTGCGGCGACGGACGATGCTGTAGCCGGCGATGAGCGGGGCGAGCAGCACGACGCGGGTCAGCTTGACGACGGTGGCGACGGCGAGGGCGGCGGGACCGGCGACCGAGGCGGTGGCGACGACCTGCGCCACCTCGTGGACGCTGGCGCCGGACCAGACGCCGAAGGAGGTGTCGGTCAGGCCCAGCGGGTGCTGGAGCAGCGGGAGCAGGACGATCGCCAGGCTGCCGAAGATCGTCACCAGGGCGACGCCGGTGGCGAGGTCCTCCTCGTCGCTGTCGCTGACCGCGTCCATCGCCGCGGCCGCCGAGGCGCCGCAGATGGAGAAGCCGGTGGCGACGAGGAGGGTGGTGCCGGGGCGGATGCCCATCCGCCGGCCGAGCCACATGGTCCCGGCGAACGTCCCGGCGACCGTCACCGCGACCACCAGCAGCACCCCGGGGTCGAGTTGGAGCACCTGGGAGAGCGCGAGCTGGAGGCCCAGCAGGACGACGCCGGTGCGCAGCAGCTTCTTCGTGGCAAGCTTCGCGCCGGGCAGGACGCGGTCGCCGAGCAGCCCGGTGTTACGGGCCAGCGCGCCGAGCAGCACCGCGATCGTCAGGGCGCTGACCGCCGGGACGAGGCGGTTGAGGCCGTACGAGACGGCGACGCCGACGACGACCACGGCGAGGCCGGGGCCGTGGTGGGCGAGCCAGCCGGGTCCGCCGCCGTCACCGGGCGCGGGCAGGCCGGAGGCGGACGGCGCGGGACTCTCCCCCGGAGCGGCGGGCTCCGCGGGGGCGTCCCCGGCGCTTCGGAGGAGAGGTTCGGCGGCCGGTTCCGGGTCGCTGCGGTGGGGAGGGCGGGCGGTCCCGTCAAGAGGGGGCATGTCCCGATCGTCCGATCGGGGGACAGTTCGCGGTAGCCACCAACCCCCTATGCACCCATAGACTTGTGCTATGGACGGCCAATACGCTCTGAGGACGGATCTGCGGTCGCTGGAAATGCTGCTCGCGGTCGTCGACCAAGGCAGCATCGGCGGCGCCGCGCGGGCCCTGCAGGTCGCGCAACCCTCGGTCACCAACCGCATCAAACGGCTGGAGCGGCACCTCGGGCTGACCCTGGTCGTCCGCTCGCCGCGCGGCTGCCGGCTCACCGACGAGGGCGTCGCGGTCGCCGACTGGGCCCGCGAAGTCCTCAGCGCCTCCGACCAGTTGGAGACCGGCGTCGCCGCGCTGCGCCGCAGCCACGACTCCCAGCTGAGCGTGTCGGCGAGCCTGACCGTCGCGGAGTACCTGCTGCCCCGGTGGCTCGCCGATCTGCGGCTGCGGTCGCCGGAGACGGCCGTGGCGCTGCGGATGTGCAACTCCGAGCAGGCGGCCCAGGACGTGCTGCACGGCGCCGCCGACCTCGGCTTCATCGAGGGCCCGCGCACCACGCGCGGGCTGCACGCCCGGGTCGTCGCCGTCGACGACCTCGTCATCGTCGTGGCGCCCGGCCACCCCTGGTCGCGGCGGCGCCGCCCGCTGACCGTCACCGAACTGGCCGCGACCCCGCTCATCGCCCGCGAGAAGGGCTCCGGCACCCGCGACACCCTCGACCACGCCCTCGTACGGGCCGGTGCGGAGGGCGCCGCCGCACCCCGCCTCGAACTGGCCTCGACCGCCGCGATCCGTACGGCGGTGCTGACCGGGCAGGGCGTCGGCGTCCTCAGCCGGTTCGCGATCAGCGACGACATCCGGGGCGGACGGCTGCGCGAGGTCGCCGTCGCGGACGTCGATCTGCGCCGCCGCCTGCGGGCCATCTGGCGCTCCGGCTCCCAGCTGTCGGGGCCCGCCGCCGACCTCACCAACTGCGCGTTGCAGTCGAGCTGGGGCCGCCCGGCCCGGGGGCGTACGCCGCGTCCGGTCCGTACGGAGGCGGAGACGGCGGCGGGCTGAGCCGGGCCCGACCACATACGCGAACGGCCCCGGCGGGAAGCCGGGGCCGTCGGTGCGCCCGGGTGGGCGCGGGGCGGGTCAGAGGCGCTCGGGGGTGCGGATGCCCAGCAGCGCCATGCCCTGGTGGAGGGTGCGGGCGGTCAGGTCGCAGAGGAAGAGGCGGTTCTCGACCTGCTCGGGCGTCTCCGCCTTCAGGACCGGGCACTGGTCGTAGAAGGTCGTGTACAGCGACGCGAGCTGGTAGAGGTACGCGGTCACCTTGTGCGGCGCGTACTCGGCGGCGGCGTCCGCTACCGTCTCCGCGAACTGGTCCAGGTGCAGACCGAGCGCCCGCTCCGCCGGGGCCAGCGCCAGCTCCGGGTGCGCGACCGGCTGCGCGTCGCCCGCCTTGCGCAGGATCGACTTGATGCGGGCGTGCGCGTACTGGATGTAGACCGAGGTGTCGCCGTTGAGCGAGACCATCTGGTCCAGGTCGAACTTGTAGTCGCGGTTGGCGGAGGTGGAGAGGTCCGCGTACTTCACCGCGCCGATACCGACCTGGGTGCCGCGCTCGGTGATCTCCGCCCCGGTCAGGTCCTGGGCCTTCTCCCGGACCACGGACGCCGCCCGGTCGATCGCCTCGTCCAGGAGGTCCACCAGCCGTACCGTCTCGCCCTCACGGGTCTTGAACGGCTTGCCGTCCGCGCCGAGGACCGTGCCGAACGCCAGCTGCTGGGCGGTGGTGCCGTCCTTCAGCCAGCCCGCCCGGCGCGCCGTCTCGAAGACCATCTTGAAGTGCAGCGACTGCCGGGCGTCGACGACGTACAGCAGGGTGTTGGCGCCGAGGTTGCCGACCCGGTCGCGGATGGCGGAGAGGTCGGTGGCCGCGTAGCCGAAACCGCCGTCGGACTTCTGGACGATCAGCGGGACGGGGTTGCCGTCCGGGCCCTTGACGTCGTCGAAGAAGACGCAGAGCGCGCCGTTGGAGCGGACCGCGACGCCCGACTCCTCCAGCAGGCGGCAGGTCTCGGCGAGCATGGCGTTGTAGCCCGACTCACCGACCACGTCGGCGTCGTGGATCTCCATGTCGAGCTTGTTGAAGACGGAGTAGAAGTAGACCTTCGACTCGTCCACGAACTTCTGCCACAGCGCGAGGGTCTCCTCGTCGCCCGCCTGGAGGTCGACGACCCGGCGGCGGGCCCGGTCCTTGAACTCCTCGTCGGCGTCGAAGAGCGCCCGGGACGCCTTGTAGAGGCGGTTGAGGCTGGACATCGCCGCCTCACCGGCCTGCTGCGACGCCTCCTCCAGCTGCTCGCCGGCCTGGTGGTCCAGCTCCTGCGGGTGCTCGATGAGGTACTGGATGAGCATGCCGAACTGGGTGCCCCAGTCGCCGATGTGGTGGCGGCGGACCACCTTCTCGCCGGTGAACTCCAGGATCTGCACGACGGCGTCGCCGATCACCGCGGACCGCAGGTGGCCGACGTGCATCTCCTTGGCGACGTTCGGCTGCGCGTAGTCGATCACCGTCGTGCCGGGCTGCTCGGCGTACGGGACGCCCAGCCGGTCGTCGGCGGCGCGGGCGGCCAGCGTCCGGACGATCGCCTCGTCGCTGAGGGTGATGTTGAGGAAGCCGGGGCCGGAGACCTCGATGTCCGAGATCAGCTCGGGCGCGGAGATCTCCCCGACGACCTTCCCGGCCAGCTCCCGCGGGTTGCCCTTCAGCTTCTTCGCGAGCGCCAGCATGCCGTTGGCCTGGAAGTCGGCCCGGTCGCTGCGTCGCAGCAGCGGGTCGGCGGGGCCGGCCTCCGGCAGGGCTGCCGAGAGGGCGTCCGCGACGCGCTGGTGGACCGTAGCTGCGAGGGAGGGGACCGAAGCCATGGGGTGCTGCCGTTCCGTTGAAGGCGATCAGGGAAGTTGATCCGGGGGTAAAGGGTTTGCCGATCAGTATCCCATGGCGGTTCCATCGGTTTTCCGGGCAGCGCCGTCGGTTTTCCGGGCGGTGCCGTCGGTTCCCGCGGCGGTCGTATGCGTTTTCCGTCTGGGAGAATGGGAGCGCCGGGCGTGCGCCCGTCAGCAGCAACCGTGAGCGATCAAGCGCAGCGCGCAGCGCGGAGAGCGCCGTGAGCGCAGAAGAGGAAGGGCCGACCGTGGCTCAGAGCACCGAGACAGCCGACTGGGTCTCCCGTTACGCGGATGAGGTCATCACCGAGTCGGAGCGTCGCGCGCCTGGCAAACCGGTCGTCGTCGCCTCCGGCCTCTCGCCCTCCGGCCCCATCCACCTCGGCAACCTCCGCGAGGTCATGACCCCGCACCTGGTCGCCGACGAGATCCGCCGCCGCGGCCACGAGGTCCGGCACCTGATCTCCTGGGACGACTACGACCGCTACCGCAAGGTCCCTGCGGGCGTCGACGGCGTCGACGGGTCCTGGGCCGAGCACATCGGCAAGCCGCTGACGTCCGTCCCGGCGCCGAAGGGCTCCGCGTATGCGAACTGGGCCGAGCACTTCAAGGCCGCGATGACCGCCTCCCTCGCCGAGATGGGCGTGGAATACGACGGCATCAGCCAGACCGCGCAGTACACCTCCGGCGTCTACCGCGAGCAGATCCTGCACGCGATGCGGCACCGCGGCGACATCGACGCGATCCTCGCGCAGTACCGCACCAAGAAGGCGCCCGCCAAGAAGTCGCAGAAGCCCGTCGACGAGGCGGAGCTGGAGGCGGCCGAGGGCTCCGGCGCCGCCGGTGAGGACGACGGCAGCTCCGGCAGCGCGGGCTACTTCCCGTACAAGCCGTACTGCGCGGCGTGCGGCAAGGACCTCACCACCGTCAGCGCCTACGACGACGCCACCACCGAGCTGACGTACACCTGCGCCTGCGGCCACGGCGAAACGGTCCGGCTGAGCGAGTTCAACCGCGGCAAGCTGGTCTGGAAGGTCGACTGGCCGATGCGCTGGGCGTACGAGGGCGTGATCTTCGAGCCGAGCGGCGTCGACCACTCCTCGCCGGGCTCGTCGTTCCAGGTCGGCGGCCAGATCGTCGGGATCTTCGACGGTGCGCAGCCGATCGGCCCGATGTACGCCTTCGTCGGCATCAGCGGCATGGCCAAGATGTCGTCGTCGAAGGGCGGTGTGCCGACCCCGGCCGACGCGCTGAAGATCATGGAGCCGCAGCTGCTGCGCTGGCTCTACGCCCGCCGCCGCCCCAACCAGTCGTTCAAGATCGCCTTCGACCAGGAGATCCAGCGGCTGTACGACGAGTGGGACCGCCTCGGCGCCAAGGTCGCCGACGGCTCCGTGCTCCCCGCGGACGCCGCCGCGTACGCCCGCGCCGTCGGCACCGCCGCCGGTGAGCTGCCGAGGACGCCGCGCCCGCTGCCGTACCGCACGCTCGCCTCGGTCGCCGACATCACCGCCGGGCACGACGAGCAGACCCGCCGCATCCTCAGCGACCTGGACCCGGCCAACCCGGTCACCACGCTCGACGAGGTCCGTCCCCGCCTCGACCGCGCCGAGCACTGGATCACCAGCCAGGTCCCGGCCGATCAGCGCACCATCGTCCGCGCCGAGCCGGACGCCGAGCTGCTGGGCTCGCTGGACGACGAGGCGCGCGCCTCGCTGCGGCTGCTGGTCGACGGGCTGGACGAGCACTGGTCGCTCGACGGCCTGACCACGCTGGTCTACGGCGTCCCGAAGATCTGCGCGGGCCTGGCGCCGGACGCCAAGCCGACGCCGGAGCTGAAGGTCGCCCAGCGGACGTTCTTCGCGCTCCTGTACCACCTGCTGGTCGGCAAGGACACCGGCCCGCGGCTGCCCACCCTGCTGCTCGCGGTCGGCGCCGACCGGGTCCGCACGCTTCTCGGCGGCTGACGCCGGGACCCGTACGCGGCACCTACGCGACTGCGCCCGCCATCCCCGAGGGGTGGCGGGCGCAGTCGCGTACCGGGTCAGCCGCCCGGCGTCAGCTCTTGGAGTCCTTGGCGTCGGACCCCTTGGCGTCCTTGGCGTCCTTGCCGTCCTTCGAGCCCTTGTCGTCCTTCTTGGCCTCGTCCGTCGCCTTGCCGGTGGCGCTCTGCGAGGCGTCCGGGGCGGCGGGCTTGCCGGTCGCCGCCTCGACGGCTTCCTTCGCGGCCTTCTCGGCGTCCTTCAGCAGATCGCTGCTGTCGGGGGTGTTGCCACCGGCGAGACCCGCGCCGTTGTAGTTCAGCGTCACCACGATGTTGTCGGCACGGACGATGACCGTCTGGTTGCGGTAGTCGTTGCCCTTGCTCTTGATGTGGTACGTGACCCAGGTCGCCGCGTCGCCGGTGCCGTCGACCGCGCCGGACTGCACCTTCGTGGCGTCCTTGGTGGCCTTCGCCAGGTCGACCTGCTTCGCGTAGAACTCCTCGGCGCGCTTTTCGCCGGTGGCGTTCACCGCCGCCTCGGAGTCGTACCGCTTGAAGCTGACGTCCAGCCAGCGGAACTGGCTGCCGTCGACACCCTCGGACTTCGAGCTGTACCAGGAGCAGGTGGCGCTGGCGTTCGGGTCCGACGTCTTGCCCTTCTCGCCGGAGTCGTCCTTCGGCTTGGGCAGCAGATGCTTGAGCGTGCCGTTGGAGAACACCGTGCACGGGTCGGGCAGCTTCGCGTACTTCGCCGCGGCCAGGCTCGGCGACGGCTTCGCGGCGGAGGTGGCGGGCGCTGCCGAGTCCGAGGCGTCGGCAGCGTCCTTCGAGCCGGAGTCGGAGCAACCGGCGACGAGCATCACCGGTACGGCCGCGCAGGCGAGAATGCTGGCGAGTCGCTTGGATGAACGGTGCATGGTTCCTTCGCTGTTCGTCGTTGTTCCGGCACATCAGGGCCGTTCCGGTGCGCCGGAACGTACGGCACCGGCGGTGTCCGGACCAGGGCGTACGGCGACAGACCCTAGACCGCACCGTACGCGGCGCGCGGACGATGCGCCCCGGAGATCACCGGCCGAAACGGACTGTTCGTCGACAATCCGACAGAAGGATCATTCGCCGCGAAGAGCGCATTACTCGCTGAGGGAGTCGGCCAGCTCCTCGGCCAGCGCATGCGCCTTGTCCTGCAGTTCCTGGCTTTCGGGCACCCGCGTCTTGTCGGTCGACCACTGGTCGTAGGTGAGCGTCACGACCACGTTCGACGTGCGAAACACCACAGTGATGTCGCGGTGCACCCCGGAGTCCGCCGTGGCCAGCGCGTCCTCCAGGAAACCCGCGTCGCCGAGGCCGTCCAGGAGGTGCGCGGTGGTGCCGGGGGACGGCGAACCGCTCGGGGCGTCGGCCTTGCCGCCCTTGCCGCCGCCCTTCCCGCCGCCCTTGCCCTTCCCGCCGGATCCGCCGTCCGCCGTGACCGCGTCCGCGGCGCCGCCCGCCGCCCGCCGCGCCTCGGCTTCCCCGGCCCCGTCCGCCTTCCCGCCCTTGCCGGACCCGCCGTCCTTCCCGGGCTTCGCGGACGGGCTCGGCTCGTCACTCGGCGGTGCGGACTCCGCGCCCTCCTGCGGCACGCCCGCGGCCAGCGCCCGCTCCCCGTAGACCTCCCGCGCCCGGTCCTCGTCGCTGATCTTCGCGTCGTACGAGACGACCCGCTGGATGTCGAGCGTCAGATGCCGGGTCCCGGCGGTGGTCTCCCGCTTCCAGCGGCAGCCGACGCGGCGGTCCGTGTCGTACGTGACGTCGGCCTGACCGCCGTAGACCTGCGCCGCCTCATCGCCGGACAGGCGCTTGCCGTCGCCGGGCAGCATGGAGCGCACGGTCGACTCGGCGGGCAGCCGGCACGCGTCGGGGAGCGTCGAGTAGCGGCCCGGCTGGCCGGACTGTGACAGTGCCGCCGGGTCACCCCCCTTCGCGTCACCGGCCGGGGCGGAGGAGCCGCCCGAGCAGCCGGCGAGGCCGACGGTCAGCGCCGCGGCGGCCGCCAACGCGGCAGTGGGGACGAACGACCTGCGCTGCATCGTCCGGGGCTCCTTCCTGCGAATGCCCGGGAAATCCGGTTGCCGCCGGGAGGCGGGCGATGGAGACAATGTCTACCGCACGTCTCGCCGCAGGCGCCGGTCGACCGTCCCGCATCGCATGGATGGTCCGCGTTTTGCGTTCTATGTCTTTTCGGGGGAATGAGGAAGGTATGTCGTACACCGAGCTGCCCGGTGCGCAGGTGCCGATCCGGATGTGGGCGGATCCGTCCACCGTCGAGGATGTCGCGATGCAGCAGCTCCGCAACGTCGCCACCCTGCCGTGGATCAAGGGCCTCGCCGTGATGCCCGACGTCCACTACGGCAAGGGCGCCACGGTCGGCTCGGTGATCGCCATGCACGGCGCGGTCTGCCCCGCCGCCGTCGGCGTCGACATCGGCTGCGGCATGTCCGCCGTCAAGACCTCCCTCACCGCCGCCGACCTGCCCGACGACCTCTCCCGCCTCCGCTCCCGGATCGAGCAGGCCATCCCCGTCGGCCGCGGCATGCACGACGACCCGGTCGACCCCGGCGCCCTGCACGGCTACCCGACGGCCGGATGGGACGACTTCTGGTCCCGCTTCGACGGCGTCGCCGCGGCCGTCCACTTCCGCCAGGACCGCGCCACCAAGCAGATGGGCTCCCTCGGCTCCGGCAACCACTTCATCGAGTGCTGCCTCGACGAGGACGGCGCCGTCTGGCTGATGCTCCACTCCGGCTCCCGCAACATCGGCAAGGAGCTGGCCGACTTCCACATCGGCCAGGCCCGGAAGCTCCCCCACAACCAGGGCCTCGTCGACCGCGACCTCGCCGTCTTCATCGCCGACACCCCGCAGATGGCCGCGTACCGCAACGACCTCTTCTGGGCCCAGGAGTACGCCAAGCGCAACCGCGCCGTGATGATGGCCCTCTTCCAGGACGTCATCCGCAAGGAATTCCGCAAGGCCCGCCCGGTCTTCGACCAGGTGATCAGCTGCCACCACAACTACGTCGCCGAGGAACGCTACGAAGGGATGGACCTGCTCGTGACCCGTAAGGGCGCGATCAGTGCCCGTGGTGGGGAGTGGGGCATCATCCCCGGCTCGATGGGCACCGAGTCCTACATCGTCCGCGGTCTCGGCAACGAGGAGTCCTTCAACTCCGCCTCGCACGGCGCGGGGCGGAGGATGAGCCGGAACGCCGCGAAGAAGCGCTTCTCGACGAGGGACCTGGAGCAGCAGACGGCGGGCGTGGAGTGCCGCAAGGACTCCGGCGTCGTCGACGAGATCCCGGGCGCGTACAAGCCGATCGGCCAGGTCATCGAGCAGCAGCGGGACCTGGTGCAGGTGGTCGCGAAGCTGAAGCAGGTTGTCTGTGTGAAGGGGTGAGGGCAGGGCCGCCCCGGGGGGGGCAGGTGCGCTCCGGGCGATATCGGAGGCGTTCTTCTACGTCCCTGTAGTAAGAAGAGTGGTGAGAGCAGGTGGCGCCCCGTCAGCTCGTCGGAGATTCCGAACGGCTGACGGGGTGTCGCGCTGCCTGGAACGTCGCATCGCATTACTCAGGGGAGAAGCCATGACAGACAGAATGCGGCGTACGCGGTTCGCCGCGAGCGCCTTGGTGGGCTGTGTTTCGTTGCTGGCGCTGGCGGCTTCGCCGGCGGCTGCTTCGGCGGAGGGGTGCACCGGAAACCCCGGTTCCACCGATGGGTCGGGTTCCGTCTGCCTCAACGTCAAGGGGACCAAGCTCAAGGTCAACAAGTTCACCCTCGACAAGCAGTCGAACAACCGCGCCTGGAAGGACAAGCCGGTCGTCACCGCCGGGAAATGGAAGTGGACGGGTGCGACCGTGAGCGCCCGGCGGGTGGAGGACAAGAAGGTCACCAAAACCATTAACAAGAGCTTCCCGAACAACACCCGGATGTGCGGTTACTGGAGCAAGTACCCGGGCACCAAGGCGTGCATCACGATCCACAATTGATCCGGTGCTCCTGACCGGAATATGATCCGGTACTCTTGGCCGGAATATGATCCGGTACTCTTGACTGGCGGTGGGTGGGCAGCATCCACCGAGGTGATTCCCGCCCACTCGCCGCCAGGCGCACGGAGCAGGGGAAATGAGGAGGGCGGATGCCGACAGCGCGGAAGAGCGCGACGCCGACGACGCAGCCCCAAGGGGCCAAGCGAAAAAGCGGCCGCCTTCTCCTCCCCCTCGGCCTTGCCCTCTTCGCGGCATGGATCGCCGTAGTGGTCGTCGGCATCGCGAAGGAGCCCGACCCGGGAGCGGCATCGCCCCAGCAGCTCACCTCCGGCGTGGCGGAAACCCTGCACAAAGGTGATGCGGAAAGCCTGGCCCGTTACGTCAATGGCGACGGAGCCGACGCCTACGCCACATCGCTGGTCGACAAGGTGAAGGATTCCGGGAATGCCGGGGATATCTCCGTTTCCCGGCTGGGGGAAAAGCAGGTGCAGATGCGTGCGCCGCATCTCTGCATGACCTGGGATATCGCAAAGAGTGACGGGCGTCTGTTTCTGGATCCCGTTCCGCCGCTGACTTCGGTGGCGTGCCCCGCGCGTTGATCCATTGAATTGAATGGTGCGCCGGGTGGCGCGTTGAATGTGGATTTTCCGCCGCCCTTCTTTTCCTCTCTCCTTCTCCGGCCTGCTCTCCGCCCCCCACCCGTCCTCGTCGGGCGCGGGTGCCGGGGCCGGGCACACAATGGAGGGGAGGCGTGCGGCAGGCGCGTCTCGTGGCAGGAGGCGATGTCGAGGCG
The DNA here is from genome assembly GCF_007280575.1 of Streptomyces benahoarensis. Classification (GTDB taxonomy): domain Bacteria; phylum Actinomycetota; class Actinomycetes; order Streptomycetales; family Streptomycetaceae; genus Streptomyces; species Streptomyces benahoarensis. Next base: position 14,273 of record NZ_VKJP01000152.1, read on the forward strand.
GCCCGGCCGGGGGC
>NZ_VKJP01000153.1 GCF_007280575.1 Streptomyces benahoarensis
CACCCCACCCGCCTCGTCCGCCACCCCGGTCACGGTCAGGGTCAACGGCGCCGCCCGGGAGATCCCCGGCGGTCTGACCCTGGACCGCCTGGTGGCGACGCTGTCGACCGCCCCGTCCGGGGTCGCGGCGGCGGTCAACGAGACCGTCGTCCCACGGTCCCAGTGGCCGGCGACCCCGCTCGGCGCCGGTGACCGCGTCGAGGTGCTGACCGCGGTCCAGGGGGGCTGACCGGTGGCCGACGATCTCCTCACCCTGGGCGGTACGGACTTCGCCTCCCGCCTGATCATGGGCACCGGGGGCGCGCCCAGCCTGGACGTCCTGGAGCGGGCGCTGCTGACTTCGGGTACGGAGCTGACGACGGTCGCCATGCGGCGGCTGGACCCGACCGTCCAGGGCTCGGTCCTCTCCGTCCTCGACCGGCACGGAATCCGGGTGCTGCCGAACACCGCGGGCTGCTTCACGGCGGGCGAGGCGGTGCTCACCGCCCGGCTCGCCCGGGAGGCTCTGGGCACCGACTGGGTCAAGCTGGAGGTGGTCGCCGACGAGCGGACGCTGCTGCCCGACCCGGTGGAGCTGCTGGACGCGGCGGAGACCCTGGTGGATGACGGTTTCACCGTGCTGCCCTACACCAGCGACGATCCGGTGCTGGCTCGGAAGCTGGAGGACGTCGGCTGCGCCGCGATCATGCCGCTGGGCTCGCCGATCGGCTCCGGTCTCGGCATCCGCAACCCGCACAACTTCCAGCTGATCACCGAGCGCGCCGGGGTCCCGGTGATCCTCGACGCGGGCGCCGGGACCGCCTCGGACGCGGCGCTCGCGATGGAGCTGGGGTGCGCCGCGGTGATGCTGGCGTCGGCCGTGACCCGCGCCCAGGAGCCGGAGCTGATGGCGCGGTCGATGCGGTACGCGGTCGACGCGGGGCGGCTGGCGTTCCGCGCCGGACGCATCCCACGCCGCCATTTCGCGCTGGCGTCGTCACCTCAGGACGGGCGCGCGGAGCTGGATCCGGAGCGCCCGGCGTTCTGATCCCCGGGGGCGGCGGGCCGCGTCCCGTCGCCCCGCGTCCGTTTCCGGTCACCGTTCGGCTTCGGTGCGCCCGTGCGGGCCACGGGCGGGCGGCGGTGTCGGTGGGTCCTCGTAGACTCGTCTGCCGTGGATACGACCCTTCAGGACCCCCTGGTCGGGCAGTTGCTCGACGGCCGGTACCGCGTCGAGGCGCGCATCGCCGCCGGTGGCATGGCGACGGTCTACCGCGCCCTGGACACCCGGCTCGACCGCGTGCTCGCCCTGAAGGTGATGCATCCGTCGCTGGCCGTGGACGGCGCGTTCGTGGACCGCTTCATCCGCGAGGCGAAGTCCGTCGCCAAGCTCTCGCACCCCAATGTGGTCGGCGTCTTCGACCAGGGCACGGACGGGACGTACGTCTATCTGGCGATGGAGTACGTCGCCGGGTGCACGCTGCGCGATGTGCTGCGGGAGCGGGGCGCGCTCCAGCCGCGGGCCGCGCTGGACGTGCTGGAGCCGATCCTCGCCGCGCTGGGCGCCGCCCACCGGGCGGGTCTGGTGCACCGCGACATGAAGCCGGAGAACGTCCTGATCGGCGACGACGGCCGGGTCAAGGTCGCCGACTTCGGGCTGGTGCGGACGGTCGGCGCGCACACCGACACCACCGGCGCGGTCCTGGGCACCGTCTCGTATCTCGCGCCCGAGCAGATCGAGGACGGCACCGCCGACACCCGCGTCGACGTCTACGCCTGCGGTGTGGTGCTCTACGAGATGCTCACCGGCGCCAAACCGCACACCGGCGGCACGGCGGCCCAGGTCCTCTACCGCCATCTGCACGAGGACGTCGCGCCGCCGTCGGAGGCGGTGCCGGGCCTCGCCGGGCAGCTGGACGCGCTGGTCGCGCGGGCCACCGCCCGCGATCCGCGGGGCCGCCCCGAGGACGCGGTGGCGCTGCTGTCGGCGGCGCGCGAGGCGCGGGACGGGCTGACCGAGGCGCAGCTGGACGCGGTCCCGCCGCAGGCCAGGGAGGTCGCGGCGGGCGACGGCACGGAGCGTACGAGCGTGCTGCCGCGGGCCGTGGTGCAGCCGCCGCTGCCCGGTCTCGCGGGTATCGAGGCGGCGCCCGGGGAGGACGGGCTGAACCGCACCAGCCGCCTGGAGGTCCCGGCGTCCGAGCCGACCACCCGGCTGCGCCCGGGGCCGCCCGCGCGGCGCGGGCCGTTCGCCGGTCCGCGGCGCCGTCTGATGGCGATCGTCGCCGCGGTGCTGCTCGTCCTCGGGGGCGGCGCGGGCGTCTGGTACGTCACCACCGGGCAGTTCACGTCCGTCCCGGCGGTGCTGGACATGGCGCAGGCGAAGGCCGAGCGGACGCTGCGGGACGAGGGGCTGCGCGTGAAGGTGGTGCGCGACTTCAGCCCCACTGTGCGGCGCGGTCATGTCATGGCCACCGACCCGGGCACCGGCGACCGCATACGCGGCACCGGGACGGTCACGCTCACCGTCTCGCGCGGCCCGGAGATCGTCACCGTCCCGGATCTGTCGGGCACCCCGGTGGCCGACGCCCGGCGCACGCTGCGCGACCGCGGGCTGGTGCCCGGGGCGACGCACCGCGAGTTCAGCGACGAGGTCGCCAAGGGGTCGGTGATCCGGACGGACCCGGCGGCGGGCAGCGAGCGGCACCCCGACACGGCGGTGGCGCTGACGGTGAGCCGGGGCGCGGCGCTGGATGTGCCGGATGTGACGGGTGACGACCGCGACGACGCGGCCCAGACGCTGCGGGACGAAGGCTTCGTGGTGAAGTTCGCCGACCAGGCGGTCCACTCCCCGGAGGACAAGGGCACCGTCGCCCTCCAGTCCCCGGCCGATGGCCAACTCGGCAAGGGCGAGACGGTCACGCTGACGCTGTCGCTGGGCCCGGACATGGTCACCGTGCCGAAGGTGACCGGCCAAAACGTCGACGACGCGAAGAAGCGGCTGGGCGACCTCGGGTTCGCCGTGGAGGTCAAGAAGCCCTTCCTGTTCCCGCAGGACACCGTCGAGTCCCAGTCGGTCGACCCGGGCGAGCAGGCGCCCAAGGGCAGCACGATCACGATCAAGCTCAAGGGGGCGCTGTAGGGGGCCTTCCCGGGCGCCCTCGCGGTGCTCGGCGCCACCGGTCCCGACCGGCCCCGCCCGGCCCGCCGCTGTCCGGCCGGCCCGCGGCCGGAGCCGGGCCCCGGCCGGGTTGTCGGTGGGGCCTGGCACCCTGGTGGGGTGAGCAGTCATCCCTCCCCCGCAGACGCCGCCGCGCGCGGCCGGCTCCGTAATCCGGTCGGCGGCCATGTGCCGGTCGCCGGTGGCCTGGCCAAGACCGGTCTTCCCTATGCCCGCACGATGGGCGGTGAGGCGGTCCAGGTCTTCGTCGCCAACCCGCGCGGCTGGGCGACACCGGCGGGGAACCCTGCACAGGACGAGGCGTTCCGGGCCGGTTGCGCGCAGGCGGGCATACCGGCGTACGTCCACGCGCCCTACCTGATCAACTTCGGTTCGCACACCGGGGCGACCGTCGAGAAGTCGGTGGTGTCGCTGCGGCACTCGCTGCGCCGCGGCCGGGAGATCGGGGCGCGCGGCGTGGTGGTGCACACCGGTTCGGCGACCGGCGGGCGCCCGCGCGCCGAGGCGCTGGCGCAGGCCGGGGAGTGGATGCGGCCGCTGCTGGCGGAGCTGGTGCACGACGACGACCCCTGGCTGCTGCTGGAGCCGACGGCCGGGCAGGGGGCGTCGCTGTGCGCGCTCGCCGAGGATCTCGGGCCGTACTTCGAGGTGCTGGAGCGCCATCCGAAGCTCGGGGTCTGCCTGGACACCTGCCATGCGTTCGCCGCGGGCCACGACATGGCCGCGCCGGGCGGGATGAAGGCGCTGCTGGACGCGTTGGTGGAGGTCACCGGCGAGGGCCGGCTGCGACTGATCCACGCCAACGACTCCAAGGACGTCGTCGGCGCCCACAAGGACCGGCACGCCAACATCGGCGCCGGGCACATCGGCGCGGAGCCGTTCGCCGAGCTGTTCACGCACCCCGCGACGGACGGCGTGCCCCTGGTGATCGAGACGCCCGGCGGCCCGGAGGGACATGCGGCGGACGTCACCCGGCTGAAGGAGCTGCGGGCGACCGCGGGCTGCTGAGACGGGAGCCGGTCGCGCGGCCACGCGCCACGGAGGCGGCGGCCACCCGGGCCCGCGCGGACGGCCCGGCCACGCGCCACGCGGCCGCCCGGCCTCACGCCCGTCTCACAGCTCCGGCCCGTCCCCCGGCTCCTCCTGGTAGGAGTAGCGCTGTTCGCGCCAGGGGTCGCCGAGGTTGTGGTAGCCGCGCTCCTCCCAGAAGCCGCGGCGGTCGGCTGTCATGTACTCGATGCCGCGGACCCACTTGGGGCCCTTCCAGGCGTAGAGGTGCGGGACGATCAGCCGGAGCGGGAAGCCGTGTTCGGCGGTGAGGAGTTCGCCGGAGCGGTGGGTGGCGAAGAGGCAGTTCTCCGCCGCGAAATCCTCCAGGCGCAGGTTCGAACTGAATCCGTATTCCGCCCAGACCATCACGTGGGTGGCCTCGGGTGCGGGCGGCGCGAGTTCGAGGATCGTCGCCGTGCGGACGCCGCCCCATTCCGCACCCAGCATGCTGAATTTCGTTACGCAGTGCATATCGGCGACGACCGTCGTATACGGCAGCGCGGCGAATTCCTCGTGCGTCCAGCAGTGTTTGTCGCCGTCCGCGGTGGCGCCGAAGGCGCGGAACTCCCAGCGTTCGGGGCGGAACTTCGGCACCGGGCCGTAGTGCGTGACGGGCCAGCCCCGCTGCAGTCGCTGCCCGGGAGGCAGCTGAGGATGCTCCGCTTCGCGGCTTTCCGGCTGACCCATGCCTCCATGGTGTCAGACCGGAAGGGGTGCCCCTGACCCGCGCCAGACGAAACGGGCAATCCACAGTAAGCGTGTACTTACTGGACGTTACGCTCCGGGCGATGCGAGGATGCGCCGCACTTGCCCGTAACCGTGCGGAAGGAGCCCGCTGCCATGCAGGGCGACCCCGAGGTCATCGAATTCCTCAACGAGCAGCTGACCGCCGAGCTGACCGCGATCAATCAGTACTTCCTGCACGCGAAGATGCAGGAGAACTTCGGCTGGCCGAAGCTCGCGAAGTACACCCGTGCCGAATCCTTCGACGAGATGAAGCACGCGGAAATTCTCACCGACCGCATCCTCTTCCTGGAGGCACTGCCGAACTATCAGCGGCTGTTCCATGTCCGTGTCGGTCAGACGGTGACGGAGATGTTCCAGGCGGACCGGCAGGTGGAGGTCGAGGCGATCGACCGCCTCAAGCGCGGGATCGAGCTGATGCGCGCCAAGAGCGACATCACCTCGGCCAACATCTTCGAGAGCATCCTCGCCGACGAGGAGCACCACATCGACTATCTGGACACACAGTTGGAGCTGGTGGAGAAGCTCGGCGAGGCGCTGTACATCGCCCAGGTCATCGAGCAGCCCAGCACCTGAGTCCGGTACGGGCGCGAGGCGGTCAGGCCGCTTCGCGGTATGCCGGGGGCACCTGCACCACCGGGAGCAGCGCCGGAGCCGCCTCGGCCGCCGACGGGACTTCCGGAGGCACCGGCAGGGCCTCGGCCGATACTGGCAGGGCCTCGGCCGCCACCGGCGGGACCTCGGCGGAAACCGGCGGGATCCCGGCGCCCAGCGGCTCGGCGGCGCCCTTGTCGATCAGCTCACGGCGCGGGCAGTCGCCACGGCCCAGCAGCGCCTGGATGCGGCGCACACAGCCGCCGCAGTCGGTACCCGCCTTGCAGGCGGAGGCGATCTGGCGGGGCGTGCAGGCGCCGGTGTCCGCATGCTCGCGGACCTGCTGTTCGGTGATGCCGAAGCAGGAGCACACGTACACCCGGTCCACCTCCGCGAAAGTCGGCCTCGTCGATCCCGTTGATCGTCAGTGAGGTAACCCTTACCTTACCTGTCGTCGAAGGTGCCACACAACGCCGGAGGGGCACAATGCCGTGGGGCGCGGATCACAGATCCGCGCCCCACAGGTGTGTCGCATGCCGTCGCGACGGACGGACTCACTGATCGCGGTACATCTCCGCGACCAGGAAGGCCAGGTCCAGCGACTGGCTGCGGTTGAGCCGCGGGTCGCAGGCGGTCTCGTAGCGCTGGTGCAGATCGTCGACGAAGATCTCGTCGCCGCCGCCCACGCACTCCGTGACGTCGTCGCCGGTCAGCTCGACGTGGATGCCGCCCGGGTGGGTGCCCAGCGACTTGTGGACCTCGAAGAAGCCCTTGACCTCGTCGAGCACGTCGTCGAAGCGGCGGGTCTTGTGGCCCGATGCCGCCTCGAAGGTGTTGCCGTGCATCGGGTCACAGATCCACGCGACCTGCGCACCGGAGGCGGTGACCTTCTCGACCAGCTCGGGAAGGCGGTCGCGGACCTTGTCCGCGCCCATCCGCGTGATGAAGGTCAGCCGACCCGGCTCGCGGTCCGGGTCGATCCGCTCGATGAGCGCCAGCGCGTCCTCGGCCGTGGTGTTCGGGCCGAGCTTCACGCCGACGGGGTTACGGATGCGCGAGGCGAACTCGACGTGCGCGTGATCGAGCTGGCGGGTGCGCTCGCCGAGCCAGACCATGTGGCCCGAGACGTCGTACAGCTGGCCGGTGCGCGAGTCGGTGCGGGTGAGCGCCGACTCGTAGTCGAGGATGAGCGCCTCGTGCGAGGAGAAGAACTCGACGGTGCGGAACTCCTCCGGGTCGACCCCGCAGGCGTTCATGAAGTTCATCGCGCGGTCGATCTCGCGGGCGAGCGCCTCGTAGCGCTGGCCGGAGGGCGACGACTTCACGAAGTCCTGGTTCCAGGCGTGCACCTGGCGCAGGTCGGCGTAGCCGCCGGTGGTGAAGGCGCGGACGAGGTTCAGCGTCGCCGCGGAGGCGTGGTACATCCGCTTCAGCCGCTCGGGGTCCGGGATCCGGGCCGCCTCGGTGAACTCGAAGCCGTTGACGGAGTCGCCACGGTAGGTCGGCAGCGTCACGCCGTCGCGGGTCTCGGTGGGCTTGGAGCGCGGCTTGCTGTACTGGCCGGCGATCCGGCCGACCTTGACCACCGGGACGGACCCGGCGTAGGTCAGGACGGCGCCCATCTGGAGAAGCGTCTTGAGCTTGTTGCGGATGTGCTCGGCGGAGACGGCGTCGAACGCCTCCGCGCAGTCGCCGCCCTGCAGCAGAAACGCCTCACCGCGGGCGACCGCTGCCAGGCGCTCGCGCAGCTGGTCGCACTCGCCCGCGAAGACGAGCGGCGGATAGGACTCGAGCTCCGCGATCACATCGCGCAGAGCCTCGTGGTCCGGCCAGTCGGGCTGCTGCGCCGCGGGCAGGTCTCGCCAGGTGTTGCCACCGGCGTGGGTTTCAGCGTTCACGGTCACACCGTCCACATTACGGGGTCCGCGGAGGGCGATCGGGCGCCGCCCGGAGTATGAGACGGACCGCACCCGGTATCCGGGCACCCCGGGCCGCCCCGGGTACCGGCTCCGTACCGGTTCCCGTCCGGCTCCGGACCGTCCGGAGGGCGGACGGCGCCACCGGGTCCCGGCCGGGTCCGGTAGGGTGCCCGGCATGTACGCGCCGCATGTCACGAACTGGTGGTGGACCGCTCATCCGGCGGCCCGCTGATACGCGCGTACTCACTCGAACTTCGCGAAGGCCGCCCGAGGGGCGGCCTTCGGTGTCTCCACCGGCCGTTCCTCCCTCCCGGAAGGAACCCGGCATGCACCACCCCGACCCCTCCCCCGCACCGCACGACGCCGCCGCCCTGGTGCGGCGGCTGCTCGCCCCCGGCTGCCCGCCGTTCGCGCTGCTGCGCCGCAGGTCGCCGGGGCGCGACGGCTCGTCGGTCGAGGTGCTGATCGGCGAGGTCACCGAGGTCGAGCAGCTGGCCGACATCCCGCTCTGCGACGAGCCGGACGCCCCCGGCGCACCGGTCACCGAGGCGCTGGCGCTGGTCCCGTTCCGGCAGATCCGCGAGCGCGGCTTCACCGCCCACGACGACGGCACCCCGCTCGCCGTACTGCGCCCGCACACGGCGTACGAACTGCCCTTGGACGCCGTGCTGGACGCGCTCCCGGCGCACGACGTGGCGGTGCGCGACGGGGCGTTCGACGTGGCCGACGACGCGTACGCCGAGATCGTCGGGCGGGTGGTGCGGGACGAGATCGGCAGCGGCGCGGGCGCCAACTTCGTGATCCGGCGCACCTTCGAGGGCGCGATCGACGGGTTCGGCGCCGCCGACGCCCTGGCGCTGTTCCGGCGGCTGCTGGCCGGGGAGCGCGGCGCGTACTGGACGTATGTCGTGCACCGCCCCGGGGTACGGACGCTGGTCGGTGCCAGCCCGGAGGTGCATGTGCGGATGACCGGGGCGCGGCCGGACGTCCCGGGCGGCGGCACCGTCGTGATGAATCCGATCAGCGGCACCTACCGCTACCCGGCGGGCGGCCCCACCGCCGAGGGGCTGCTGGCGTTCCTGGGCGACCGCAAGGAGGTGGAGGAGCTGTCGATGGTCGTCGACGAGGAGCTGAAGATGATGTGCACCGTCGGCGACGGCGGCGGTGTGGTCGTCGGGCCGCGGCTGCGGGAGATGGCGCACCTGGCGCACACCGAGTACGAGCTGCGCGGCCGGACCTCGCTGGATGTGCGGGAGGTGCTGAAGGAGACGATGTTCGCGGCGACCGTCACCGGCTCGCCGGTGCAGAACGCCTGCCGGGTCATCGAGCGCCACGAGCCGCGCGCCGCCGACGGCCGGGGGCGCGGCTACTACGCGGGCGCGCTGGCGCTGCTGGGCCGGGACGCGTCCGGGGCGCAGACGCTGGACTCACCGATCCTCATCCGTACCGCCGACATCGACGCGGGCGGGCGGCTGCGGGTGCCGGTCGGGGCGACGCTGGTGCGGGCGTCGGACCCGTACGGTGAGGTCGCCGAGACGCATGCGAAGGCGGCGGGCGTGCTCACCGCGCTGGGGGTGCGCCCGGCGCCGGAGCGTCCGGCGGCGGGCGGTGCGGTGCCGCAGCTGGCGGACGATCCGCGGGTGCGGGCGGCGCTGGACGCGCGGCGGGCGGACCTGGCGCCGTTCTGGCTGCGGATGCGGTCCGGCGAGCCGACCGCCGCGCTGCGCGGCCATGCGCTGGTCGTGGACGCGGAGGACACCTTCACCGCGATGCTGGCGCATCTGCTGCGGACGTCGGGCCTTGAGGTGACGGTGCGCCGGTTCGATGAGCCGGGGCTGCGCGAGGCGGTGCGGGCACACCGGGGGCCGGTGGTCCTGGGCCCCGGGCCGGGCGATCCGTCCGACGCCGCCGACCCGAAGATGCGGTTCCTGCGGTCGCTCACCGCCGAGCTGGTGAGCGGCCGGGAGGCGGACCGGCCGGTCCTCGGGGTCTGTCTCGGCCATGAGCTGCTGGCGGCGGAGCTGGGGCTGGAGATCGTCCGCAAGGAGGTGCCGTTCCAGGGGGCGCAGGAGCGGATCGACTTCTTCGGGCGGCCGGAGACCGTCGGCTTCTACAACACCTTCACCGCCCGCTGCGACGACGTCACCGCCGCCGAACTGGCCATGCACCGCGTGGAGTTGAGCCGGGACGAGGTGAGCGGCGAGGTGCATGCGCTGCGCGGGCCGGGGTTCGCCGGGGTGCAGTTCCACCCGGAGTCGGTGCTGACGCTGGACGGGGCGCGGCTCACCGCTCAGCTGCTGGCGGCCGTCCTGGTGTGACGAGGAGGTTCGCGCCGCCGCGGCCGGCCAGATAGTCCTCGACGTTGGTGAGGGTGGCGTCGATGATCTGGCCGACCGCGTCGGCGGTGAAGTACGCCTGGTGCGAGGTGACGAGGACGTTGCCGAAGGTCATCAGACGGGCCAGGACGTCATCGCGGACGACGTCGAGGGAACGGTCGTGGAAGAACATCCCGGCCTCCTCCTCGTAGACGTCGAGGGCGACGCCGGAGAGACGGCCGGACTTGAGGGTTTCGACGAGGGCGGCGGTGTCGACGAGTCCGCCGCGGCTGGTGTTGACCAGCAGGACGTCGTCCTTCATGGCGGCCAGCGCGGCGGCGTCGACGAGGCGGCGGGTGGTGTCGGTCAGCGGGACGTGCAAGGTGATCAGGTCGGACTCGGCGAAGAGATGGTCACGGTCGACGTAGCGCAACCCGAGGTCGCAGCAGGCCGGGTTCTCGACGAGGTCCCAGCCCAGCAGGCGCATGCCGAAGCCGTGCGCGATACGGGTGAACGCCTCGCCGATCCGGCCGGTGCCGACCACCCCGACGGTACGTCCCCGCAGGTCGCGGCCCATCAGCCCGTCGAGGCGGAAGTCGAAGAGGCGGGTGCGCTGGGCTGCGCGGATCACCCGGCGGTCGACGGCGAGGGCGAGCGCCCAGGCGAACTCGGCGACGGCGTAGGGCGAGTAGGCGGCGACCCGGCCGACGGTCATACCGAGGTCGGCGGCGGCCTGGAGATCGATGTTGTTGTAGCCGGTGGCGCGCTGGGCGATCAGCTTCGTACCGCCCACGAAGAGGGTCTGGAGGACCTCGGCGGACAGCTCGGAGTTGACGTCGGTGGTGACGATCTCGTAGCCGTGGGCGATGGGTGCGGTGTCGCGGTCGAGGTTGACGTCCAGGCAGCGGATCTGGTGCCGGTCGGCGAACGCCCGCTCCATCAGCGGCCGTTCATCGGTCTGCACCCCGAACGCAATGATCTCCATACCGCTCTCCTCCTCGCCTCACACCCGGCCGTTTCGCGGCTTTTGTCCGTCGGGCCGAATATACGGGGCGAGGTACCGGGCACCGCTGCGGCGCGGGCGTTCGGGGCCCGGTGGAGCGACGCGGGACGGGGCGCACCGGGCGGCGGCGCGCGCCCCCGAAGCGCGACCGCCCGCCCCCACGCCGTCAGCCGAAGAACACCCCCGCCTCCGCGTACAGCGCCGGATCGACCGTCTTCAGCTGCGCCGTCGCCTCGGCCAGCGGCACCCGCACGATGTCCGTACCGCGCAGCGCCACCATCGAGCCGAAGTCGCGGGCGTGCACCGCATCGACGGCGTGCAGCCCGAAGCGGGTGGCCAGCCAGCGGTCGAAGGCGCTGGGCGTGCCGCCGCGCTGGGTGTGGCCGAGGACCGTGGTCCGCGCCTCCTTGCCGGTCCGCGCCTCGATCTCCTTGGCCAGCCACTCCCCCACCCCGGAGAGCCGGACGTGCCCGAACGCGTCGGTACTGCCGTCCTTCAGCACCATCTGGCCGTCCTGAGGCATCGCCCCCTCCGCGACGACGACGATCGGCGCGTAGCGGACCCGGAAGCGGGACTCGATCCAGGCGCAAACCTGCTCGACGTCGAAGCGCTGCTCCGGGATGAGGATGACGTTGGCGCCGCCGGCCAGCCCGGAGTGGAGCGCGATCCATCCGGCGTGGCGGCCCATCACCTCGACGACCAGGACCCGCATATGGGATTCGGCGGTGGTGTGCAGCCGGTCGATGGCCTCGGTGGCGACGCCGACGGCGGTGTCGAAGCCGAAGGTGTAGTCGGTGGCCGAGAGGTCGTTGTCGATGGTCTTCGGGACGCCGACGCAGGGGATGCCGTGCTCCTCCCAGAGCCGCGCGGCGACACCGAGGGTGTCCTCCCCGCCGATCGCGATCAGCGCCTCGACCTCCTCCTTGGCCAGCGTCTCCTTGATCCGGCGGACGCCGTCCTCCTCCTGGAACGGGTTGGTCCGCGACGAGCCGAGGACCGTGCCACCGCGGGGCAGGATGCCGCGGACCGCGGCGATGTCCAGCGGGCGGACGTCGCCCCGCAACGGCCCGCGCCAGCCGTCGCGGAAGCCCGCGAAGGTGTGTCCGTACTCCTGGGTGCCCTTGCGGACGACGGCCCTGATCACCGCGTTCAGACCGGGGCAGTCGCCACCGCCGGTCAGCACTCCGACCCGCATCGCCTTCACCTACATCCCGTCAGAGGGCCGCGCGCGGCCCTGCGTGCACCGATGCGGCCACGCTAGACGTGATACGGGCCACTCCGGGATGGGGCACGGCCGACTCCGCTGCGCCGAGGGCGAGTTGGCGCCCGACGATCACCCGTACGGGCGGGACGGAGGCGCGGCGATGACGCGGCCCGCGGGCCGCGCCCCGCCGTCACGCGTCGTCGAGCCCGCGCTCGATGGCGTACCGGACCAGCTCGACGCGGTTGTGCAGCTGAAGCTTGCCCAGGGTGTTCTGGACGTGGTTTTGCACCGTGCGGTGCGAGATGACCAGCCGCTCGGCGATCTGCTTGTACGAGAGGCCCTTGGCGACCAGCCGCAGCACCTCGGTCTCCCGGTCGGTCAGGCTCGGGGCGCCCGGCTCGTCCGGGGTGGCGGGCGCCGGTTCCGTCGCGAGCCGCCGGTACTCGCCGAGGACCAGCCCGGCCAGCCCCGGCGTGAAGACCGGCTCCCCGGCGGCGGTGCGGCGCACCGCGTCCAGCAGCTCCTCGGTGCTCGCCGACTTCAGCAGATAGCCGGTCGCGCCGGACTTCACCGCCTCCAGCACATCGGCGTGCTCCCCGCTGGCCGACAGCACGAGGACCCGCACGCCGGGGTGCGAGCCGACGACCTCCTTGCAGACCTGCGCGCCGGGCATTCCGGGCAGGTTGAGGTCGAGGACGAGCACCTGGGGCACGACGGCGCGGGCCCGGCGGACCGCCTGCGGGCCGTCGCCCGCGGTGGCCACCACCTCGCACCCGGCGGCCGCCAGGTCCCGGGCGACGGCGTCCCGCCACATCGGGTGGTCGTCGACCACCATCACCTGTATCCCGTCGCCGGGACCGCCCACCGGCCCCGTTCCGTCCTGGTCACTCATGCGCGCGCCGTCCCCCGCGTCGGCCCTCGGGCGGTGCGCCCTTGGGTACGGTCAACTCCACTTCGGTGCCCTGCCCGGGGACCGACAGCCACTCGGCGCTGCCGCCCAGGTCCCGCAGCCGCCCGCGGATCGACAGGACGACCCCGAGACGGCCCTCCCGCTCGGCGTCGTCGAGCCGCCCCTCGGGGATGCCCGGCCCGTCGTCCCGGACCGTCACCACGACCGCCTCCGGCTCGTCCTCCAGCAGCACCCACGCGCGGGCGTCCTCCCCGGCGTGCACCCGTACGTTGTCCAGCGCGGCGCCGACCGCGGCGGCCAGCTCCCCGGCGGCGTGCGCCGGAAGCTCCACGGCGGCGCCCGGCTCGGAGAACGTCACCCCGCTCCCGGCGTACGGGGCGAGCAGCGCCCGCACATCGCACCGGCCGCCCGCCACGTCATCGGGCACCGGCGGTGCGGCGGCGGGTGCCGGTCCGCCCGCGCGGGGCGGCGGCACCAGGCCGCCGGCCACCAACGTCCGCAGCGCGACCTCCTGTTCACCGGCCATCCGGCCCAGCTCCGCCGCCTCCCCGCCGATCGCGGCGCCACGGCGCTGCACCATCGCGAGGACCTGGAGGACGCTGTCGTGGATGTCGCGGGCCAGCCGCTCCCGCTCCCGGGTCGCCGCCTCGATCTGCAGCGCGCGGGCGAGGGTGCGCTCACTGTCGCGGGCCACCTCGACGACATAGCCGATCGCCACGCTCGCCACCCAGACCAGGACGACGTTGTGGATGGTGTTCCCGGCCAGCGCCTCGCGTTCGACGAGGTTGGCGACGGCCACCGTGCTGGACCCGAGCATCGCCCACCGCCAGCCGCCCTTGATCGCGAAGGCGAGGACGGAGCCCGCGGTGCAGATCGACGGCAGCGTGGCCGCGCCGCCCATGATCCGCTCATGGGACTCGACGACCATGGTCAGCAGGATGCCGCCCACCGCGAAGCTGAGATCGCCGACCAGGAAGCGGCGGGTGCAGCGCTCCGCCGAGGTGGTGTGGCGCCAGGTCAGCGCGGTCCAGACGGCGAGCGCCGCCATGTAGCCGACCGCGCCGAGCGGATGCACGTACTTCTCGTACTGCGAGGCGACCAGGCAGCACGTGTAGATCAGCGTCAGGACGCGGTAGCCGGTGAGCGCCCGCCACAGCGGCAGCTCCACGGACATACGCAGCCCCGGCCGTGGCGCGACGGGCGCCGTGCCCGTCGCCTCCCCGCCCGCTTCCGTCCTGCTGTCGGTGTCCGCCATCCCCGGCCCCCACCC
>NZ_VKJP01000154.1 GCF_007280575.1 Streptomyces benahoarensis
TTAAGTCGTCGGCAGCGTCAGAGGTGTATAAGAGACAGCGACGGCCGTACGCACCCGAGCCACGGCACCGGCGACGGCACCGGCCACGACGCCCCCGGCCCGGTCCCGGAGGACCGGCACGCCCTCCACGCCGACGTCACCGGCTTCACCACCCTCACCCTCGACGCCGCACCCGGCACCACCCTCGCCGTCGTCGGCCCCAACGGCGCGGGCAAGACCACCTTGCTGCGGGCCCTGCTCGGCCTCACCCCGCGCGCCCGCGCCGGCCTGCGGCTCGGCGACCGCGACGTCACCGCGCTGCCTCCGCACCGCCGCGGCGTCGCCTGGGTCCCCCAGGACGGCGCGCTCTTCCCGCACCTGAGCGCCCTGAGCAACACCGCGTACGGGCTGCGCGCCCACGGCGTGCCGCGCGCCACGGCCCGCCGCGCGGCCCAGGAGTGGCTGGACCGGCTCGGCGTCGGCCCGCTGGCCCACCGCCGCCCCGGTCAGCTCTCCGGCGGCCAGGCCCAACGCGTCGCCCTGGCCCGGGCGCTGGCGGCCCGCCCCCGGCTGCTGCTCCTCGACGAACCGCTCGCCGCCCTCGACCAGACCACCCGCGCCCACGTCCGCCACACCCTCCGCCGCCACCTCGCGGGCTTCGGCGGCGTCTGTCTGATCGTCACCCACGACCCGGTCGAGGCGGTGTCGCTCGCCGACCGGGTGCTGGTCCTCGACGGCGGCCGGGCCCTCCAGGACGCGCCGCCCGCCGAGGTCACCCGCAGCCCGCGCTCCCCGTGGGTCGCCCGGATGCTGGGCCGCAACGCCTGGCCGGGCACCGCCACCGCCGACGGCCTCGCCCTCGACGGCGGCGGCCACGTCATCGCCGCCGACCCGCTCCCCGAAGGCACCGCGGCGCTCGCGATCCTGGCGCCGGAGGCGGTCTCCGTCCACCGCGAACGGCCCGGAGGCAGCCCCCGCAACGTCTGGCCCGGCACCGTACGCGAGATCACCGCCGCGGGCAGCAGATTGCGGATCCAGATCGCCTCGCCGGAGACGCCCGACCTCGTCGCGGAGGTCACCCCGGGCGCCGCCGCCGAACTGGGGCTGGCCGACGGCGTCGCCGTCTGGACGAGCGTCAAGGCGACGGAGGTCTCCCTCGTCGCCCTGTGACGCCGTCGGCCCGGCCGGTCAGTGCGGGCGCTCGGCCGGTTCCAGGACGAAGACCGGGATCGTCCGGTCGGTCTTCTTCTGGTAGTCGGCGTAGTCCGGGAACGCCGCCACGGCCCGCGCCCACCACTCGGCCTTCTCGGCGCCGTGCACCTCACGCGCCGTCATGTCCTGCCGCATCGGGCCGTCCTGCAGCTCCAGCCGGGGGTCGGCGGCCAGGTTGTGGTACCAGACCGGGTGCCGGGGCGCGCCGCCCAGCGACGCCACCGCCGCGTACCGGCCGTTGTGCTCCACCCGCATCAGCGGGGTCTTGCGCAGCTTCCCGCTCCTCGCGCCCCGGGTGGTCAGCAACACCACCGGCATCCCGCGCATGGTCGTGCCCTGCTGCCCGCCGGAGCTCTCGATCAGCTCGACCTGTTCGCGCACCCACGGCGTGGGGCTCGGCTCGTACTCGCCCTCAAGAGGCATCGATGGCTCCTCGTCCTCGTCGTTGCCGTCACAGCTCTGCCGCGCCGCCACGCCCTGGACTCCCGCCGCGCGACCGGCCCGTCCCACTCAACACCCGTGCCCCGCGGATGACTCCCCAACCGGGCGGTCGTGTCGCACCCCTGGCCCCACGGCCCGGCACCGCACCGCGACGTGACAGGGCCGGCGGGGTACGAGGGGTCTTCCCGAGGCGGCGAAGGGGGCGTTCGCCTCCGTCACCGCAGCGCCTCGCCGCGCCGGCCGGGCGCGAGCAGACCACGCGAGCGGAGCGCGAGGCACAGTGCGGTCAGGACGAGGCATCCGCTTGCCCACAGCGGTCCGAGCTCGCCGGCCGGGGAGCCGAGTGTGGTCGCGGCGACGAGTGGTCCGGCGGCGGCGCCGACGTTGAGTGCCGCGGTCGCGTAGGAACCGGCCATGGTGGGGGCTCCTGCCGCCTCGTACAGGACCCGCGTGATCAGGGTGCTGCCCAGCGCGAACGACAGCGCGCCCTGGACGAAGACGAGGACGAGCAGGGCGGCCGGCTCGCGGGCAAGTACGGCCGTGAGGGGCCAGCCGAGGAGCAGCGGCGGACCGCAGGCGGCGACGACCGGGCCCGGGCGCCGGTCGGACAGGCGCCCGGCGAGGGTGACACCGACGAAGGATCCGGCCCCGAACAACACCAGAACGACCGAGATCCACAGCTTGTCCAGCCCGGCGATGCCGGTCACGACGGGGGCGAGGAAGGTGAAGCTCGCGAAGGTCGCCGCATTCACCAGCGCACCGAGCAGCATCACCAGGAGCAACCGCGGACTCCTCAGCCGGGCGAGTTCCGAGCGCAGGGACGGCCCGTCAACGGCGTCTTCTCCCGCGGACCGCGCGGGAATTCCCAGGAGGATGCCGAGAGCCGCAGGCAGGCAGAGAACGGCGACGGCCCAGAACGTGGCCTGCCAGCCGAGCAGGGTGCCGAGCACCGAGCCTGCGGGGACCCCGGCGATCGTGGCCACGGCCGTACCCGACAGCAGCACGGCCAGCGCACGGCCCTTCTTGTCGGGCGGCACCAGGGCGGCGGCAGCCGTCAGAGCCACGGCGAGGAATCCCGCGTTCGCGAGCGCCGCGATCACCCGGGTGGCGAACAGGACCGGGAAGCTGGTGGTGAGGGCGCCCACGGCGTGCGCAGCCGAGAACACGAGGACGAACCCGGCAAGACTCGTCCGCCCCGTCCGGTTGCGGGCGAGCGCGGCCATGAGCGGGGCGCCGACGATCATGCCGACGGCGAAGGCCGAGGTGAGCGTGCCCGCGGTGGCGACGCTCACGTCGAGGTCGGAGGCGAGGTCCGGTACGAGGCCGGCGAGCATGAATTCGGAGGTGCCCATGGCGAAGACCGCCAGGGCAAGGAGGTACAGCGGAAGAGGCATCGAGGGGCTCCGGAGGAGAAGCGCGACAGAAGGCGTCTCGTCACCGCGGTCAGCACCCATGGACACGCCTGCCCGGCCGCAGAACGCGGCGGGGCGGCAGGATTACGGCATCAGGGGTTCAGGGGGCTGACGGCGGGACCGAAAGCCCCCACCCTGTCCGACTCGGGGCTCGACACGGTCCGCACGTTACCCGACCGATGGGGGCCGCGGCACGCCGGTTTTCCCGGGCGCCCGCCGGTGGCACCGACACCATGTCCCGCGACGGCGGTGGCCCGTGCGGTCCCGCCGTTCGCCCGGCACGCTGTCACCGCGCGTCCGTGCCGGGCGGTGCCCCCTCCGGCCGGTCGTATGTGGCCAGGGTGTGTTTGATGCCGCGTCGGACGAAGGCGCGCGCCCGCATCGCCCGGCGGACGCGGCGCACGCGGCCGAGCGGCGCGGGCGTCGCGTACCGGCGCTCGTGGATGTCACGGACCACGTCCGCGGGCGCGCCGAGCGGCTGACCGGCATCACCGGGCGGGCCAGGAGTGTGCCGTGTGCCCAGGTGACATGGTCCGTCCGGGCCTCGGTGAGTGCCCCTTGGGGCATGTACGAGCAGTGCAGCGCGGCCGCGGCCGGTTCCTCGTCCGCCAGTCGTCGGTGGAGGCGCGCCAGCCGGTTCCGCTGCGCATCGTTCAGCGGGCCCTCGGTCACCGCGATGAGGTCAAGGTCGCTGCGTCCCGGCCGGAAGTCGCCCATGGCGAGGGAGCCGTGCGCCCAGACGGCGAGGGTCGGCACCGCCTGCCTGACCTCGGAGGCGAACCGCCGGAGCGCGCGTCCTGTTCCCGTCGCCGTCATGACCGGGACGTCGCACACCGAGGCACGGGACACCACGGTTTCCGCGACATGGGACGGGACGGCCGGAGCTCCGCATGCACCGGCCGTCCCTGGTCGGCGTCATCCCCGCGGTGTCGCCGCCTCCAACGCGTCGACACTCCCCGACATCAGCGTGCGGACGTGCGCGGTGAGGTGCTCGGCGGGCCAGTCCCACCAGGCGACGGCCAGCAGGCGGGCGGTGTCCGCGTCGCTGTAGCGGGTGCGGAGGAGGCGGGCCGGGTTGCCGCCGACGATGCCGTAGTCGGGGACGTCGGAGGTGACGACCGAACCGGCGCCGATGATCGCGCCGTGGCCGATGCGGACGCCGGGCAGCACCGTCGCGCCGTGGCCGAACCAGACGTCGTGGCCGACGACGGTGTCGCCCCGGTCGGGCAGGCCGGTGAGCAGGTCGAAGTGGTCGGCCCAGGCGCCGCCCATGGTGGGGAACGGGAACGTCGAGGGGCCGTCCATCCGGTGGTTGGCGCCGTTCATCAGGAACCGCACGCCGGTGCCCAGCGCGCAGAACTTGCCGATGACCAGCTTCTCCGGCCCGTAGTGGTACAGCACATTGCGCGTCTCGAACGCGGTCGCGTCCTCCGGATCGTCGTAGTACGTGAACTCCCCGACCTCGATCAGCGGGGACGTCACCAGCGGCTTGAGCAGCACCACGCGCGGCTGCCCGGGCATCGGGTGGAGGGTCGTCGGGTCGGGCGGTACCGGCATGGTGGGCGGCTCCTCGGCGGCGGACGGCGATGGTCGGCTCATGATCACCCATCCGCGCTGTCCGGCACACCCGATTTCCCGCGGACGCACGGCCGTTGGCGCCGGCGTACCTGATGCAGCGCCTTCGCCGCCCCTCGCCTTCCACCACGGACACGGGGCGAAAACACCGGTGCCCCGGACCCTCCATGAGGACGGCCCGGGGCACCGGCGGCTACCGCGCCGTCACGACGCCAGGACCTGCTCCGAGCGGGTCCGGCGGCGCTGCTCCGACCAGCTGTGCAGCGCGGTGGCGCAGGCGTGGTCGAGATGGCGTAGCGCGCTCAGGTCCAGCTCGACCTCGCGGCCTTGGGGCAGCTCCGCGAGCTGGTCCAGCAGCTTCGGCAGCCGCAGGAACGTCGCATTGCCCACGGCCCGCACCCGGATCGGCGCGTCCCCGTCCGGCACCTTGATCTCCAGGTGGACCTGCGAGGTGTCCCACGCGGTCTTGGCGACGGCCAGCAGCAGACCGATCAGCACGCCCTCGAACATGTTGACCGTGACGATCGCCCCCGCCGTCACCAGCAGCACCAGCGCCTCACCGCGGTGCTCGCGCCACAGCGGCCGCAGCTCACGCAGCGGGATCAGCTTCCACCCGGCGTGCACCAGCACCCCGGCCAGCGCCGCGACCGGCACGACGCCCAGCGCCGCCGGGAACGCCGCCGCGAACAGCAGGATCCACACCCCGTGCAGCACCCGCGACGCCTTGGTCCGCGCGCCCGCCTGCACATTGGCCGCGCTCCGCACGATCACCGCAGTCATCGGCAGCGCGCCGAGCACCCCGCACACCGCGTTGCCCGCGCCCTGCGCCATCAGCTCCTTGTCGTAGTCGGTCTTCGGCCCGTCGTGCAGCCGGTCCACCGCCGCCGCGCTGAACAGCGACTCCGCCGACGCGATCAGGGCGAACGACACGACCGTGCCCAGCACCAGCGGTTCGGTCAGCCGCCCGATGTCGGCGAGACCGGGCGGCTGCACGGCCTCCAGCAGTCCGCTGACCTCGACCCGCGCCACCGGCAGATCCAGCATGAACACCGCGGCGGTGGCGAGCAGCACCGCGGCCAGCGGCGCCGGGAGCACCCGCGCCGCCCGCTTCCAGCGCGGCCACAGCACCAGTACGGCGATGGTGCCCGCACCGACCGCGAAGGCGGTGGCGCCGCCGCCGTCCCGGGCCGTCTCCCAGGCCAGCCGCGGCAGCCCCGCGAGGTTGGCGAGCCCGTCACCGGGCGCCTTGGCGTCGGTGAGGGTGTAGAGCTGCCCGGCTACCAGCACCAGCCCGATACCGGCCAGCATGCCCTGGACGACGGCGACCGAGATGGCCCGGAACCACCGCCCCCACCGCAACGCGCCCATGAGCAGTTGCAGCGCACCGGCGGCCAGCACGAGGGCACCCAGCGCCCCCAGGCCGTACGCCTGCACCGCCTCGTACACGAGGACGGTCAGCCCGGCCGCCGGGCCGCTGACCTGGAGGCTGCTGCCGGGCAGTAGGCCCGTCAGCAGACCGCCGACGATGCCGGTGACCAGGCCCAGTTCGGCGGGGACACCGGAGGCCACCGCGACGCCCACACAGAGCGGCACGGCGACGAGGAAGACGACGAGGGACGCGGTGAAATCCGCCCGGAGGAACGGGAGTCGGTTCACGATCAGTCGATTCATGGTGGGGCCCGCCGTCACAGCGGGAGGAACGAGTCGGACGCCGGGTCGTGCACGGTGACCCGGCCGGTGTGCACCTCGTAGAACCAGCCGTGCAGCCCGACGGAGCCGGTCGCCAGCCGTTCGCGCACGCTCGGGTACGCGCGGAGCCGGTCGACCTGTTCGCAGACATGGCGGCGGCCGGCGTTGGCCGCGGCCGGCTCCGCGTCGTGGGGCAGCGAGTCGGACAGTTCCTGGCTGAGCCAGTCGCGGACGTCCGGCGCCGCGGTCAGGTCCTCACCGCGGCATTTCGCGCCGACCGCGCCGCAGTGCGAGTGGCCGCAGACGACGATGTCGGCGACCTCCAGGACCCGCATGGCGTACTCGATCGTGGCGGCCTCGGAACTGGCCGCCCGGCCGGGGGTGTAGAGGGGCACCGCATTGCCGGCCGTGCGCAGTTCGAAGAGTTCCCCGGGGCGCGCGCCGGTGATCAGCGACGGGATGACCCGGGAGTCGGAGCAGGTGATGAAGAGGGCGAGCGGCGACTGACCGGCGGCGAGCCGGCCGTACGTCTCCCGCTCCTCCTGGCGGTCGGCGATACGGGCACTGTGGTCCCGGGCGTGCTGGATGAAGGTGTCCATGAGGACGGGGTCTCCTGCTGATGAGGGGGGCCGTGGAATGCCGCCCGAGGGCGGCGGGAACGCGTGGTGCGGTCGGTCCGTGGCGTGCTCAGCAGCGGAAGACGCAGTGCAGGACGGAGAGCGCGGACGGCCGCTGTCTGCCGTCGCCGGTCCGCGGCGGCGCGCCGGGCCCGCCGGTCGAGGGTGCCCGGACGGCCGAGGCGCGGTCCCGGGCCGCCGGAGCGTCCGGGGGCGGCAGCGGGGCGGCGTGGCGGGGGCCGCGCCGCACCCCGTGGCCGCGTTCCGTCTCGCGTTCGGCGAGTTCACCGTTGGTGTAGCTCGGCGAGGTGAGGGCGGGCGGTGCCGCCGCGGTGGTCGTTGCGGTCGCCGGTGCCGCGACCGCGGCGGTCGGCGCCGCGGCGCCCAGCAGGAAGAGGAGGAGCACGGCGAGCGTGGTCATCGGTCGTACGGCCGGGCGGCGTCGGCCCGGCGTGTTCTTGTCCTGGCGCATCATCGCCTCTCGGTTTCGGCCGGCCTGCGGGGGCCCCGGTCGTGGTCGGGTGTACAGGTCAACGGATGGACGGGCGGAAGGGTGCGCGGCCCGGCGCGCGGCCGGGCTGCCCGTGCCCCGGCCGGTCAGGCGGCCGCCGCCTCCAGGGCGGAGATCTCCGCCGGCGACATCTCCAGCCGCCGGTGCAGAAAGCGCACGATCGTCCAGTGCGGCAACACGCCCTCGTCGAACGCGCCGAACGCCGCGCAGTACAGCGGAATCCAGCGCAGCGCCGCCTCCAGCACCTGCTCGCGACAGGGCTCCTGCTGGTAGTCCTCGTACGCGAGCGAGCGGTGCTCGATGAAGAACCGGCCGGGCAGCCGCTCCTCGCACAGCGCGCGGTACTCGCGGGTCTGGAGGATCAGGTGGTGCCAGATCTCGTCGATCTCCGGCTCCACGGGGGAGGAAGAGACCGCCGAGCCGGTCGTGGTGGCGGGAGACGAGAACTTGCCGATCTTCAGCAGCAGATGCGCCAGGTGGTGGCCGGAGCAGTCGAGGTGGTACCGGCCGCGCGGATGCGCCTGCCGGGCCGCGTCGATCTCGCCGAGCATCCGGACGACCTCGTCGCGCTCCCAGAGCGCCGGGTCGAGCCGGAGATTGACGTACGAGGTACGGGAGTCGAGCCGCCGGTTGTCGGGGCCGGGGGAGGGGGCCGGTGCGGTGCCGCGCTTGGCGGCGTTGATGCGCGCGACGTGCTCGGTGGCCAGGACGGTGGTCAGCGACACCCGGCGGCAGCCCTCCTGTCAGGTGTGCGCGATGTCGGGGTGCTCGCTCCACAGCTGGTAGTAGGAGCGCAGCAGGAAGTAGGGCGGCCGGATGATCTGCATCCGGGCGTGGTGGGTGCCGGTGGACAGGACGAACTCGGGGTCGCCGTTCTCCAGGGCGGTGGCCAGCGCGGGCGTCATCCGGTTGTCGGGGAAGCCGCGGGCGATCTCCGGCTTGTCGAGCAGCGGGAAGTGCCCCCGCTCCAGTGCGTCGCGGTAGATCGGGATGTCCTTGATCTGCGCGAGGACCTCGGCCGTCGGCTGGCCGTCCCACTCCATTGCCTACCTTCACAAGTGCTCGGAAACGGGCGCCCGGCGGGAGGCGACGGGCGCGGGGCCGTCGCCTTTCGGGGCGGTGGCGCGGCGGCGGTCAGGAGATGCAGCCGGCCTTGATGAGCTGCTCCATGTCGGCCTCCAGGGCGTTCGTGGGCGGGAGGGGGCATACGGCGCCGGACGCCACCGCACGCCCTGAAGGTAAAAGAACCATCAAGCAAGTGTCAATGAAAGGTAATTCGGCGATCGGGTGAACGCCGCCCCGTGCGCCATATTTGGCGCAATTCCGCTGCTCGTTGCGGTGCGGGAGGGGGTGAAGGGGGCGCCTTATCGGCGGGTCGGCCACGCGCCGGTCAACGGGGAAGGCGGTCGCAGGGTGTTGGGGCCCTGGCCTGCGCCCTCCCTCGTGGCCCCCCGAGGAGCGCCGGTGGGCGCGGCGCGAGGGCGGCAGCCTGGTCTGACACATCATCAGATATGAAGATGATGAAAAGAAGTGCATATGCCAAACAGTTGACGAGCTTCGTCATTGAATGACGAAGAAGGGTGGTCCGATGGTTCGAAGGGTGACGGGATAACCCCTCGAATGGGTGGGGCAAAAGGTACGGAAGTCGATATTCCCGGCGACTATTTTCGCTCTCACTTGGAGGTGAGTAGGGTGTGCCCCGCCACCGCCGGATCGGGGGAAACGATCCGGCTTAATTCGGCGCGTAAGGAATGTGAGCGGGGGACGATGACGCCTTCAGGACCAGGAGGGGCTCATGGCGGCTGGCTCATTCGAAGGGCAGTACGTGTGGAGTCCGGCGGCAAATGACCGGCAGTTGGCGCAGGCGTGTATGGATGTCAGGGCCGGCCGGTACTTCAGCGCACATGAGGTACTCAAAGAGGCTCGGGGGGATTTCGAGGTCCGGGCACACCGGTCGCTGGTGCTGGCATCGGAAGCCGCCGACTCGGACCTGTCGGAACGCTGGATAGCGGAAGAACCCGGACCGGAAGCCGCACTCATGTGGGCGCGGGTCGCGATGATCCGGGCATTGCGTATGGCGGATACGGACGATCGACGGCACGAAGCTCTGGTACGCATCGCGCGGACAGCGGCGGAGCGCGCCACCCAGCTGCTGCCAGACGACCCCACACCCTGGGTCTGTCAGCTGGCGCTGTCGCGTTTTCAGCGGCCCCGTGATCCGGCGCCGCAGGGCCTCCTCACCGCGCCCACCGGGCCGTGGTACCTCTTCGCCCACATCCTCCGCACCGACCCCTGGCACCGCGAGGCCCACCACCGCTTCCTCGCCTTCTTCTTCAGCCGCAACGGCGGCTCGGCGAGCGCCAGCTGGGACGTCGCCGCCTTCCTGGGGCAGCGGGCCGCGGCCTCCTCGCCGCTGCGGCTGCTGCCGCTGGTCGCGCTGGTCGACGAGTACAACCCGACCGCGCTCCTGGCCGACCGCACCTGGGAGCAGCCGCAGTGGACCAGCACCGCGCTGAGCATCCACCGCCACTGGTTCCCCCATGTGGCCGACTACCGCTTCGTGCCGGTGGTCGACCTCTCCTATCTCGCGCACGCGCTGTTCATGGCGAAGCGTGAATTCGAGGCGCGCGAGGTCTTCACGGCGATGGGGCCCTATGCGGCCCGTATGCCGTGGAGTGCTTTCGGGCCGCCCGAAGAACACTTGACGAAGGCCAGGCGTTCGTGCGGTCTGCCGGCCCCCGGAGCCGCCTGAGCGCCTTTCACCTTCCTCTGCGGACACCTGCGTGAGATCCGACGTGTACCGATAGCGCCGAAAGTGCGACTGTTCGCCCCCACCGAAGTCCCCCTATCAGCTCTGTCAGAAAGGATACGGTTGTGTCCGAACGCATTGCGCCGCCCCACGCGGAAACACCCCGCCCGGTGGATACCGGGACGCTCGATGACGATGCCACGCTGCATGCGATGGGATATCCGCGGAAACTCACCAGAAGATTCCGTGCCTTCGACAATTTCGCGATCTCTTTCACCATCATCAACATTATCTCCGGGATCTTCTCCTCCTTCGGATTCGGAATGAACGCGGGCGGTCCGCGGATTCTGGTGTTCGGCTGGATCGGCGTCTCGGTCATGGTGCTGTTCGTCGGCGCCGCGATGGGTGAAATCGCGTCCGCCTACCCCACCAGTGGCGCTCTCTATTTCTCCGCCGGAAAGCTCGCCAAGCGCCACCGTGGCGCCTGGTCCTGGTACACCGGCTGGCTCAACTTCGTCGGCCAGGTCGGCGGCACCGCGGCCACCAACTTCGCCGCCGCCACCTTCATCCAGGCGTTCCTCACCATGCAGTGGCCGTCCTACGTCGCCACCCCGCAGCAGACCGTCGGCATCACCGCCGTCATCCTGCTGCTCCAGGGGCTGGCCAACACCTACACCGTGCGGCTGGTTGCCGTGTTCAACCGTATTTCCGTGTGGTGGCTGCTCATCGGCATGGTGGTGATCGTCGCCGCGCTGATGATCATCCCCGGCAGTCACCAGCCGGCGTCGTTCGTCACCCATTTCGCCAACAACACCGGTTTCACCCACGCCATTTACGGCGGAATGCTCGGACTGCTGGTCACCAGCTGGACGTTCACCGGCTTCGACGGCAGCTTTCACATGTCGGAAGAGACCGTGAAGGCCACCGTCAACGCCCCGCGCGGGATCATGCGCGCCATCAGCTGCTCCGCGCTCACCGGCCTCATCCTCATGCTCGCACTGGTGTACGCGATCAAGGATTACGGCCATGCGGCGAGCGCCGACGCGCCGCCCGTGCAGATTCTCATCGACGCGCTCGGACCGGGCACCGCCAAGCTGCTCCTGCTGATCGTCATCGGCGCGATGCTCTTCTGCGGGCTCGCCAACATGACGAGCAATACCCGGCAGATCTTCGCCTTCTCCCGCGACGGCGCGATGCCCGGTTCCCGCTGGTGGCATTCGGTCTCCGCGCGCACCCGCACGCCCGTCAAGGCGGTATGGCTCGCTGCCGCCTGCCCGCTCGTGCTGGTGCTGCCGGGATGGTGGTCACACACCGCGTTCACCGC
Source organism: Streptomyces benahoarensis (assembly GCF_007280575.1). Lineage (GTDB taxonomy): Bacteria > Actinomycetota > Actinomycetes > Streptomycetales > Streptomycetaceae > Streptomyces > Streptomyces benahoarensis. Next base: position 11,510 of record NZ_VKJP01000154.1, read on the forward strand.
TGTCGTCAGCGTGAATGTCGTGGGCCTCTTCCTCGCGTACGGTGTGCCGATATTCCTCCGGCTGCGTCTCGACGACTTCCAGCCCGGCCCGTGGAACCTCGGGCGATTCGGCAAGCCCGTCGCCTTCATCGCGGTGACCTGGATCGTGATCAGCAATGTGCTGTTCATGCTGCCGCAGGCGTCACCGATCACCGCGGAATCGTTCAACTACGCGCCGATCGCCCTCGCGGTGGTCCTCGTCATCGCCACCGTCTGGTGGTTCGCCACCGCCCGCCGCCGCTTCCAGGGGCCGGTCAGCTACGGTCGCCCCGACGAGGTCGCCGCCATGGACCTCATCTGACACCCCGTCCGACCACGGGCCCCCGGGGGTACGCGATGCGCCGTACGGCCGCCGCGTACCCCCGCCGCACACCGGCCCCGACCGAAGGGACGCCACCGATGTCCTCCACCGGCACCTCCGCCCCCGCCCACGAACTCGCCGTCTCCGCCGCCTCATCGGACGACTGGCGGCTCGTCGAGCAGTGGGCGGCCGACGAGGAGTGGAACCCCGGGCTCGCCGACACCGGGTGCTTCCACCCCACCGACCCGGCCGGATTCTTCACCGGCCGCCTCGGCGACCGCACCGTCTCCGCCGTCTCCGTCGTCACCTACTCCGACACCTACGCCTTCCTCGGCTACTACCTCGTCGACCCCGAACACCGGGGGCAGGGACTGGGCCTGGCCACCTGGCGCGCCGCCGTACCGCACGCCGGGACCCGCACCATCGGCCTCGACGCCGTCCCCGCCCAGAAGGCCACCTACGAGCGCGCCGGGTTCACCGCCGCCTACGAATCCGTCCGCTACGCCGGGCGCCCCGCCCCGGCCGACGGGGCCCCGGCCGCCGAGCCGTTCACCGCAGACCATCGGGACGCGGTCCTCGCCTACGACCGGACGTGCTTCCCCGCCGACCGGCACGGCTTCCTCGCCCGTTGGCTGACCGCGCCCGGCCACACCGTCCGCGTCGTGCTCCGCGAGGGGGCCCTCACCGGCTACGGAGTGATCCGTCCGGCCCGCAGCGGGCACCGCATCGGCCCGCTCTTCGCCGACACCCCCGAGGATGCCGCCGCGCTCTTCGACGCGCTCGCCGCGGCCGCAGGCCCGGGCGCCGAGGTCGTCATCGATGTGCCCGAAACCGCCGCCGCCACCCAGGAGTTGGCGCTCGGCCGGGGGCTGGTGCCCGTCTCCCGGTCCACCCGGATGTACACCGGCGCCGTCCCGCCCGTCCGGCAGGAGCGGATCCACGGGACCACCAGCCTGGAACTGGGCTAGACATCTCCTGACGTCCCGCGCCGCCTGCCGGGTGGCGCGGGACGTCAGTAGACGTCGCGGAGGTAGCGCCCCTCGGCGGTGAGGCGTGCGACATACGCGGCCGCGCCGCCCTCGTCGAGACCGCCGTGGGCCATGGCGATGTCCCGCAGCGCGCGGTCGATGTCCCCGGCCATCCGGGACGCGTCCCCGCAGACGCAGAAGTGCGCGCCGTCGCACAGCCAGGACCAGAGCAGCGCGCCGTGTTCGCGCATCCGGTCCTGGACGTAGATCTTCTCCGGCTGGTCGCGGGAGAACGCGGTGTCCAGCCGGGTGAGCACCCCCGTGTCGCGGAGGGATTCCAGTTCGGCGCGGTGGTGGAAGCCGCTCGCGCGGTGCCGTTCGCCGAAGAACAGCCAGTTGGGGGCGGTGTGCCCGCGGGCCCGCCGCTCCTGGAGGAAGCCGAGGAACGGGGCGACGCCGGTGCCCGGCCCCACCATCACCATCGGCGTCGCCGGGCCGGCCGGGGGCCGGAAGTGCGCGGAGCGCTGGACGAACACCCGCACCGGGGCGCCGGCTTCGGCGTCGGCGAGGTGCGCCGAGGCGACGCCGTGGCGTGGTCGGCCGCGACGGCTGTCGAAGCGGACGACGGAGACCGTCAGCCGGATGCGGTACGGGTCCTGGAGCGGGCTGGACGCGATGGAGTACAGCCGTGGCCGCAGCCGGGGCAGGACGGCGGCCCACTCGGCGGCGGACGCCCGCACCGGGTACGCGGCGAGTACGTCGAGGGCCTGCCGCCCCCATGCCCACCGGGTGCGTTCCTCCTTGGCCTCGGGGCTCAGCAGGCGTGTGACGAGGCGGTCCCCGGTGCGGTCGGCGATCAGCCGGAGCAGGCCGGTGGTGATCCGGGTGGGGTCGAGGTGGCGTTCGAGCGCCGTGGCGAGGGGGACGGTGCCGACGCCGGTGACCTCGACGGCGGCCGCGGGGTCGGCTCCGGTCACCGCCAGCCATTCCGCCACCACCTCGGGCCGGTGGAGCGGCAGCACGCCCAGGGCGTCCCCCGCCTCGTAGGTCAGCGGCGTACCGGCCTCGCGGGTGTCGAGGGTGAAGGTGCGGACCTCCTTGCCGGAGTCCGGCCCGCTCAGCAGCCGGTTGTCGGTGAGGCGGGCGGTGGCGGGGGCGTTCCGGGAAGGC
>NZ_VKJP01000155.1 GCF_007280575.1 Streptomyces benahoarensis
GGACGCGCCACCGGACCGCGGCGCCCCGTACGCCACCGCCCCGCCGCGCCCCACGAAGTGAGCTGATCGCGTGTTCCGACTCGACGACCCGTTCCGCCGCGCCCTGTGCGCCATCGCCGCGCTCTTCTGCTGCCTCGGCTTCCAGTACGCCACCTGGACCGCGCGGCTGCCGCAGCTGAAGCACGACCTCGGGCTGAACGCCGCCGAGGTCGGGCTGCTGCTGATGGCCGCCGGAGTGGGCGCCGCGGCGTCGTTCCCGCTGGTCGCGGCGTTGATGCGGCGCCTGGGCTCGTACCGTCTCGCACCGCTGGCGGCCCTCGGCCTGGCGGCGGCGCTCCTCGCGCTGGCCGCCGCGCCGAACTACCCGGTCGCCCTGGCGGTCATGTGCGTCGACGGGGTCCTGGTGGGCTGCCTGAACGTCGCGATGAACGCCCAGGGTGCCGCCCTGGAAGCCGCGCACGAACGCACCGCCATGGCCCGGCTGCACGCGGTCTTCAGCGGCGGCTCCCTCTGCGCGGCGCTGCTGGCCTCCGCCACCCACGCGATCACCCCGTCCGTGGCCACGTACTTCACCGTCGCCGCGGCACTGCTGGTCGCTCTGGTCGCCTTCGCGGCGCCGCGGCTGTTGCGGGAGGAGCCGCCCCCGGCGGCCGACGAGAAGGAGAAGGCGCAGCGGCCCCGCGGCGGCTGGCGCCTGCCGACGGCCGTGACGCTGTGGATGTGCTGCGCGATGGTGTTCGGCACCCTCACCGAGGGCGCCATGAACGACTGGTCCGCGCTGTACCTGACGGACGTGACGCACGCCGCCGCGGAGATCGCGCCGCTCGGCATCGCCGTCGTCTCCGGAATGATGGTGGTGGCGCGGCTCTTCGCCGACGGCTGGCGCAGCCGCTTCGGCGACGGCCGCGTCGTACGCGTCGGCGCCACCCTCGCGGGCGCCGGGCTCGCCCTGGCGCTGCTGAGCGGCGGCGTCGCCCCGGCACTGCTCGGCTTCGCCTGCGTAGGGCTGGGCGTCGCCGCGGTCACCCCGTGCGTCTACGTCGCCGCGGCGCGGCAGGGCTCGGACGCCCTCACGCTCGTCGCCGCCATGGGCACCACCGGGCTGCTCGCCGGCCCGCCGCTCATCGGCTTCCTGGCGGGCGCCGCAGGGCTGGTCTGGGGGATGTCCGCCGTCGCCGCCTCGGCGCTGGTGGTCGCGGTGTGCGCCACCCGCATCCGCTGGCCGCGGCCCGCCTGAGCGGACGCGTCGCCGGGCGGCGGGGCCCGGCGACGCGGCGGGGGCTCAGGACTGCGCGTCCTTGGCTTCCTTCTTCGCCTGCTCCGCCGCCTGCTTCTCCTTGACGCGCACGGTTTCCTTGCGCACCTCGGCCTGGGTGGCGCGCTCGCGCACCAGCCACTCCGGCTGCTCCTGCTTCAGCGCGTCGATCTGCTCGGTGGTCAGCGGCTCGGTGACGCCGCCCCGGGCGAGGCCCGCGATGGAGACGCCGAGCTTCGCCGCCACCACCGGACGCGGGTGCGGGCCGTTGCGGCGCAGGTCCGCCAGCCACTGCGGCGGCTCGGCCTGCAGCGCGTTCAGCTCCGCGCGGGAGACGACGCCCTCCTGGAACGCGGCGGGCGTGGCCTCGAGGTACACGCCCAGCTTCTTGGCCGCCGTCGCGGGCTTCATGGTCTGGGTGGTCTGCTGGGACTTCATGAGGTCAAGGGTATCGAGCGCCGGGGCGGCCGCCGACCACGACCGGATACCCTTGCGGCGTGACAGGCTCGGAAGTATCCCCGTCGTTCCGCCTCGTGTACGTCCCCGGCGTGATCCCCGGTAAATGGGTGCGGATCTGGCAGGAGCGGCTGCCGGACGTCCCCCTCACCCTCGTACCGGTGCCCGCCGCCGACGCCCCCGCGGCGCTGCGCGCCCGCGACGCGGAGGCGGGCTTCGTCCGGCTGCCCGTCGACGACGACCTCCACGCCATCCCGCTCTACACCGAGACGACCGTCGTCGTGGTCCCCAAGGACCATCTGCTCACCGCGGCCGAGGAGCTCACCACGGCCGATCTGGCCGACGAGACCGTGCTGCACCCCCTCGACGACACCCTCGGCTGGGAGACGCCGCCCGGCGAGGCGGCCTTCACACGCCCGGAGACCACCGCGGACGCCGTCGAACTGGTCGCCGCCGGTATCGGCCTGCTCGCCGTCCCGCAGTCCCTCGCCCGCCTCCACCACCGCCGCGACCTCACCTACCGGCCGCTCACCGACGCCCCGGTCTCCCGCGTCGCACTGTCCTGGCCCAAGGAGGACCCGGCCGAGCTGGTCGAGGACCTCATCGGCATCGTCCGCGGTCGCACCGTCAACAGCACCCGAGGCCGCCCCGCCGCCCGGACCGCCGAGGACCGTACGGCCGGTACGCGGAAGGGGCAGGACGGCTCCGCCCGCAAGAGCGGCACCACGGGCCAGGGCCGCGGCGCCGCCAAGGGCCGCACCGCACGCTCCGGCGGCGCGAAGAGCACCCGCCGCGGGGCGCCCCGGCGCCGGCCGTAGCCGTACGGGAGCGCCCGGGGCGGAACCGGTATACGGCAGGACGGGCCCGGTCGGAGCGGCACCACTCCGACCGGGCCCGTCCCGTACGCCTCCTCAGTCCCGCGCGCCCGTCGTCTGCGGCTCCGTCCCGTCATCGACCGGTACGCCCAGGGGCCGGGCGAGGCCCACCACGCCCTCGTCGACGCGCTGGAGATGGCGCAGCACGCGGGAGGCCACCGAACCGGTCGGCGGGGTGCGGCTGCCCTCCTCCTTCAGGATCGCGGCGATGCTGGCACCGGCGCCGACCTTCGCGTCGGTCGGCTCGTCACGGACATGGGCGGCGACCACCTCGATGTTGCGGGCGATCCGCTGCCCGGCCCGGCCCAGCCGCGGGTCGGCGGCGACGTTCCGGCTGTCCGGCACCAGCTCGGCGGTGGCCGCCAGCGACCGGGCGTGGAACGCGGAGGTCTCCAGCAGCGCCACCAGATAGCGCGCGGTACGGCGCCGCCCGCGCAGCGGGGTGATCGGATGCGTCAGCGGTTTGGTGGACGCCCGCAGGTCGTCCAGCGCGGTGTCCAGGTCCCGCGCCCGGCCCAGCAGGTCCGATGCGGGCCCGCCGCAGAGCTGTTCCACCGCCGCCGACACCACGTCGCCGAGCCGGTCCAGGACGGTGCCCAGCAGTTCGTCGGTGCGGCGGTCGGTGCGCACCGGCAGCACCACCATCGCGGCGATGATGCCGCAGACCGCCCCCAGCGCCGTCTCCTCGATGCGCAGCACCAGGACGTCGAGGCTGTAGGTGTGCAGCAGCGTGTAGAGCATCCCCAGCATCGCCGTGACGAAGAACGACATCAGCGCGTACGACAGGGGAGCGGTGAAGAACATCGCGAAGATGAAGAGCAGCACGAGCGCGAACGCGATCCAGGTGCGGTCGCCGACCAGACCGGCCAGCGCCACACCGGCGACCACGCCGACGACCGTGCCGACCACCCGGCGGTAGCCCTTCACCAGGATCTCGCCGGTGGACGCGGTGTTGAGGAAGACCACCCAGCAGGTCAGCACCGCCCAGTACCAGCGCTGGGTGGAGAGGAACTCACCGCCGACCATGGCCAGGACCGAGCCGACCGCCACCTGGCACGCGGCGCGGGTGGTGGGCCGCTGAAGTCCCGTCCGGTCCTCCTCCGGCTCCTCCTCGGCGGCGAGCGCCACGTCCTCCGCGTCGAACTCCTCACGGGAACGCGTCGTCGCCGGGGAGTCGTTGGACTCGTCCTGCGGCCCGTCGAGCGCCAGACGCAGACCCAGCACCGCGCGGGCGACCTCACCGAGACCGCGGAAGACGTCCTGGACGGCGGTCGAGGCGCGCGGCAGCCTCTCCTCGTCGCGGTAGCCCAGCAGACGGTTGCGGACGTGGGCGACGGCGGTGCCGCGGTCGGCGGATGTGGGGTGGGCGACGAGGTGGTGCAGGGCGTTGAGGTCGCGGCGGAGAGTGGCGGTGACCTTGTCGTCCGCGGCGATGAGGTTGGGCCCCGACGTCGCCACCGTCGCGTCTGGCAGATGCAGCGTCAGGGTGTTGGCGCGCTCCGCGCTGCGGGCGTTGAGCAACAGAACGCCCAGCCGCTCGGTGGCGATCTCGGCGTCCGCGATGCGCCGCTCCAGCAGCGCCGCGGTGGCGGTGTCCCGGGTGCCCTCCTCCAGCCGGTCCTGGATCATCAGGGCGGCCTCGTGCAGCCGGGCGGTGCGCTCGCGCAGATCGGCGACGACGCCGTCCAGCTCCTCGGGCCCGGCGTCCAGCAGCTCCAGCTGACTGGCCACCAGCTGCGCCAATCGCGCCCGGAACGCGTCGCGCAGCCGCCGCAGGATGCGCTGCGGTGTCTCCGGTACGACGGCGAACCGGACGACGGCGCTGCACGCGAAGGCGAGAACCAGCGTCAGGCAGAGCATCGGCAGCCCGTCCACGGACGAGCCGACGAAGAGCGAGACGAAGTAGATCTGGAAGCCGATGAGCCCCAGCGCGGTGCCGCGGTCGCCGAAGCGGCGGCAGTAGACCGCGCCGAAGATCAGCAGGATGAAGAACGTGTCACCTGCAACGATGCGGGAGTTGAGGAGTGCGCTGAGCGCCACCGCCGCCAGCGCCACGGGCAGGCCCAGCGCCAGCGTCACCGCCTGATCGCGGACCTGCTTCTCCTTGATGGCGAAGGTGGCGACCATCGCCGTCATCGCCCCCGCGATGGTGTGCGTCATGTCGGTGCCGAGCGCCGTGAGCACCACGAGGGTCAGCGCGATGGCCGCGACCGTGCGCAGCCCCGCCATCAGCCGCAGCAACCCGGGGTCGGATGCCGCGAATCGGTCCCAGACGCCGGTTGCGCCCCGCCGTATACCTGCGCTCACGCTGATGAACTCTCCCCACCTCTGCCCTGACCTGCGGATGCCTCAGCATGGCATGCGGGCCGCGGGCCGGACAGAGGCGGTGGCTCGCGCGCACACGGCGCGGAAATGTGGCCCGGCGGCGCCGTACGGGGGTCAGACGCGCAGCACGCGCACCCCCGCCCCGTCCAGCGCCTCGGTCTCCTCCCGTGGCGCGCGGGCATCGGTGACGACGGTGTGCAGCGCGTCGGCGGGGGCCACGGTCGCGAGGGCGGTACGGGAGAGCTTCGGCGCCGGGGCGACGGCGATGACGCGGCGGGCGGCGGCGAGCGCCGCGCGTTTGACGGCCGCGTCGTCCAGGTCGTACGCGGTCAGACCGTCGGCGGCGGTCAGCCCGCAGCAGCCGAGGACGGCGGTGTCGAAGCGGACGGCGGCCAGCGAGGCGAGGGTGAGCGGGCCGGTCAGCGACAGTTCGCCGGGGCGCGGCCGCCCGCCGGGCAGCAGCAGCGTCAGCCGGGGTGCGGCGGCCAGCGCATTCGCGGCGTGCAGGGAGAGCGGCATCACCGTCAGCCGCCGCGACTCCAGTGCGCGGGCCACCTCCAGACAGGTCGTCCCGGCGTCCAGGACGACGGACTCGCCGTCGGCCAGCAGCCCGGCGACCTCGGCGCCGATCCGCCGCTTGGCCTCCTGCCCCTCCCGGGCCCGCAGCGCGAAGGGCGGCTCCTCACCGCGGAGCAGCAGGCTGCGGGCGCCGCCGCGGTAGCGCTCCAGGACGCCGTCGGTGGCGAGGAGTTCCAGGTCGCGGCGGATGGTCATCTCGGACGCGCCGGTGAGCGCGGCGAGTTCGGCGACGCCGAGCCGCCCCGCCTCGCGCAGCGCGTCGATGATCCGCTGATGCCGTTCGGTGTTTCCCACCCCGCAATTGAACATCTGCAATGTGCGAAAGGCAATCTTACGAACGGGATGCTTGTGCGGTACGTTCCCGGCATGGACGACCGACCGCGCCCCGCCGACGACCGACCATTCCCCGCCGCCGCACCTCCGCCGCGCGCCGCCCGCCTGGCCACCTTCGCCTTCTTCGCCCTGAACGGCTTCCTCATGGGCATGTGGATCGTCCACCTCCCCGTGGTCGAGCACCGCACCGGCGTCGACCACGCCGTCCTCGGCCGTCTGCTGCTGCTCCTGGGCGCGGGCGCCTTCGCCGGGATGCGGCTCGTCGGCCCGCTCGCCGACCGGTTCGGCGCCCGCCGGGTCGTCCCGTCCGGCGCGGCGCTCTGCGCGACGGCGCTGGTGCTGCCCGGTCTGGCCACCGACGGCTGGACGCTGGGCGCGGCGCTCCTCGTCCTCGGCTTCGGCAACGGCGCGCTGGACGTCGGGATGAACGTCCACGCCGTGCAGGTCGAACGCGCCTACCGGCGGCCCGTCATGTCCGCCTTCCATGCCACCTTCTCGCTCGGCGGCGTCCTCGCGGCGCTGGCCGGTGCCCCCGCGCTCGGCCGGGGCTGGCCGCCCGTCGCGACGCTCGCCGCCGCCGGACTCCTGGGGCTGGCCGTCACCGCTTGCGCGGCACCCGCGCTGCTCCGCCGGGAGCCGGAGCCGGAGCCCGAGGCGGGCCCGGACGCGGCCGGTCGCCCCGCCGACGGCCGACCCGCCACCGGCCCGGAGCCCGCTCCCCGGCGCGGGCGGCGCACCTCCACCCGGGTCCGCGCGCTCGCCGGACTCGCGCTGCTGCTGATGCTCTGCGAGGGCGTCGCCAACGACTGGAGCGTGCTGCATCTGCGGGACGTCCTCGACGCCCCCGCCGCGACCGCCGCGCTCGCGTACGGCTGCTTCTCCACCGCCATGACCGCGGGCCGCCTCCTCACCGACCGGGTGGCGGCCCGGCACGGCCCGGTCGACGTCCTGCGGTACGGCGCGGCGGTGGCGGCCACCGGGCTGACGGCGGCGGCGCTCTCCCCCTGGGTGCCGCTGGCGCTGATCGGCTGGGCGGTGTTCGGCATCGGACTCTCCGGCTGCGTACCGCAGTTGTTCAGCGCCGCCGGGCACGCCGACCGGGGCGCCGCCGGGGCCAATGTCTCCCGCGTCGCCGGTCTCGGCTACCTCGGCATGCTCGCCGGGCCCGCCGTCATCGGCCCGCTCACCCGTGTCATGCCGCTGAACCTCACCTTCTTCCTGCCGGTGGCGTTCTGTGTGGTCGCGGTCTGCGCGGCCGGGGTGCTGCGGCCGCCGTCCGCCGCGCCCGTACGGGAGGGGCGCGCCGCCCGGCCGTCGGCCCGCGACACGGCTCACTGACGGGTCGTCAGCTGTCCGGGCGGCGGTGTGTACGAAGGGGCGGCTCCGCCGTAGGGATGCGCGATCGGCGCCGCCCGCCACGGCGCGGTCGTCAAGCCCGTGGTCACCTTTCCCGTATGACGGACTCCACGCCCCCGCCCGGCACCCGGGGCGGGGAAGGGCGTTCATCCCCCGTGCACCCCAGGAATTCACGCATGGTAAAGAATGCGTCAGGGCGTGCATCCATACAGTCGTATCGCGCGTCCTCGGAGTGAGCGGTCCTCCCATGCGGCCGCACTGCAAGGGTATTTGGAGTATATATCTTGAAAATTGGTATCAAAGGTATGCGGCGGTCCGGTGCGGCAGTCGTCACCGCCGGTGCCGTCCTGTCCGCCGGTGTGTTCGCCGCACCGGCGCAGGCGGCCGTCCCCAAGGCGCCGTCGATCGTCGCCAAGGGCGGCTTCGTGATGAACAACGGCACGGGCAAGGCGCTCTACACCAAGGCCGCCGACACCCGTCGCTCCACCGGTTCCACCACCAAGATCATGACCGCTCGGGTGGTGCTGGGCCAGAAGGGCCTGAACCTCAACTCCAAGGTCACGATCCAGAAGGCGTACAGCGACTACATCGTCCGCAACGGCGCTTCCTCGGCTCACCTGATCGTCGGTGACAAGGTCACCGTCCGCCAGCTGCTGTACGGTCTGCTGCTGCCGTCCGGCTGCGACGCGGCGTACGCCCTCGCCGACAAGTTCGGCAGCGGCTCCACCCGGGCCGCCCGGGTGAAGTCGTTCATCGGCAAGATGAACGCCACGGCCAAGAGCCTGGGCCTGAAGAACACGCACTTCGACTCGTTCGACGGCATCAGCAACGGCTCGAACTACTCGTCGCCCCGCGACCTGTCCAAGATCGCCAGCAGCGCGCTGAAGTACTCCACGTTCCGTACGGTCGTGAAGACCAAGGCGACGAAGCAGACGGTCACCACCAAGAGCGGTGGCTACCGCTACATGTCGTGGCAGAACACCAACAACCTGCTGAGCAGCTACTCCGGCGCCATCGGTGTCAAGACCGGCTCCGGTCCGCAGGCCAAGTACTGCCTCGTCTTCGCCGCCACCCGTGGGGGCAAGACCGTCGTCGGCACCGTCCTGACGTCCTCGTCGGTCGCCAACCGCACGGCGGACGCCAAGAAGCTGATGGACTACGGCTTCAAGAAGTAACCGCACTCTCCGCCCGGGGCACCTGACCGGACGGATCAAGGGCCCGCCCATGACCACACGTCACGGACGGGCCCTTTGCGTTGGGGGAGCCGATTGTTAACGCGCCGACGTTAGCGGAGTGTTAGCCGATCTTTAGAAAGCACCGGCAGACTCGCCCCCGCAGCGCGGACGCGCGGGGCGCCGGTTCGCCGGATGTCACCACCCGCCCCGCCCGCCTCCCTCGAACCACCCACGAAACAACAGGAGTTGATGTACATGCGTGGTCTGCGTATCGCGGCCTTCGCCTCGGCCGCCGTCGCCGTGGCAGCCGTCACGGGTGCGGGTGTCGCCTCGGCGTCCCCGACCGGCGCGACCGCCACCGCCGCCTGCGCCCCGGGCACCCTCAAGGTCTCCCAGGCGCCCCTGCCCGAGGGTTCCGGCGGGATGATGCACGCGGGGTTCTACCTGGTCGCCAAGAACACCGGTAAGACCACCTGCACCTTCCAGGGTTACCCGGGCCTCGCTCTGGAGGGCAAGGGCCACACGGCGCTCAAGACCGTCGTGCACCACGGCAACACCTACTACGCCAAGAACCCGGGTGTCCACAAGGTCACCCTCAAGCCGGGCAAGGCCGCCTACGCCAACATCGAGTGGACCCACAGTGGTGCGAACGCCGCGAAGGCCAAGTACCTCCAGGTCTCCCCGACCGGCAGCAACTCCCACAGCGTCATATCCCTCGACGACGCCGTCGACAACCACAAGCTCAACGTGACCGCCTGGGCGGCCAAGAAGCCGACCGCCTGAGCGCTGCCCCGTCGGCCGGGCCCCGGCTCAACGCCCCTGGAGTGCCCTGGCGTTGTCACCGAAGGTCCAGCCCTTGGAGCCGTCCCAGTTGACCGACCAGGTCATCAGGCCCTTGAGGCCGTTGGTGTAGTGCTGCCATGCCTGGGACACCTGACCGGGCGCCATGTAACCGCCTCCGGCGCCCGGTTGGGCCGGCAGCCCCGGGACCTGCTTGTCGTAGGGCACCTTGACGGTCGTGCCCTGCACCACCAGGCCCTTGTCGAGGCAGTCGGTCTGCGCGGTGAACCCCTCGACGGTGCCCGCTTCGTACGAGTCGCCGGAGCAGCCGTACATGCTGCCGTTGTAGTACTGCATGTTCAGCCACCACAGCCGGCCGTTGTCCGCGTACTTCTTCACGATCGGCAGATACGCGCCCCAGATCGAGCCGTAGGTGACGCTGCCGCCGGTGACATACGCGGTCTCCGGCGCCATGGTCAGGCCGAAGCCGTCGGGCATCTTGGCGAGGATGCCGTCGATGATGCGGATCAGGTTGGCCTGCGAGGGGGAGAGCTTGGTGATGTCCCCGCTGCCGGACAGGCCCGACTCGATGTCGATGTCGATGCCGTCGAAGTGGTACTTCTGCAGGATCGGCACGATCGTGTCGACGAACGTGCCGGCGACCGCCTCCGAGCTGAGGTCGATGCCCGCGGTCGCCCCGCCGATGGACATCAGCACCGTCATGCCGTCGGCCTTCGCCTGGCACATCTCCTCCGGCGTCGGCACCTTCACCGTCGCGTCCATCCCGTCCTCCCACAGCGCGGTGCCGTCCGAAAGGACCACGGGGAAGGCGGCGTTGAGGACGTTGTAGCCGTGCGCGGCGATCCGGGAGTCGGTGATCGGGATCCAGCCGAGCGGCGGGTGCACGCCGTTCGCCGCGCCGTCCCAGTTCTCCCAGTACCCCTGGACGACCTTCCCGGCGGGCTTGGATTTCACCCCGCAGTCGGCGGCGGCCCGCGACGCGGACGAGGCGGACGGCGCGGACGGGGCGGCGGGCGCGGCGGCGACCAGCAGGGGGGCGGCGACGGCCAGCGCCAGACCGGCCCCCAGAAGACGTGATGTGCGACGACCGGACATGGCGGCTCCTCGTCCGTGCGAGCGAAGACTCGCGGTGGCGGACCGGCGATCGGCCCGGACGGCATGTGCGGCTGCGCAGCGGCCAACAACGTAAGGTGGTCCAGACCTCTCGTCAAGAGGTCTGGACCAAAGGGGAGTAGGGGGCTCGCCCGGCCCCGCGCTCAGTCCCGGCGCGCCACCACCAGCCGGCACCGCGGACTGCCGTCCGGCCGTGTCCCCAGCTCCGGCAGCGCCCGCAGCCCGACCGCGAACCCGGCCCGCTCCAGCGCCGCACGGACCCCGCCCAGCCGGAACGGCCGGTAGTACATGACGAACGGCGGCCGCCACACCGTGTTGCGCACCCGCATCGCCCCGTCGAACGCCCACAGCGTCCAGTACAGCGCCGAACCGGGCCGCGCCGGCGCCACGACCGGGAAGACGAACCGGCCGCCCGGCCGCAACGCGCCCCGCACCTGCGCGAACAGCCCCGGCCACTCCCGCGGCAGGAAATGCCCGAACGCGCCGAAACTCACCGCCAGATCGAAGGCCGGTGCGAAGGGCAGCGCCCGCGCATCGCCGCGTACCCACTCCGTCCGGGGCCGGTCGCCCCCGCCGAGCGCCGCCCGGCCCACCGCGAGCATTCCGGCGCTGAGATCCACCCCCACCACGCGCCGCCCGCAGACCCGCCGCAGCACCTCCACCCCGGCGCCGGTGCCGCAGCAGACATCGAGCCCGTCCTCGAAGGGACCGAGCGCCGCCAGCGCCGCCGCCGTCGCGTCCAGCACCGCGGGCGGCGTACGGAACGGCGTGTGGTCGAACGTGGGGGCCAGCAGGTCGTACCCCCGCTCGACGGAGGACAGCGCCTGCACGGCCAGTTCGCGGAGCGTGGGGCCTTGAGGGGTGAACATGGCGGATCAGCATACGGGCGGGGGCGCGGTGCCCGGGCCCGTTGGCCGCGCCCGGCTGCCCGCGCCGGTCCCGCCGTCACCGTCCCCCGTGCCCCAGCACCTCCCCGAGGTCGTACCGCACCGGCTCCGCCAGCTGCGCGTACGTGCAGCTGGCGGGTGCGCGGTCCGGACGCCAGCGGCGGAACTGGGCGGTGTGCCGGAAACGGTCGCCCTGCATGTGGTCGTACGCCACCTCCAGCACCCGCTCGGGGCGCAGCGGCAGCCACGACAGGTCCTTGCCGCCGGTCCACCGGCTCGGGCCGCCCGGCAGCCGTCCGGACGCCTGCGCCTCCTCGCTGGTCCACGCCTGCCACGGATGACCGGCCACCGACGCCATCAGCAGCGGCTCCAGCTCCGTCATCAGTTCCTGCCGCCGCCGCATCGGGAACGACGCGCACACCCCGACGTGCTGGAGCCGCCCGGCGTCGTCGTACAGGCCCAGCAGCAGCGAGCCGACCACCGGCCCGCTCTTGTGGTGCCGTACTCCGGCCACCACACAGTCGGCGGTCCGCTCGTGCTTGACCTTGGTCATCACCCGTTCGCCGGGCCGGTACGGCAGCTGCGGCGGCTTGGCGACGATGCCGTCGAGACCGGCGCCCTCGAACCGCTCGAACCACTCCCGCGCCAGCTCCGTGTCGTCGGTCGCGGGCGCTGTGAAGACCGGCGCCGCCGCCTCCCGCAACGCCGCGACCAGCGCGGTGCGCCGCGCGTGCTGCGGCTCGGGCATCAGCGCCTCGTCGCCGAGCGCCAGCACGTCGAACGCCACGAAGCTCGCCGGGGTCACCTCGGCGAGGTGGCGCACCCGGGACTCCGCAGGATGGATCCGCTCCAGCAGCGCGTCGAAGTCCAGCCGCCCCTCGCGCGCGATGACGATCTCCCCGTCCAGCACACACCGTCGCGGCACCTGCGCCCGTAGCGCCTCGACGACCTCCGGGAAGTAACGGGTCAGCGGTTTGCCGGAGCGGCTGCCCAGCTCGATCTCGTCGCCGTCACGGAAGACGATCGCCCGGAAGCCGTCCCACTTCGCCTCGTACAGGAGGCCCGGCGGGATGGTCGCGGCGCTCTTGGCGAGCATCGGTTTCACGGGCGGCATCACCGGAAGGTCCATGCACCGGATTGTCCGGCGAAGCACGGCCCGCCGCCCGCCGGGCGGCCCCGCCACGACGCGCCTAGCGTGGCCCCATGGCAGACGCACTGGAGCTGGCGGCGGGCGGACGGACGGTCCGGGTGACCCACCCGGACAAGGTCTACTTCCCCGAGCGCGGCTTCACCAAGGGCGACGTCGCCCGCTACTACCTCGCCGTCGCCGACGGCGCCCTGCGCGCCCTGCGCGACCGCCCGACCACCCTGCAACGCCACCCGGACGGCGTGACCGGCGAGTCCTTCTTCCAGAAGCGCGCGCCCAAGAACCTCCCCGACTGGATCCCCACCGGCCGGATCGCCTTCCCCAGCGGTCGGTACGCCGACGAGATCTGCCCCACCGAGCCCGCCGCCGTCCTGTGGGCCGCCAACCTCGGCTGCCTCACCTTCCACCCCTGGCCGGTGCGGCGCACCGACACCGAGCACCCCGACGAACTCCGCATCGACCTCGACCCGCAGCCCGGCACCGACTACGCGGACGCGGTACGCGCCGCCCTCGAACTCCGCGACGTCCTCGCCGGGCTGGGCCTGAGTGGCTGGCCCAAGACCTCCGGCGGCCGCGGCCTGCATGTCTTCGTGCCGATCGCCCCCGAGTGGGACTTCACGCAGGTGCGGCGCGCGGCCATCGCCCTCGCCCGGGAGCTGGAGCGCCGCGCCCCCGACCGCATCACCACCGCCTGGTGGAAGGAGGAGCGCGGCGCCAGGATCTTCGTCGACTACAACCAGACCGCCCGCGACCGCACCATCGCCAGCGCCTACTCCGTACGCCCCTCCGCACGCGCCCCGGTCTCCGCGCCGCTGCGCTGGGAGGAGATCCCCGACGCCGTCCCCGAGGACTTCGACCTCGCCACCATGCCGGACCGGTTCGCCGCACTCGGCGATCTGCACGCCGCCATGGACGACGAGGCGTTCCGGCTGGACGAGGCGCTGGAGCTGGCCGCCCGCGACGAGCGCGACCACGGCCTCGGCGACCTGCCTTACCCGCCCGAGCACCCGAAGATGAAGGGCGAACCCAAGCGCGTCCAGCCGAGCCGGGCCCGGAAGTGACGCCCGTCAGCCGGTGACGCGCCGGTAGCTGCTGCCGTCCCGGGTGCGGGAGAGCAGTCCGCCGGTGACGAGATAACGGCGCAGCGCCGAGCAGTCGTCGTGCACGGTCAACAGCGCCTCGTTGACCTCGCGTTCGCTGTACGAGCGGTCCGTCTCGAAGAGCGCCGCCGCGAGGTGGGCGAGCAACTGCTCGCGGCGCGCGGTCTTCCGGGGGATCGAGGTCAGCCGCCCTTGGGAGAACAGCGCGGAGACGGCGGAGGAACTGTGCGGATCATGGTCGGTCATGGCGGGGAGTCTCCCGGCCGGCCGGGGTGGCGGCAACCTGGTTTCCGCGGAGGGAGAGAGGGACGGACGGCCGGGCCGGGCCCGGAAGAGGCGCAACCAGGCGCGTCGCCCCGGCTCCCGCGTACCCGGCACCCCGCCCCGGCTCCCGCGTACCCGGCAC
>NZ_VKJP01000156.1 GCF_007280575.1 Streptomyces benahoarensis
AGAGACCGCCGCATCCCCCACCTCACCCCCGGCGCGCGTCAAGGCCGCCCCTTCGGACACGTTAACCTTGAGGGTCACCCCTGCCCGCTGACGAAAGATCCCACGATGCCTGTCGAGTCGGTCTTCCCGCGCCTGGAGGCCCTCCTCCCGCACGTCCAGAAGCCGATCCAATACGTCGGCGGCGAGCTGAACTCCACCGTCAAGGAGTGGGACGACTGCGATGTCCGCTGGTCGCTCATGTACCCGGACGCCTACGAGGTCGGCCTGCCCAACCAGGGCGTGATGATCCTCTACGAGGTGCTCAACGAGCGCGAGGGCGTCCTCGCCGAGCGCACCTACAGCGTCTGGCCGGACCTGGAGGCGCTGATGCGGGAGCACGGCGTCCCGCAGTTCACCGTCGACGCGCACCGCCCGGTCAGCGCCTTCGACGTGCTCGGTGTGTCCTTCTCCACCGAGCTGGGCTACACCAACCTCCTCACCGCCCTGGACCTCGCCGGTATCCCGATCGAGGCCAAGGACCGTACCGAGGACCACCCGCTGATCCTCGCGGGCGGCCACGCCGCGTTCAATCCGGAGCCCATCGCGGACTTCCTGGACTGCGCGGTCGTCGGCGACGGCGAGCAGGCCGTCCTGGAGATCACCGACATCATCCGGGCCTGGAAGACGGAGGGCCGCCCCGGTGGCCGCGACGAGCTGCTGTTCCGCCTCGCGAAGACCGGCAACGTCTACGTCCCCAAGTTCTACGACGTCGAGTACCTGGCCGACGGGCGGATTTCCCGCGTCGTGCCCAACCGCTCCGGCGTCCCGTGGCGGGTGTCCAAGCACACCGTCATGGACCTCGACGAGTGGCCCTACCCCAAGCAGCCGCTCGTCCCCCTGGCCGAGACCGTCCACGAGCGGATGTCGGTCGAGATCTTCCGTGGCTGCACCCGCGGCTGCCGTTTCTGCCAGGCCGGCATGATCACGCGTCCCGTCCGGGAGCGAAGCATCACCGGCATCGGCGAGATGGTGGACAAGGGTCTGAAGGCCACGGGATTCGAGGAGGTCGGCCTGTTGTCGCTGTCCTCCGCGGACCACACCGAGATCGGCGACGTCGCCAAGGGCCTCGCCGACCGGTACGAGGAGGACAAGATCGGCTTGTCCCTCCCCTCCACCCGGGTCGACGCGTTCAACATCGACCTGGCCAACGAGCTGACGCGCAACGGCCGTCGCTCGGGACTGACCTTCGCGCCCGAGGGCGGCTCGGAGCGCATCCGCAAGGTCATCAACAAGATGGTCTCGGAAGAGGACCTGATCCGCACCGTCTCCACGGCGTACGGCAACGGCTGGCGCCAGGTGAAGCTGTACTTCATGTGCGGTCTGCCGACCGAGACCGACGAGGACGTCCTCCAGATCGGCGACATGGCGGTCAACGTCATCGCCGAGGGCCGCAAGGCCTCCGGTCAGAACGACATCCGCTGCACGGTCTCCATCGGCGGTTTCGTCCCCAAGCCGCACACGCCGTTCCAGTGGGCCCCGCAGCTCTCCGCCGAGGAGACCGACGCCCGGCTCACCAAGCTCCGCGACAAGATCCGCGGGGACAAGAAGTACGGCCGCTCCATCGGCTTCCGCTACCACGACGGCAAGCCCGGCATCGTCGAGGGCCTGCTCTCCCGCGGTGACCGCCGCGTCGGCGCCGTCATCCGCGCCGTCTACGAGGGCGGCGGCCGCTTCGACGGCTGGCGTGAGTACTTCTCGTACGACCGGTGGATGGCGGCGGCCGAGAAGGCGCTGCCGGACTTCGGCGTCGACGTCGCCTGGTACACGACCCGCGAGCGCACCTACGAGGAGGTCCTGCCCTGGGACCACCTCGACTCCGGTCTCGACAAGGACTGGCTCTGGGAGGACTGGCAGGACGCCCTCGACGAGACCGAGGTCGAGGACTGCCGCTGGTCCCCGTGCTTCGACTGCGGAGTCTGCCCCCAGCTCGACCTCGACATCCAGATCGGCCCGACCGGCAAGAAGCTGCTGCCACTGTCGGTCGTCAACAAGTAGCCGCACATGGAGGGGAGTTGCCATCGGCAGCTCCCCAAGCGGCCACGTTCATACGGGAGTTGCCATCACCGGAACCCCAAGTGGCCGCGCAGGCAAGGTAGTTCGGCCCGGCATCGCGAACCGCGGTGCCGGGCCGTTCCTGTTCCCGCACACGACTTCCTGCTCGCCCACGGCGGCCATATCGGCTACGACGTCCGGCCCACCGCCCGTCGCCGCGGCCACGCCACCGCGATGCTCCGCGCCGCCCTGCCCCGCGCCCGCGTGCTCGGCCTCGACCGGGTGCTGATCACCTGTGATGCCACCAACACCGCTTCCCGTAAGGTCATCGAGGCGTGCGGCGGACTGTTCGAGGACCGGCGCGGGGTGAAGCTTCGCTTCTGGGTGACGACGGGGGAGGTGTCCCGCGTGCCCTGATGAGGCCGCACAGGAACGACGGCGGTACGGAAAGACCGGGGGAACGGCGCATGACGCACGGTGGCGACGCATGGAAAGGGGCGGCGCCCGGTGGAGCCGCTGCCCCGGGCTGCTGCCTCGCCCGGCTCCTCGCGGTGCCCGTGCTGATCGTCATGGTGCCGCTGCGGCTGCTGTGGGACGGGCTGTGCTGGACCGGCCGGAACGTCCTCGCGCCCGTGGGGCGGTGGCTGTACGAGTGGCTGCTCGCGCCGGTGGGCCGGGCGGTGGCCTGGCTGTTCCACCACCTGATCGTCGTCCCGGTGGCGTTCCTGGTCCGGTATCTGGTCATGGTCCCTGCCTGTTGGCTGTACCGCTGGGTGCTCGGTCCGCTGGGGCGGGCGACGGTCTGGCTGCTCCACCACGTTCTGGTGGTTCCGGTCCGGTTCCTCACCCGGTATCTGATCGTCGTCCCGGCCTGCTGGATGTACCGCCGGATCCTCACCCCGCTCTTCCGGTGGCTCGTGGTGATCCCCGCCACCGCCGTGTGGCAGTACGTGCTGTGGCCGGTGCTGTGCGTCCTCGGGGCGTTCCTCGCCGCCTGCTGGCGGCTTGCCGGGCGGATCTCCCGGGCCGTCGGCCGGGGCATCGCGTTCCTCTGGCGGTGGCTGGTGGCGCGCCCGTCGCGGTGGCTGTACCGGTGGGTGTTCACCCCGGTGGGCCATGGGCTGCGGGCCGTTCTCGGGCCGCCGCTGCGGCTGGCGCGGGAGGCCGCCCGCGAGGTCCGCCGCTCGCTCTTCGGCGCCTGAGCGCGGCCTCCGGCGGCCGCCGGGGCGCACCGCGGGGAACCACCGGTGCGCGTGGCACGTACTCTTGGTAGCAGTACGACCGCACTCACGAAGGACTGAACGACACTGGGCAAGCGACAGCCCGAAGGCCCGCCGCCCGCACCGGCGGTGCAGCGCATTCGTCTGCGCTACACCAAGCGCGGCCGCCTCCGGTTCACCAGCCACCGCGATTTCCAGCGCGCTTTCGAGCGGGCGCTGCGCCGCGCCGAGGTCCCCATGGCCTACTCGGCGGGCTTCACCCCGCACCCCAAGGTGTCGTACGCCAACGCCGCCCCGACGGGTACGGGCAGCGAGGCCGAGTATCTGGAGATCCAGCTCACCCAGGAGCGCGACCCCGCGAGCCTGCGGGCGCTGCTGGACGCGTCACTGCCCGCGGGCCTCGACGTGATCGACGCCGTGGAGGCGCGGACCAGCGGACTCGCTGACCGGCTCCAGGCGTCGGTGTGGGAGATCCGGCTCGACGGCGTCGCGCCGGAGGAGGCCGAGCGGGCCTCGGCGGTGTTCCTCGCCGCCGAGGAGGTGCAGGTCGAGCGCCGCACGAAGAACGGCATGCGCGCCTTCGACGCGCGGGCCGCGGTGCGCGCGCTGGAGACCTCCGCCGCCGATAGCGATAGGCCCGACGGCAAAGCCTGTGCGATACTGCGGCTGGTTGTTCGGCATGTGACACCTGCCGTTCGACCCGACGACGTCCTGTCCGGCCTCCGAGCCGCGGCCGACCTGGCGCCGCCGGTCCCCGCAGCGGTGACCAGGCTGGCGCAGGGGCTGCTCGATGAGGAGACCGGCGCGGTGACCGACCCGCTGGCGCCCGACCGCGACGCTGCCACGGCCGCCCCATCCATGGCCGCCGGGCCACGTGCCGCGACGGCGCCGAGCGGGGACAACCCGGCCGGTGCCGGGCACGGCACCGCGTAGAGCGCCGTCGTCGCGTCGCCGACCAACCAGGGAGCCACCCCGGTGCGGCAGACGCACTGACCAGAAGACTTTCGTCGGCCCCGGACCACGGGCCCGGCGAGCGAGACGACAGCTCCCGTGCGGCGCCCGCGCCCCGGACCGCAGAGCCGCGCCCATGACGCGGCGCTGCGGCCGGACCAGGCCCGGCGCCCGGGAGCGTGACGGGAGAACCGCCCGCATGCTCGAACCTATTGAGCCCACCGCACCCGCGCCGTCCACGGACCGTGGCGCGGACGACAACAATTCCCCCAGCGACACGCTGCCGCCGCGCCGCAGGCGCCGCGCGGCGTCCCGCCCGGCGGGCCCGCCGCAGGGCGCCGGAGCCGCCGTGGTGAGCGACGCCCCCAAGGCCGCGCCCGCTGCGGAAGCGCCTGCTGCGGAAGCACCTGCCGCGGAAGCGCCTGCTGCGGAAGCCGCTCCGGCCCGTCCGCGCCGCCGTGCGACCCGTAAGGTCACCGCCCCGGCCGGTGCCCCGCAGCCCGCCGCCGAAGCGGCCGCCGCCGAGTCGCCTGCGCCGCAGGCCCCGGCCGAGGCCGCCGCTGACACCGAGGCCGCGCCGCGTGCCCGTACCCGCCGCCGTGCGACCCGTAAGGCCACCGCGCCCGCCGGGGCCCCGCAGAGCGCGGAGGAGACCCCGGAGGCCGCCGCCGAGGAGACGTCCGAGGCCCCCGCCGCGGAGGAGGCACCTGCTGCGGAGGCCGCTCCGGCTCGTCCGCGCCGCCGTGCCACTCGTAAGGCCACCGCCCCGGCCGGGGCCCCGCGCGCCGCCGAGGAGGCCCCCGCCAAGGAGGCTCCGGCCGCCGCACCCGTCGAGGAGGCGCCGCAGGCCGAAGCCGTCGAGGAGGCACCCGCCCCCCGTACCCGCCGCCGGGCGACCCGTAAGGCCACCGCGCCCGCCGGGGCCCCGCAGGGCGCGGACGAGAGCCCGAAGGCCGTCGAGGAGGCTCCGGTGAAGGAGGCTCCGGTCGAGCCGAAGGGTGAGGTCGCCGAGGCGCCGAAGCGCCGGGCCCGTCGCCGGGGTGAGCGGGTCGCCGAGCCCGTCGCCGAGGCGCCCGCCGCCGAGGAGGCCCCCGCCAAGGAGGCCCCGGCCCGTGGCCGCCGCCGTGCGCAGCGTCCGCCGACGGCCGTCTTCCAGGCACCGGTCTTCGCCGAGCCGATGTTCCAGACCCCGGAGACCGCGGCCGCTGCCGCCGCCGCGGCCCGCCGCGAGGAGGCCGCCGCGGCCGAGATCGAGACCGAGACCGAGACCGAGATCGAGCAGCCCCGCGAGGAGCAGCCGTCCGGCCGCCGTCGCCGTCGCCGCGCCGAGCGGGCCGCCGAGCCCGCCGTCGTCGCGCCCGTCGAGGAGCCGGAGGAGAGCCCCGAGGAGCCCGAGGAGCCCGAGGAGTCCGAGGAGGCGGCCGCGCAGCGCGAGGCCGCGCACGACGACGAGTCGGGCGATCGCCCCTCCCGCCGTCGCCGCCGCGGTGGCCGCCGCCGTCGTCGCGGTGAGGCCGCCGACGCGGACGAGCAGATCGCCGAGGCGTCCGAGCAGGAGCAGGAGGGCGCCGAGGACGAGGGGTACGCCGAGGAGCAGGCAGCCGAGGAGCAGGCCGAGGCCGACGAGCCGTCCGGCGGCTCCAGCAGCAGCCGTCGCCGTCGCCGCCGTCGCCGCCGCAGCGGGGACGCCGACGGGGGCGACGCCCACCCCGGCGACGACCCGGAGCGCACCGTCGTCAAGGTCCGCGAGCCGCGCGAGCGCAAGGCGAAGGACACCGAGTCCACCAGCGTTGACGAGGTCCAGTCGATCAAGGGCTCGACGCGTCTGGAGGCGAAGAAGCAGCGCCGCCGCGAGGGCCGTGAGCAGGGCCGTCGCCGGGTGCCGATCATCACCGAGGCGGAGTTCCTGGCGCGCCGCGAGGCCGTCGAGCGGGTCATGGTCGTCCGCCAGAGCGGCGAGCGCACCCAGATCGGTGTGCTGGAGGACAACGTCCTCGTCGAGCACTTCGTCAACAAGGAGCAGTCGACCTCGTACGTCGGCAACGTCTACCTCGGCAAGGTGCAGAACGTCCTGCCGTCGATGGAGGCCGCCTTCGTCGACATCGGCAAGGGCCGCAACGCCGTGCTGTACGCCGGTGAGGTCAACTTCGAGGCGCTGGGCATGGCCAACGGGCCGCGCCGCATCGAGACCGCCCTCAAGTCCGGCCAGTCCGTGCTGGTGCAGGTCACCAAGGACCCCATCGGCCACAAGGGCGCCCGCCTGACCAGCCAGGTCTCGCTGCCCGGCCGCTACCTCGTCTACGTGCCCGAGGGCTCGATGACGGGCATCAGCCGCAAGCTGCCCGACACCGAGCGCGCCCGGCTGAAGCAGATCCTCAAGAAGATCGTCCCCGAGGACGCGGGCGTGATCGTCCGTACCGCCGCGGAGGGCGCCAGCGAGGACGAGCTGCGCCGCGACGTGGAGCGCCTCCAGGCGCAGTGGGAGGAGATCCAGAAGAAGGCGAAGACGCCCTCGACGGGCTCGCCGAGCCTGCTCTACGGCGAGCCGGACATGACCGTCCGGGTCGTCCGCGACATCTTCAACGAGGACTTCTCGAAGGTCATCGTCAGCGGTGACGATGCCTGGGAGACCATCCACGGCTACGTCGCGCACGTCGCCCCGGACCTCACCGACCGGCTCCAGAAGTGGACGTCGGACGTGGACGTCTTCGCGACGTACCGGATCGACGAGCAGCTGATGAAGGCGCTGGACCGCAAGGTCTGGCTGCCCAGCGGCGGTTCGCTGGTGATCGACAAGACCGAAGCGATGGTCGTGATCGATGTCAACACCGGCAAGTTCACCGGTCAGGGCGGCAACCTCGAAGAGACCGTGACGAGGAACAACCTCGAAGCGGCCGAGGAGATCGTCCGCCAGCTGCGCCTGCGCGACCTCGGCGGCATCGTCGTCATCGACTTCATCGACATGGTCCTGGAGTCCAACCGCGATCTGGTGCTGCGGCGGATGCTGGAGTGCCTGGGTCGCGACCGTACGAAGCACCAGGTGGCCGAGGTCACCTCGCTGGGCCTGGTCCAGATGACCCGTAAGCGGGTCGGCCAGGGCCTGCTGGAGTCGTTCTCCGAGTCCTGCGTCCACTGCAACGGCCGCGGCGTCATCGTCCACATGGACCAGCCGACGTCGGTCGGCGGTGGCGGCAAGCGCAAGAAGAAGGGCAAGGGTGGCGAGCGCCACGAGCAGGCTGCCGAGCAGCCCGCGGAGCTGGTGGCCGAGCAGCCCGAGGCGCCCGAGCTGGAGCCCGCGCCGGTGACCGAGGCGGAGCTGCAGCCCGCGGTGGCCGACGCCGACGAGTGGTACAGCAGCCCGGCCGAGGCCGAGGCCGCCGCCACCGCGCGGGGTCGTGGCCGCCGCCGGGCGAGCCGGAAGGCGTCCGCCCCGGCGGGTGCCCCGAAGGCCGCCGAGGCCGCCGCGATCGTGGTGCCGGTGGCGGAGACCGCCCCGGAGCCGGAGGCCGCGCCCGAGCCGCAGCCCGAGGCGCCCGCCGCGCCGGAGCCCGCTCCGGCCCGTCCGCGCCGCCGGGCGACCCGTAAGGTGTCCGCCCCGGCGGGCTCCCCGCAGGCCGCCGAGGCGACGGTCGTCGTGGTCGAGGCACCGGAGGCCGCCGAGGCCCCCGCGGAGGCGGTCCAGGCTCCGGCGGAGACCGTCGAGGCGCCCGCCGAGGCCCCGGCCGAGGAGGCGCCCGCCGCCAAGAAGACGGCGAAGAAGGCGGCGGCGAAGAAGGCCACCACCGCCAAGAAGGCCACGGCGAAGAAGGCCGTGGCCAAGAAGACGACGGCGAAGAAGACGGCGGCGAAGAAGACGGCGGCGAAGAAGACCACCACCGCCAAGAAGACCGCCGCGAAGAAGACCACGGCGAAGAAGACGACGGCGAAGAAGGCGGCGGCCAAGAAGACCACCGCCGCCGAGCCCGCCTCGTCCGCCGCGGAGGACTGACGGTCCCGGCCGTGCCCCGGGTCGGTGACGACCCGGGGCCGGTTTGACCCCCAGGTCAAGGCCCCGTAACCTTGACCGTCGGTGTCTGTGACGCCAAACCCCTGAGCACACACCTCCCGGCTCTCCGCCGGGGGAGGCCGCTCGTCCACTCGGATTTCACGGGAGTCTCCCAAGCCCGTGTGAGCGGCTGGCATCAGAGGATCCGTTTCCAGCGAAGGAGAGTTCCGCGTGTACGCGATCGTGCGCACCGGCGGACGCCAGCAGAAGGTTTCTGTCGGCGACGTCATCGAGATTGACCGCATTTCCACCAGCAAGGTCGGCGACACCGTCGAGCTCTCGACGCTGCTGGTCGTCGACGGCGAAGCGGTCACCAGCGACCCGTGGGTCCTGGCCGGCGTGAAGGTCCAGGGCGAGGTCGTGGACCACCACAAGGGCGACAAGATCCGGATCCAGAAGTACAAGAACAAGACCGGTTACAAGAAGCGGATCGGCCACCGCCAGCTCCACACGGCGCTGAAGATCACCGGCATCGACGCTCCGGCGAAGTAAGGGACTGAGGAGACATGGCACATAAGAAGGGCGCATCGTCCACTCGGAACGGTCGCGATTCCAATGCTCAGCGGCTCGGCGTGAAGCGCTTCGGCGGTCAGGCCGTCAACGCCGGTGAGATCCTGGTCCGCCAGCGTGGCACCCACTTCCACCCGGGCACGGGCGTCGGCCGCGGCGGCGACGACACCCTGTTCGCCCTGGCTGCGGGCGCGGTGCACTTCGGCACCCACCGTGGTCGCAAGGTCGTGAACATCGTTCCGGTCGCTGAGTAATCAGCCGCCGGGCGACAGCTCAGCAGTAGCACCACTCCGAGGGCGGACCGCCTTTCTCGCGCGAGCGGGAAGGCCGGTCCGCCCTTGGCGTG
Source organism: Streptomyces benahoarensis (assembly GCF_007280575.1). Taxonomy (GTDB): domain Bacteria; phylum Actinomycetota; class Actinomycetes; order Streptomycetales; family Streptomycetaceae; genus Streptomyces; species Streptomyces benahoarensis. Next base: position 9,104 of record NZ_VKJP01000156.1, read on the forward strand.
TTAGTACAGAGACATTCCCGTAGTTATCTGGAGGCACCTCACCATGACCACCTTCGTGGACCGCGTCGAACTGCACGTCGCCGCGGGTAACGGAGGCCACGGCGTGGCCTCCGTGATGCGGGAGAAGTTCAAGCCGCTCGGCGGGCCGGACGGCGGCAACGGCGGACGCGGCGGCGATGTGACCCTCGTCGTGGACCAGGACGTCACGACGCTTCTCGAGTACCACCACCACCCGCACCGCAAGGCCACCAACGGCCAGCCGGGCGCCGGTGACCACCGCGCCGGGAAGAACGGCCAGGACCTCGTCCTGCCCGTCCCGGACGGCACGGTCGTCATGGACCGCGAGGGCAACGTCCTCGCCGACCTCGTCGGGCAGGGCACCACCTTCGTCGCGGGGCAGGGCGGCCGCGGCGGTCTCGGCAACGCCGCGCTGGCGTCGGCCCGCCGCAAGGCGCCCGGTTTCGCGCTGCTCGGCGAGCCCGGTGAGGCCCGCGACATCGTGCTGGAGCTGAAGACCGTCGCGGATGTCGCGCTGGTCGGGTTCCCGAGCGCCGGTAAGTCCTCGCTGATCTCGGTGCTGTCGGCGGCCAAGCCGAAGATCGCGGACTACCCGTTCACGACGCTGGTCCCCAACCTCGGCGTGGTGACGGCCGGCTCGACGGTCTACACCATCGCGGACGTGCCCGGTCTGATCCCGGGCGCCAGCCAGGGCAAGGGCCTGGGCCTGGAGTTCCTGCGCCATGTGGAGCGGTGCGAGGTGCTGGTCCACGTTCTGGACACCGCCACGCTGGAGTCGGACCGCGATCCGCTCTCCGACCTCGACATGATCGAGGCGGAGCTGGCGCAGTACGGCGGGCTGGAGGACCGGCCGCGGCTCGTCGTCCTCAACAAGGTCGACATCCCGGACGGCCAGGACCTCGCCGACATGATCCGCGGCGATCTGGAGGAGCGCGGTTTCCGCGTCTTCGAGGTGTCGGCCGTCGCCCGGCAGGGCCTGAAGGAGCTGTCGTACGCGCTGGCCGAGATCGTGGCGCAGGCGCGTGCGGCCAAGCCCGTCCAGGAGGCGACCCGTATCGTCATCCGGCCCAAGGCGGTGGACGACTCCGGCTTCACCGTCACCGAGGAGGCCGACCGCTTCTACCGGGTGCGCGGCGAGAAGCCGGAGCGCTGGGTGCAGCAGACGGACTTCAACAACGACGAGGCGGTTGGCTACCTCGCGGACCGGCTCAGCCGTCTCGGCGTCGAGGACGCCCTGCTCAAGGCCGGTGCGCACACCGGCGACGGCGTGGCGATCGGCCCCGAGGACAACGCCGTGGTCTTCGATTGGGAGCCGACGATGGCGGCCGGTGCGGAGATGCTCGGCCGACGCGGTGAGGACCACCGGCTGGAGGCACCGCGGCCCGCGGCCCAGCGCCGCCGGGACCGCGACGCGGCGCGGGACGATGCGGAGCAGGAGTACGACGGCTTCCGCCCGTTCTGACGCGAGTTCTGGCAGGCGAGTTCTGGCAGTGAGTTCTGGCAGTGAGTTCTGGCAGTGACGGCGAAGGCCCCGGAGGACGCTCGACGCTCCTCCGGGGCCTTCGCCGTGCCGGTCCGGTCAGACGTCCGGTCAGGCGTCGGTACGGATGATCACGTCCAGGGTGCGGGGGCCGTGGACGCCCTCGACGCGTTCCAGCTCGATGTCGGAGGTGGCGGACGGGCCGCTGATCAGCGTCGTCGGGCGGTCGGGGACGAGCCGGGCGACGGCCTCGGGGACGCCGACCTCCACGCTCGACAGGTCGACGACGCAGACGTGCAGGTCGGGGACGAGCGTCAGGGCACGGCGGCCCTGGTCAGGGGAGCCGTCGAGGAAGATCGTGCCGGTCTCGGCGCAGCTGACGGCGGAGGCGGTGACCACGCCGTCGAGGGCGTCCAGCGCGGGCGGTGCCACCGTCGCGTCGTCCTCGCGCACCTCGCCGTCGTATCCGGCCAGCCAGGCGCGGTCGAGTCCGGCGGGGATGCCGACGAGGCGGGCGCCGCGGGCGGCGAGGACGGCGGCGACGGTGGCCGCGGTCGCCTCGGCGGTGCAGGGGTGGACCTCGGCGCGGTAGTCGACGAGCCGGTCGGTGAAGAGAGCGAGGCGGTCGGCGTCGGGGAGGGTGCGGCCGGTGCGGTAGGCGCGGGGGACGGTCACCTCCGGGGCGGGGGCGAGCGCCAGGGCGTCGCGGACCCGGCCGAGCACCGTCTCACGTGCGGTCGTGGGGGCGGTCACCGTTCCTCCTCGGGGGTGTCGGGGTTCTCGGGGGAGGCGGCCCGTTGCCGGGCGCCCTCGGCGGCCGCGTCGCGCAGGGCGGCGGTGCCGTCGGCCGACGCCAGCCAGGAGCGGAAGGTGCGGCGGGGCGGGACGGGTGTGTCGCGGCTCTCGCTCCAGCCGCTGAACGGCGGCGGCAGGTGGGAGATCGTGCCGCTGCGGCCACCGGCGATCCGGCCGAGGCGCGCGGCGTTCTGCGCGGCGGTGTAGACCGCGGGCCGCTTCATCACCCCGGCGGCCGCCTTCATGGCGAGCTTCTCCGCCGTCGTACCGGACTGTTCGGTCTTCTGGTGGCGCAGTTCGACCAGGAGCGACGGGATGTCGATCTTGACGGGGCAGGCGTCGAAGCAGGCGCCGCAGAGGCTGGAGGCGTACGGCAGCGAGCTGTTGGGGTCGTCCTTGGCGGCGTGCATCCCGGCGAGCTGCGGGGTGAGGACGGCGCCGATCGGGCCCGGGTACGTCGAGCCGTACGCATGGCCGCCGGCGCGTTCGTAGACCGGGCAGACGTTGAGACAGGCCGAACAGCGGATGCAGTTGAGCGCCTCGCGGCCGACGGAGTCGGCGAGGGCGGCGGTGCGGCCGTTGTCGAGCAGCACGAGGTGGAAGTCCTGCGGCCCGTCGCCCGGCGTGGTGCCGGTCCACATCGAGGTGTACGGGTTCATCCGCTCGCCGGTGGAGGAGCGCGGCAGCAGCTGGAGGAAGACCTCCAGGTCCTGGTAGCGGGGGATGACCTTCTCGATGCCCATGACGGTGATCAGCGTCTCGGGCAGGGTCAGGCACATCCGGCCGTTGCCCTCGGACTCGACGACGGCGAGGGTGCCGGTCTCGGCGACGCCGAAGTTGGCGCCGGAGACGGCGACCTTCGTCGTCATGAACTTCTCCCGCAGATAGGCGCGGGCGGCGGCCGCCAGATGCGCGGGCACGGAGTCCAGTTCCGGGTCGACGCCGGGGATCTCCTTGAGGAAGATCTCCCGGATCTCATCGCGGTTGCGGTGGATCGCCGGGACGAGGATGTGCGACGGCTTGTCGTGCGCCAGCTGCACGATCAGCTCGGCGAGATCGGTCTCGTACGGGGTGATGCCGCGGCTTTCGAGGTGTTCGTTGAGGCCGATCTCCTGGGTGGCCATCGACTTGACCTTGATGACCTCGCGGCTGCCGGTCGCCTCGATCAGCTCGGTGACGATCGCGTTGGCCTCGACGGCGTCGCGCGCCCAGTGGACGGTGCCGCCGCGCTCGGTGACCTTGCGCTCCAGCTCCTCCAGGAGGTCGGGGAGGCGGCTCATGGTGGCGGTCTTCAGCGCCGAACCGGCGTCGCGCAGCCGCTCCCAGTCGGGGAGTTCGCCGGTGACCGCGAGCCGCTTGGCGCGGATGGTGTGGGTGGCCTTGCCGAGGTTGCGGCGCAGCTGGTCGTTGCGCAGTTCATCGTGGGCGGCCTTGGGGAAGCTGCGGTCGCCGCGGAGGTTTCCGGCGCCGTACGGGGCGCGGGGCGGGGCGGCGGGCATGCCCAGGAAGGTGCGGCTCATCGGACGGCCTCCGTCGGGACGTACGGCGCGGTGCGGGTGGCGGCGAGGATCTGTGCGAGGTGCAGGGTGCGGGTGCCGGATTTGATGCGGGAGAGTCCGCCGCCGATGTGCATCAGGCAGGAGGAGTCGCCCGCGGTGCAGACGGCGGCGCCGGTCGAGGTGATGTGGCCGACCTTGTCGTGCAGCATCGCCGTGGAGGTGTCGGCGTTCTTGACGGCGAACGTGCCGCCGAAGCCGCAGCAGACGTCCGCCTCGGGCAGTTCGACGAGGTCGATGTCCTCGACGGCGCGCAGCAGCCGCACCGGCTTCTCGCCGACCCGCAGCATCCGCAGGGAGTGGCAGGTGGGGTGGTAGGTGACGCGGTGCGGGAAGTACGCGCCGACGTCGGTGGTGCCGAGCACGTCGACGAGGAACTCCGACAGCTCGTAGGTCTTCTCCTTGACGGTGGCGACCCCGGCGCGGAGCGCGGCGTCGCCGTAGCGCGCGGCGACGATCTCGTGCTGATGGCGCACCGAACCGGCACAGGAACCGGACGGCATCACCACCGCCTCGATCGACGCGTCCCCGAACTGCTCGGCGAAGCCGCGGACGAGGGGGACCGGCTCGCGCTGGTAGCCGGTGTTGACGTGCATCTGGCCGCAGCAGGTCTGCTCCGGCGGGAACACCACCTCGTGCCCGAGGCGGGCGAGCAGCAGGGCGGTGGCCTTCACCGCGTCCGGGAAGAGCGTGTCCCCCAGGCAGGTGGCGAAGAGTCCGATACGCATGGAGCGCCTCCCACAGAGTTTTACGGTCTGACCATTCTAGCGTCGGTCCGGAAGCGGGAGTGGGGGTGGCGCGGACCGGGCGGGTGGGGCATGTCTGCGGAGG
>NZ_VKJP01000157.1 GCF_007280575.1 Streptomyces benahoarensis
ACACCTATTAAGTCGTCGGCAGCGTCAGATGGGTATAAGAGACAGCCACGGCCCCGGCTCGCTCCCGTATGACGGACAATGGGCCCCATGCCTTCCGCACTGCCCGATGGGGAGCCGATGCCCGGGGACGGGGCGCTGCCCGCCGCCGCGCTGACCGGCGCCGCCGGCCGCCCGCTCGGTTTCTACCTGCACGTTCCGTACTGCGCGACCCGCTGCGGCTACTGCGACTTCAACACCTACACCGCGAGCGAACTGCGCGGCCCCGGTGGCGCCCTCGCCTCCCGGGAGACCTACGCCGATCACCTCGTCGAGGAGATCCGGCTGGCCCGCAAGGTGCTCGGCGACGACCCGCGCCAGGTCGAGACGGTCTTCGTCGGCGGCGGCACCCCGACCCTGCTGCCCGCCGCCGACCTCGGCCGGATGCTGGCCGCGATCCGCGACGAGTTCGGGCTCGCCCCGGGCGCTGAGATCACCACCGAGGCCAACCCGGAGACCGTCGGCCCGCGCTACCTCGCCGAGCTGCGCGAGGGCGGCTTCAACCGCATGTCCTTCGGCATGCAGAGCGCCCGCCCGCACGTCCTGAAGATCCTCGACCGCACCCACACCCCCGGCCGCCCCGAAGCCTGCGTGGCCGAGGCGCGCGCCGCCGGGTTCGACCACGTCAACCTCGACTTGATCTACGGCACCCCGGGCGAGAGCGACGACGACTGGCGCGCCAGCCTGGACGCCGCCCTCGGCGCCGGACCCGACCACGTCTCCGCGTACGCCCTGATCGTCGAGGAGGGCACCCAGCTGGCCCGCCGCATCCGCCGCGGCGAGGTCCCGATGACCGACGACGATGTGCACGCCGACCGCTACCTCATCGCCGACGAACGCCTCGCCGCCGCCGGTTTCCGCTGGTACGAGGTCTCCAACTGGGCCACCACCGACGCCGCCCGCTGCCGCCACAACGAGCTGTACTGGACCGGCGCCGACTGGTGGGGCGCGGGCCCCGGCGCCCACAGTCACGTCGGCGGCGTCCGCTGGTGGAACGTCAAGCACCCCGGCGCCTACGCCCAGGCCCTGACCGAGGGCCGCTCCCCGGGCGCCGGCCGCGAACTCCTCGCCGACGAGGACCGCCGCGTCGAACGCATCCTCCTGGAACTGCGCCTCGCCGACGGCTGTCCCCTGGACCTCCTCGCCCCCGCGGGGGCGCGCGCCGCCGCCCGTGCGCTCTCCGACGGCCTCCTGGAGACGGTTCCGTACGACGCGGGCCGCGCCGTTCTGACACTCCGGGGCCGGCTTCTGGCTGACGCGGTGGTGCGGGATCTGGTGGACTGATTACCGAAAGAGTGAACCGATGCGGCAGGCCCCCGAACCTGCCTACGCTCCTCCTAACCTTGTGCCGAAAGACACGGCGACGGGAAACGGAGGCCATGGAGATGACCGCTGTGGATGAACGCCGGATGACGGAGCTCTTCGAGAACATCGATGTTCCCGAGGGCGTCAAGATTGAGCTCCTCCGGGGGGAAATCGTGATGATGGCGGGACCGGACCTGGTCCACAACCGGATCGTGCGATCCGTGGCGCTGCAAATGCCCAGCGATCGCTGGGAGTGGCTGCTCACCCAGGACATCGACATCCTGAGCGAGCAGAGCGAGCCGGTGCCCGATCTCGTGGTGCTGGAGAGCGGCGCGGGGCCGGAGTCCGGCCGCCTGCTGCCGTCCGCGGTGGTCACGATGGTGGTCGAGGTGGTCTCCAAGACGAGCGTGGACCGCGACTACGGCGTCAAGCGTTCGCTCTACGCCGCGGGCAAGATCCCCGCCTACCTGATCGTCGATCCCATCGTGGCCCACTGTGTCCTGCTCACCGAGCCGTTCGGCAGCGGCGACGAAGCCGACTACGCGGTCCAGCGGATCAGCAAGTTCGGCGAATCGGTGCCGGTGGATGTGCTGGACGTCGAGCTGGAGACCGGCGACTTCGGCATCCTCCCCGGCGTCAGGCGGCACCGCCGACCGTAACGAAGTCGATCAGCTCCTCCACCCGCCCCAGCAGCGCCGGTTCCACGTCCTTGTAGCTGCGTACGCCCGACAGGATCCGCTGCCAGGCGGCGCCGGTGTTCTGCGGCCAGCCCAGCGCCCGGCACACCCCCGTCTTCCAGTCCTGGCCCCGCGGCACGACCGGCCACGCCGCGATCCCCACCGACGACGGCTTCACCGCCTCCCATACGTCGATGTACGGATGGCCCACCACGCACACATGCGGATCGGTCACCCCCGCCGCGATCCGCGACTCCTTCGAGCCGGGCACCAGATGGTCGACGAGGACGCCCAGCCGCGCGTCGGGCCCGGGGGAGAAGGCGCGGACGATCTCCGGCAGATCGTCGATGCCCTCCAGATACTCCACGACGACGCCCTCGATGCGCAGGTCATCGCCCCACACCCGCTCGACCAGCTCCGCGTCGTGCCGTCCCTCCACGTAGATCCGGCCCGCCCGGGCGACCCGGGCGCGCGCACCGGGCACCGCCAGCGAACCGGACGCCGTCCGCGCCGGACCGCTCCCCGCCGCCCGCTCCGGGGGCCGTACGAGCGTGACGACCTTGCCCTCCATCAGGAAGCCGCGCGGCTCCATCGGGAAGACGCGGTGCTTGCCGAACCGGTCCTCCAGGGTGACCGTCGGCCCCTGCGCCGACTTCTCGCAGCGGATCACCGCCCCGCAGAACCCCGTGGTCACCTCCTCGACCACCAGATCCGTCTCCGCCGCCACCTCGGGCGCGGGCCGCTGCTTCTTCCACGGCGGGGTGAGATCGGGGCTGTAGCGCTTGCTCTGCATGGTGTCGGGGTGCCTGTTCTGTGACGGTCGGGTGACGGATACGGGCGCCGGTCAGGCCGGAGGGGCGCCGAAGCGGGCGGCGAGCGCGTCGCGCTGGGCGCGGACGAAGGCGGCGTCCACCACGGCGCCGTGCCCGGGGACGTACCGCGCGTCCTCGCCGCCCAGGGCCAGCAGCCGGTCCAGGGCGGCGGGCCACTGCCGTCCGAGGGCGTCGGGCCCGGCGGACGGTTCGCCGGACTCCTCGACGAGGTCGCCGCAGAAGACCACCTCGGGCGCGCCGCCCCGGCCCGGGACGAGGACCGTGAGGTCGTGCGCGGTGTGCCCGGGGCCGAGGTTGGCGAGCAGCACCGTCCGGTCGCCGAGGTCGACGGTCAGCTCGCCGTGCACCCCGTGGTGCGGGAGCACCAGGATGTCGGTGGCTTCGGTGGCGGTGTCCGGGTCGACGCCGTGGCGTACCGCGTCCTCCCGCAGCGCGTCCCGCCCGCGGGCCATCAGCTCGGCCGCCCCGGTGGCGGCGAAGACCTGCACCCCGGCGAAGGCGGCGGTGCCCAGGACGTGGTCGAAGTGCGGATGGGTCAGCGCGATGTGCGTCACGTCGCGGCCCAGCACCCGGCGGACGGCGAGCCGCAGTTCGGCGCCGTCGCGCAGGGTGGCGCCGGTGTCGACGAGCAGCACGCCCTCCGTCCCCGCGACGACGCCCACCGTCTCGTCCCAGCCCGGCATCCGGCGGCGGGCGATGCCGTCACCGAGCCGTTCCCATCCCGCCTCTTCCCAAGTCGTGCGCATGCCGAGACGCTATCGGTAGCGCGGTGGCGTTGCCCGGTGGTTCACGGGGCGTGGTCGGTGTCGCACGCGGGACCCTTGCCCCGCCGGTGCGCCCCGGCCGTACACTGGAGCGGTACTGGCACTCGGACCGGTGGAGTGCCAGGGGAGGAAGCCGCAGGACGGCGGGACTGGAGGTGTGCGCGGTGCTCAGTGAACGCAGGCTGGAGGTGCTGCGTGCCATCGTCCAGGACTACGTCGGCACGGAGGAGCCGGTCGGCTCGAAGGCGCTGACCGAGCGCCATCGGCTCGGTGTCTCCCCGGCCACGGTCCGTAACGACATGGCGGTCCTGGAGGAAGAGGGATTCATCGCCCAGCCGCACACCAGCGCGGGCCGGATCCCCACCGACAAGGGGTACCGCCTTTTCGTCGACAAGCTCGCCGGCGTCAAGCCGCTCTCCAGCCCCGAGCGCCGGGCGATCCAGAATTTCCTGGACGGCGCGGTCGACCTCGACGACGTCGTGGGCCGCACGGTCCGGCTGCTGGCGCAGCTGACCCGGCAGGTCGCGGTCGTGCAGTACCCGTCGCTGACGCGGTCCACCGTCCGCCATGTCGAGCTGCTGGCGCTGGCACCGGCGCGGGTGATGCTCGTTCTGATCACCGACACCGGGCGCGTCGAACAGCGGCTGATCGACTGTCAGGGGCCGTTCGGCGAGGCGTCGTTGGCGGATCTGCGGGCCCGGCTCAACAGCCGGGTCGTGGGCCGCCGGTTCGCGGATGTGCCGCAATTGGTGCAGGATCTTCCGGACTCCTTCGAGCAGGAGGACCGCGGCACGGTCTCGACGGTGCTGTCGGTGCTGCTGGAGACGTTGGTGGAGGAGACCGAGGAGCGGTTGGTGATCGGCGGTACTGCCAATCTCACCCGCTTCGGGCACGACTTCCCGCTGACGATCCGGCCGGTGCTGGAGGCCCTTGAGGAGCATGTGGTGCTGCTCAAACTGCTCGGGGAGGCCAAGGACTCGGGCATGACCGTACGTATCGGGCATGAGAATGCCCACGAAGGACTTGCGTCCACGTCGGTGGTCGCGGTCGGCTACGGTTCGGGCGACGAGGCAGTCGCCAAACTCGGCGTGGTCGGACCGACCCGCATGGACTACCCCGGAACGATGGGAGCGGTACGCGCAGTGGCACGTTACGTCGGACAGATCCTGGCGGAGTCGTAAGTGGCCACGGACTATTACACGGTCCTCGGTGTCGGCCGCGATGCCTCGCAGGACCAGATCAAGAAGGCTTTCCGGCGGCTGGCGCGCGAGCTGCACCCGGATGTGAACCCGGATCCGAAGACCCAGGAGCGGTTCAAGGAGATCAACGCCGCTTACGAGGTGCTGTCGGACCCGCAGAAGAAGCAGGTCTACGACCTCGGTGGCGACCCGCTCTCGCAGGCCGGCGGCGCTGGCGGGGCCGGTGGCTTCGGCGCGGGCTTCGGCAACTTCTCCGACATCATGGACGCGTTCTTCGGCGCCTCCTCGCAGCGCGGTCCGCGCTCGCGGACGCGGCGTGGCCAGGACGCGATGATCCGTCTCGATGTCGAGCTGGAGGAGGCGGCGTTCGGGACGACCAAGGAGATCCAGGTCGACACCGCCATCGTGTGCACCACGTGCACCGGTGAGGGCGCGGCCCCCGGCACCTCGGCGCAGACCTGTGACATGTGCCGCGGCCGCGGTGAGGTCTCGCAGGTCACGCGGTCCTTCCTCGGTCAGGTCATGACGTCGCGGCCGTGTCCGCAGTGTCAGGGCTTCGGTACGGTCGTGCCGACGCCGTGCCCGGAGTGCGCCGGTGACGGCCGTATCCGGTCGCGCCGCACGCTGACCGTCAAGATCCCGGCGGGCGTCGACAACGGCACCCGCATCCAGCTCGCGGGCGAGGGCGAGGTGGGTCCCGGCGGCGGTCCCGCCGGTGACCTCTACGTCGAGATCCACGAGCTGCCGCACTCGGTCTTCCAGCGGCGCGGCGACGATCTGCACTGCACGGTCACCATCCCGATGACGGCGGCGTCGCTGGGCACGAAGTGTCCGCTGGAGACGCTGGACGGCCTGGAGGAGATCGACATCCGGCCCGGTACGCAGTCCGGCCAGTCGATCCCGCTGCACCAGCGCGGTGTGACCCATCTGCGGGGCGGCGGCCGCGGCGATCTGATCGTCCACGTCGAGGTGCTGACCCCCTCCAAGCTCGACCCCGAGCAGGAGGAGCTGCTGCGCCGCATCGCCAAGCTCCGCGGCGAGGAACGCCCGACGGGCCAGTTTCAGCCGGGGCAGCAGGGGTTGTTCTCGCGACTGAAGGATGCGTTCAACGGGCGGTAGGCGTACCGGCCGGGGGTCCGGGGGTTGTCCCCCGGGGCAGCGCAGTCAGCCGGGGCAGCAGGGGTTGTTCTCGCGGTTGAAGGATGCGTTCAACGGGCGGTAGGCGACCGTAGGTCCACGCGTGTGGGGCCCGGGGTTTTCCCCGGGCCCCACGTGCGTTCGGCGGCCGTTGGCCGATCCCGGTCGGCCGTGGTGCCGGGCGGGTCTGCCCGTTTCGGTGCGGTGCGCGGGGCATGACACGATGTGGCCATGTCCACCGCGCTGACCGCTCTTTGCCGTCATCCGATCGTGCAGGCGCCGATGGCCGGCGGCAGTTCCGGTCCGGAGCTGGTCGCCGCCGTCGGTGAGGCCGGCGGGCTCGGCTTCCTCGCCGCCGGGTACAAGACTGCCGACGGCATGTACCAGGAGATCAAGCGGCTGCGCGGGCTGACCGGCCGCCCCTTCGGCGTCAATCTCTTCCTCCCGCAGCCCGAACTCGCGAACACCGCCGCCGTCGAGGTCTACCGCGATCAGCTCGCCGGTGAGGCCGCGTGGTACGAGACCGGGCTCGGCGAGGTCGATCCGTACGGCGGCTCGGACGACGGCTACGAGGCGAAGCTGGCGGTGCTGCGCGAGGACCCGGTGCCGGTGGTGTCGTTCGTCTTCGGCTGCCCCTCCCGCGCGGTGCTCGCCTCGCTGGCCGCGGTCGGGACGTACACCGTCGTCACCGTCACCACGCCGGACGAGGCGCGGGCGGCGGAGGCGGCGGGCGCCGACGCGGTGTGTGCGCAGGGCGTCGAGGCGGGCGGCCATCAGGGCACCCACCGGGACGATCCGCACGCCGACGGCACCGGCGCCCCGCTCGGCCTGCTGTCACTGATCACGCAGGTCCGCGAGGCGGTGCGGCTGCCGGTCATCGCCGCCGGAGGGCTGATGCGCGGCGCGCAGATCGCCGCGGTGCTCGTCGCCGGTGCCGAGGCGGCACAGCTGGGCACCGCCTTCCTCGCGACCCCCGAGTCCGGCGCGCATCCGCTGCACAAGCGGGCGCTGACCGACCCGCTGTTCACCCGCACCGAGCTGACCCGCGCCTTCACCGGGCGCCCGGCCCGGGGCCTGGTCAACCGCTTCCTGCGGGAGCACGGCCCGTATGCCCCGGCCGCGTATCCGGCGGTGCACCATCTGACCGCCGGGCTGCGGAAGGCGGCCGCGCGGACGGGTGACGCACAGGGCATGGCGCTGTGGGCCGGGCAGGGGCACCGGCTGGCGCGGGAGCTGCCCGCCGGTGCGCTGGTGGCGCTGCTGGCGTCCGAACTGGGCGCGGTACGCGAGGAGTGGAACGGTCACAGGGTGAGGGGCGAGGCATGACGGCGCCGGTTTTCGTGGTGGATTCGCTGGTGGGCGCGCGGCCCGGCGGCACGCTGGTGCTGGACGGTCCCGAGGGCCGTCACGCGGTGTCGGTGCGGCGGCTGCGGGCCGGTGAGGACGTGGTGCTGACGGACGGCGCCGGGACCGGCGCGTACGGCACGGTCGCGGCGGCCGAGGGCAAGGACCGGCTGACGGTCGCGGTGGCGGAGGTGCGGACGGAGCCCGCGCCGCCGGTGCGGATCACCGTCGTCCAGGCGCTGCCCAAGGGCGACCGCGGCGAGCTGGCGGTGGAGACGATGACGGAGACCGGGGTGGACGCCGTCGTCCCCTGGGCGGCGTCGCGGTGTGTCACGCAGTGGCGGGGCGAGCGGGCCGCGAAGTCGCTGGCGAAGTGGCGGGCGACGGCCCGGGAGGCCGGTAAGCAGTCGCGGCGGCTGACGTTCCCCGAGGTGGGCGAGGCGCGGACCACCAAGCAGGTGGCCGAGCTGCTGGCGGAGGCCGATTTCGCGGCGGTGCTGCACGAGGAGGGCGCCGCCCCGCTGGCCACCGCGGAGCTGCCCGCATCCGGTTCGGTGGTGCTGGTCGTCGGCCCCGAGGGCGGGGTCGCGCCGGACGAGCTGGCCGCGTTCGAGGCGGCGGGCGCCGCGCCGTACCGGCTGGGCCCGACGGTGCTGCGCACCTCGACGGCGGGTACGGCCGCGACGGCGCTGCTGCTGGGGCGCACCGGCCGCTGGAGCTGACGGACGGACGGGCCGGGCGGCGCGGCGGTGCCCGGTGCCGCGCGCCCGGCCCGTCCGTGAGCGTCAGATCAGTTCGGCGGTGAGGGTGATGTTCTTGACGCCCGTCAGCGCCTGGCTGACCGGGCAGTTGGCCTTGGCGTCCAGCGCCGCCGCCTGGAAGTCCGCCTCCGACAGACCCGGCACGCGTGCCTTGACGGTCAGGGCGATGGCGGTGATGCCCTCGCCCAGCTGGAAGGTGACGTCGGCCTCGGTGTCGATGTCCTCGATGTTGTGGCCCTGCTCGGCGAGGCCGTGGGAGAGGGCCATGGAGTAGCAGGCGGAGTGCGCGGCGGCGATCAGCTCTTCCGGGCTGGTGACGCCGTTGGGCTTGTCGATGCGGGCCGGCCAGCTCACGTCGAAGGTCCCGGCTTTGGAGGAGTCCAGGGCGACGGTGCCCTTGCCCTGGAGGAGGTTGCCCTCCCAGTGGGTGGTGGCGGTGCGCGTGGTTGCCATGGTGCATTAACTCCCGGTTTGTGGGGGAAAGCCTGGTACGCGGGGTCAGCTTAGGCGCCGCCTCGCGGCGCGGGCGGCACCTCGTGCCGCGCCCCGGTGCACTCCGCCCACCCGGCCGGACGGCGGGCCGGGCCGGTAGCATCCGAGGGCGTACGCACGGTGCGTACGGCGTCCGCCGCGTACGCCGGGACGTGACGAGGGCGGCACACGGCGCGGCCCTCGCGCTCCGGCGGGTGTGGCGGCCGATGACCCGGGAGGAGCCCACCGGTGGCGGGAGAACCGCAGGCCGACTGCCTGTTCTGCAAGATCGTGGCGGGGGAGGTGCCGGCGACCATCGTCCGCGAGTCCGAGACCACCGTCGCCTTCCGCGACATCAACCCCCAGGCGCCGACCCACGTCCTGGTGATCCCCAAGGTCCACTACGCCAACGCGCGCGAGCTGGCCGCCGCCGCACCGGCCATCGCCGCTGACGTGGTGCGCGAGGCGGGCGAGGTGGCCGCCGACGAGAAGGTCGACGCGACGGGCTACCGCATCGTCTTCAACACCGGCCCCGGCGCCGGGCAGACGGTCTTCCACGCCCACGCCCATGTGCTCGGCGGCCGCGACCTGCAGCGCCTGGTCTGACGGGACGAAGGTCGAAAGTTGTCCGTACGCGAACTGGTCGTCCTCGGCACCGCCAGCCAGGTGCCGACCCGGCACCGCAACCACAACGGCTATCTGCTGCGTTGGGACGGTGAGGGCCTGCTGTTCGACCCCGGTGAGGGCACCCAGCGGCAGATGCTGCGTGCCGGGGTCGCCGCCCACGACCTCAACCGGCTCTGTGTCACCCACTTCCACGGTGACCACTCGCTGGGGCTTGCCGGGGTGATCCAGCGGATCAACCTCGACCGGGTGCCGCACCCCGTCACCGCCCACTACCCGGCGAGCGGGCAGCGCTTCTTCGACCGGCTGCGTTACTCCACCGCGTACCGCGAGACCGTACGCCTGACGGAGCAGCCGGTCGCGGCGGACGGGGTGCTGGCCACGACCCCGGCGTACACGCTGGAGGCGCGGCTGCTGTCGCATCCGGTCGAGTCGTTCGGCTACCGGCTGGTCGAGCCGGACGCCCGGCGGATGCTGCCGGACCGGCTCGCGGCGCACGGCATCGCCGGGCCCGACGTCGGCCGCCTCCAGCGCGTCGGGGAACTGCGCGGGGTGCGCCTCGACGAGGTGAGCGAGGTGCGGCGCGGGCAGCGGTTCGCGTTCGTCATGGACACCCGGTTGTGCGACGGGGTGGACGCGCTGTCCGAAGGGGCGGACCTGCTGGTCATCGAGTCGACCTTCCTCGACGAGGACGTTCAACTGGCCACCGAACACGGCCATCTGACGGCCGGGCAGGCGGCGAAGGTGGCGGCCGGTGCCGGGGTGCGGCACCTCGTCCTGACGCACTTCTCGCAGCGCTACTCCGACCCGGCCGTCTTCGAACGGCAGGCGCGGGAGGCCGGGTTCACCGGCGAGTTGACGGTCGCCCGCGATCTGATGCGGGTGGCGGTGCCGAAGCGGCGCTGAGTGCACGGTGGTTGGGGGCCCGGGACGGCTGGGATCTTCCCGTTCGATGTGCTGAGATGGACGGCGGACGAGTGGAGTGACAGCCGCCGCGGGGGCGCGGGCGCGGCCGGGGGCCGGTGCCGCGGACGCGGCGGCACAGGGGGAGGCCGTCATCGATACGCACGCTGGTGCCGCCATCGGCCCGCTGCTGCCCGAGGACCCGCGCGAGATCGCCGGATACCGGCTGCTCGGCCGGGTCGGTGAGGGCGGCATGGGCACCGTCTATCTTTCGCGGACCCGCGGCGGGCAGCCGGTGGCGCTCAAGCTGATCCTGCCGCAGTACCGCCGCGACGCCGGGTTCCGGCTCCGCTTCGAGCAGGAGGTGCGCGCCGCCCGCCGGGTGCAGGGCTACCACCTCGTGCCGGTCGTGGATCACGACACCACCGGCCAACTCCTGTGGATCGCCTCGGAGTTCGTGCCCGGTGTGCCGCTGGATGTCGCGCTGGCGGAGTACGGTCCGCTGCCGCTGCCCGTCGTCTTCCAGCTGGTGGGGTGCACCGCGCGGGCGCTGGCGGCGATCCACGCCGCCGAGGTCGTGCACCGCGACCTCAAGCCCAGCAACATCATGCTCGCCGCGTCCGGCCCGTACGTCATCGACTTCGGTATCGCCCGCGCCGCCGACGCCACCCAGCTGACCAGCGTCGGCGGCCGGATCGGCACCCCGCACTTCATGTCGCCGGAGCACGCGCTCGGCGAGGAGGTGGGGTACGCCGGTGACTTCTTCGCGCTGGGACTGATCGCGGCGGTCGCGGCGACCGGGCGGCATCCGTACGGTGAGGGCGGCTGGATGACGGTCGCCACCAAGATCGCCAACAGCGCGGCCCGGCCGCCGGACCTCTCCGGCTACCCGGACGCCCTCCAGCCGCTGCTCCGCCGCTGCCTGGCCGTGGACCCCGCGGAGCGGATCACCGCCGACGAGCTGATCGCCCTGTGCGAGCGCGGCGCCGGGCGCCCGCTGCGGGACACCGATGACTGGCTGCCCGCCCCGCTGACCGCCGCGATCGACCGGCGGGAGCGGGCCGCCGCGCATCCGCCCGAGCCCGAGGCGGGGCCCGGCCCGTCCGGCGGTGCGACCGCCGAGGCCGACCGGGAGACCCGGCCGCCCGGGGCCGCGACGCCGCCCGGGGCCGCGACGCCGCCCGGGGGAGCCACCCGGCCGCCGTTCGATGCGGGGACGGCGGGCCGCACCACCGTCCCGCCCCAGGGGCCGCCGCCCGGCCCGGGGCAGACCTCGGGGGCGACGG
Source organism: Streptomyces benahoarensis (assembly GCF_007280575.1). Lineage (GTDB taxonomy): Bacteria > Actinomycetota > Actinomycetes > Streptomycetales > Streptomycetaceae > Streptomyces > Streptomyces benahoarensis. The sequence continues at coordinate 11,341 of NZ_VKJP01000157.1, forward strand.
GCGCCGGGTATCCGCCCGGCTCCGGTTACCCGCCGGGTTCAGACCCCGGCCCCGCGTACGGCCAGGGCCAAGGGGCGACGCCCGGGTACGGCAGCGGCTACGGTCCGGGGCCCGGGGTGCCGCCCGCGTCCGGTGGCGTCACCGGCGGGCTGCGGAACCGTGCGCTCATGGCGGTGGCCGCGGCCGTCGTGGTGGTGCTGGGCGTCGTCGTGGTCAAGGCGGCACTGCCGGACGGGACGCCGGACCCGGGGCCGGCGCCGACGGACGACCCGTCGCCGAAGCCGAAGCCGACCGACCCGACCACGGGCCCGACCGGCTCCCCGGAGCCCGCGTACAAGGCGCTGGTCAAGGACCGCCCGTTCGCGCTGCGGGCGCCGCGCGACTCCGACTCCGCGGGCGTCGACCTCGACGTGCCCCGGGTGAACAGCCACGAGGTCGACCACGACGCGGACGAGATCGAGATCGGCAGCGTCCTCATGGACCGCTGGGAGTTCCGGACCCCGATGGGCAAGGGCGCAGGTGAGACGCCCGAGAAGTGCCTGGAGGGCACGCAGTCCGACGCGCTGCCGTCGTCCGTCGACTACAAGGAGTTCGCGAAGACCATCCCGGTCGGCACGCTGCTGTGCACCGTCACCAGCGACGGCAATCTCGCGATGCTGAAGGTCACCGCCGTCACGCCGACGCACGACGGCGATCTGCCGGACGTCGAGACCCGGCTGACGGTCTGGAAGAAGGGGTGACCTGGATGCCCCGTCACCTCGATGGTCTCGTCCGTCACCTCGCCCCCACCGCCCGGGACGCCGATGCCCTGATCGACCTCTCCAACGTCGTCCGCAACGACCGCTTCGGCGACCGCCGTCCGCGCTCCCTGGACCGGCTGCGGCTGGTCGTCGAGGCGCTGGCGCACCGCACCAGCGACCGTGAGGTGCGGGTCCACGCCCTCGCCGACCGCAGCCTGCGCCACGCCCCGCACGAGTACCCCGACCGGGCCGAACCGAGGCTGCTCGCCGACTGGATCGGGCAGGGCCTGGTCACGGAGGTGCCGGACGCCGACGAGCCGCTGCTGGACCTCGCCGATGTGACGGGCCTGCCGGTCGTCTCCGGCGACGACTTCAAGGACTTCCGGCTCGTCCACCCCTGGATCCAGGGCAACACCACACAGTTCCTCGGCATGCGGCCCGGCCCCGGCCCCGGCCGCTCCGTCGAGCTGTACGAACGCGACATGGGCGTCCGCACCCCCGCCCAGATCTCCCGGAAGATCGAGGAGTCCGACCTCAAGGCGCACGGCCTCCTGGAGGGTCGCCACCGCCGTGGCAGCGGGCGGCCCGGAGGGTTCCGGAGGCGTCCGCCCGTGTCGAGACGCGGTGGGAGTGACCGGCGCCGGTCACTCCCGCGCCCTCAAGGCAGGTGGTACATCGGGTTCGGCAGCTTGAACGTCCGGTCACCGGCGCCGCCGCGCAGATCGCTGTACTGGTCGCCGAAGTTGGCGACGATGTCGTAGCCCAGCGACTCGATGTGCTTGCGGGTGCCGGACTTGTACTCGACGGTGGTGCAGTCCGCGCCGCACGGCAGGTAGGCCGGGGGGTGCTCCTTGTCCTTCAGGTAGACGTGGCCGCGGTCGAGCGGGACGCCGTAGCCGACGTTCTTGAGGTTGCGCACGCTCCACTCCCGCTGGGCCTCCTTGCGGCCGGTGAGGAAGAAGACCTCGGCGCCCTTGGAGTGGGCCCAGTTGACCAGGCGGTCCATGCCGAAGACCGGGTCCATGTCGGTCGAGGCGAGGTACGCGTCCTGGCTCTTCTCGGTGAAGTGGAAGCCGACGCGCAGCTCGTAGTTGTACGTCAGCAGCGTGGTGTCGTCCATGTCGAGGACGATGGCGGGCTTGGCGTGGCCCTTGTCCGCGCGGGCGTCCTGCCGGGCGAGCGCGCGGGTGAGGTGGGCCCGCGCCTTCGCCTCGATGCCGTGGACCTGGCGGGCGTAGTTGCTCTTCGGGGACGCGTAGTGCTCGCCGTCGGCGGTGACGGTGTCGCCGTAGTACGCCTTGATCTTGTCCTGGACGAGGGTGAGGTTGGGGATCTCCTTGTCGGTGCGGGGCACCGAGTGCTCCGCGGTGGCCTGGCCGACGCCGAACACCGCGGTACCGGCGACGAGCGCGGCGACCGTCGCGGCGCCGGCCCGGGCCCGGCGGGAGCGGAGGGCGGCCGGAAGGCGGCGGGACAGGGAAGAGCGGGGCATGCGCGGCTCCTTCGGGAAGCGGTGGGGGTCCGCGCGGGGCCGCGCGGGTCCGGGTCTGACCTGCCCGGACCAGGTAGATGTAACAGAGGCGCGGCGTGGGATCTACGCGCGGAGATTCAACGATTGGTAAAGAGGGGGGAGTTGGGTGGGGT
>NZ_VKJP01000158.1 GCF_007280575.1 Streptomyces benahoarensis
ATTTTCCCCCTCCACCCCATCCACCCCACCCTCAATCGTGGCGTTGCGCACTTACGGCCGGGCGGAGTTGCGAACGGGGGACCCGCGCATGGTCAGATGTGCGGATGCGAACCCCCCCACGCATATCTTCACCCTCGTCCCCGCTGCCCGACCCGGGATCCGCCGCCCCACCGGCACCGGACGAGACGGAGCGGGACACCCGTGAGTTCGAGCCGGTCAACCCGTACGCGGACCTGGCCGCCCTCGCCGACCCGGAGCCCGAACCGGAGCCGGAGCCCGAGGTCGTCGAGCCGCACCGGCTGGAGCACCGCAGGTACCTCAACGAGCGCGACGGCACCGACGATCCGCTCGGTCTGGGCCTGCGCTCCGACGAGGAGGAGGACGCCTGGCAGCCGCCCAACCACCGGCGGATGAAGCGCGGCATCAGCCGCTTCGCCGCCGTACCGCTCACCCTCAAGGTGGTCGTCGCGGTCGTGGTGGCCGCCGCGTTCCTCACCCTCGGCGACCGGTTCGCCGTGCTCTACGCGCAGAACAAGGCCGAGGAGCAGATCAAGAAGGCGATGCATCTGACGGCCGCCCCCGAGGTCGACATCAAGGGCTTCCCCTTCCTCACCCAGGTGCTGGACAAGCACCTCGGACAGGTCGACGTCACCATCCCCGACGTGGCGGCCGACCGCGTCTCGCTCGCGAAGTTCGAGGCCAGCGCCCGCGACATCCGGTTGGACGGCGATCTGCCCACCGCCATCAAGGGCGCCACCATCGGGCAGATGCACGGCACCGTGCTGCTCGCCTTCGACGACATGAACCGTGAACTGGGCGCCTCCCAGGTCACGTTCAGCGAGATGGGCCCGAACGAGGTCCGCGCCGTGGGCCGCCTGCCGATCGCCGGACACGAACTGCGGGTGCACGCCCAGGCCCGTATCCAGCAAGCCGGCGACCGGGGCGTGTCCACGCAGATCAGCAAGATGCGGCTGGACATCGGCGACGTCGCCGTCTACCGCCCCGGCACCGGCAAGGAGGAGGGCCTGCGGCTGACCCAAAAGGCCGCCGGGGAGCTGAGCCGCCAGGCCGGGAAGATCAAGTCGATGCTGAGCGTCCCGGCGATCGTGCAGCGCATCGGCATCCCGCAGGAGTACGTCGACCAGGCGCTGCACAACGAGGACAAGCTGCACAAGCTGACCGGCTCGCCGGACTTCGTCTCGAAGCTGATGAAGGTCAACCTCGTCGATGTGGTCGTCGACCACCCGTGGCTGCTGGAGAAGGTCGGCATCGACCCGAAGGTCCTCGGCGCCCTCTCCGGCCTGACCAAGCCGCAACTCGCCGACCAGCTGTCCCTGTCGTTCCGCCTCCCGAAGACCCCCGGTGACGTGCGGCTGCGCCACATCTCCGTAGAGGAGGACGGCATCCGCGCCGAACTCGACGGACGGGACCTGCCGTTCGGGGACGCGGCGAAGAAGTCGGGAGCGGCCGGGAAGTAGGGGATACGGGGCGGGGCCTGCCCGAGACCGGACGGGCGGGGCCTGCCCGAGACCGGGCGGGCGGGACCGCATCCGGCGCCCGGCGCCTGACATCCGGTGCCCGGCCGGGTCAGGCGCCCCGGCCCGGCCCCGCCCTCACCCCGAAGCCGCCCCTGTCTCCCCCGGCGGCTCCGGCCTCGGCGTCGGATCCGGTGGCGGCGGCGTAGGCGCCCCCGGCAACGTCAGCACCGCCTCCGTGCCGCCGCCCGGCGCGGGCCGCAGCAGGACGCCGCCCCCGGCCTGTTCCGCCGTCCGCGCGACGATCGACAGGCCCAGGCCGCTGCCGGGCAGCGAACGGGCCGACGGCGAGCGCCAGAACCGCGCGAAGACGTGCGGAAGTTCGTCCTCCGCGATGCCCGGACCGTGATCGCGCACGGTCAGCTCGCCCGCCGCCAGACGCACCTCGACGGTGCCGCCCGCCGGGCTGAACTTCACCGCGTTGTCCAGCAGGTTGACCACCGCGCGCTCCAGCGCCGCCGGCTCCGCGCGGACGTACCAGGGGGCGAGGTCCGCGGTGACGGTCAGCGTCGGACCGCGCAGCCGGGCCCGCTCCAGCGCCGTGGCGACCGTGTCGTGCAGCGCCACCACCCGCACCGCCGGGCCGCCGGGCCCGCCGCCCGGTGTCCGCGACAGTTCCTGAAGGTCGCCGATCAGCGACGCCAACTCCCCCATCTGCGCCTTCACCGACGTCAGCAGCGCCTCCTTGTCGGCGGGCGGGATCGGACGGCCGGACCGTTCGCTGCGTACCAGCAGGTCGATGTTGGTCCGCAGCGACGTCAGCGGCGTACGGAGTTCGTGCCCGGCGTCCGCGATCAGCTGCCGCTGGAGCTCCCGGGAGGCGGCGAGCGCCGCCGTCATGGAGTTGAACGCACGCGACAGCCGGGCGATCTCGTCCTCGCCGTCGGCCGGGATCCGGATGGTCAGGTCCTCGGTCCGCGCGATGTGTTCGGCGGCGTCGGTGAGCCGGTCCACCGGCTTGAGCCCGGCGCGCGCCACCCACAGCCCGGCGGTCGCGGCGCCCAGCACCCCGACCCCGGAGACGATCAGCAGCACCAGCGCCAGCTGGTTCAGCGGCTGGGTGACCTGGTCCATCGGCGCGGCGACGGAGATCGCGATGCGGTTGCCGCGGGCGTCGGTGACCGGGCCCGGGTAGTGCAGGGTCGCCACCCGCATCTCGGTGCCGTCCGCGGAGCGGGTGGTGTGGACGGTGCCGTCCAGCCGCCCGTCCGCGACGGCCACATCGACGCGCTGCGCGGGGATCGGGTCCTTGTCGGGCGAGGTGCACACGTCCCCGGAGGTCGACACCAGCTGCACGGTGTACGGCGTCGGCTGGAACGCCACCTGACCGTCGGCCGTGCCCGAACAGGAGATCTTCAGCGCCTGGACGTAGCCCTGGCCGACGTCGACGCTGCGCAGCGTGGAGTCGAGCTGTTCGGTGAGCCGGTCGCGGGTGATCAGCCAGCAGGCGGCGGCGGACGCCGCGACGGCGAGGGCCACGGCGACGGCGGTGAGCATCGCCAGCCGGGAGCGGAGCGGCAGCTGCCGGTAGCGGCGGGCGGCGCGCGCCAGCAGACCGGGCGCGGTCTCCGCCGCGGTGGCGCCGCCCGGGGTCCCGGACGGCGGGGGCGGCGTGGTCATTCGCTGCCGCCCTCCGCCCGCAGGACGTAGCCGACGCCGCGCACCGTGTGCACCAGTCGCGGTTCGCCCGCCGCCTCCGTCTTACGGCGCAGATACATCACGTACACGTCCAGGGAGTTGGAGGTCGGCTCGAAGTCGAAGCCCCAGACGGCCTTGAGGATCTGCTCGCGGGTGAGGACCTGCCGCGGGTGCGCCAGGAACATCTCCAGCAGCGTGAACTCGGTACGGGTCAGCTCGACGGGCCGCGCGCCGCGGGTCACCTCGCGGGTCGCCAGGTCCATCCGCAGATCGGCGAAGGCGAGGATGTCGCCGTCGGCGGGCGGCGCCCCGGCGGCCGCCGCGTAGGAGCTGCGGCGGAGCAACGCCCGGATGCGGGCGAGGAGTTCGTCCAGTTCGAAGGGTTTGACGAGGTAGTCGTCGGCGCCCGCGTCGAGGCCGGTGACGCGGTCGCCGACGGTGTCGCGGGCGGTCAGCATCAAGATCGGCACGGTCACGCCACCGGCCCGCAGGCGGCGGGCGGCGGTCAGCCCGTCCATCCGGGGCATCAGCACGTCCAGCACGATCAGCTCGGGGTCGTACGAGGCGACCTTCTCGACGGCGTCGAGCCCGTCGACGGCCTCCTCGGTGGCGTAGCCCTCGAACGCCAGCGAACGCCGCAGCGCCTCGCGGACCGCGGGTTCGTCGTCGACGATCAGGATGCGGGCGGGCTGGTCACCGTGGTCGGCGGGGCTCATGCGCGGCTACCTCTGGATACCTCTGGAGCGATACGGAACGGCGGGCGGCGGGCCGCCCGCGTCAAGCGTCGCACGAGGGTCGTACGAGGGGGCGCCGCATGGGGCGGCTATCTGCGGGGGTCGCGCGCCGGGCGGGTTCCCGTGGCCGCGGGGCGTCCCCGGCGGACGCCGCCGTCCGATGCGGCCGGACGGCCGGACGCGCACGCGACGGCCACGGCGAGCACCCGCCGGGCACGGCAGACCGGGACGGTGAGGCTGCGGGGCATGACGTCGTCGTCTCCTCGTCTACGGGATCGGGGTACGGGCCCGGCTCGTACGGCCGGGCGGACCGGCGGCGGCCCGGCCCGAGGGGAGGTCGGGCCGGACGCGGGCCGGACGCGGGCCGGAGGCCGGGCGCGGCCGGAGCGCGGATGCGGGGCGCGGGCCGGGGCGGCCGACCGGCCCCACACCGGCCTGCCGCCCCTTCGCCCGGGTCACACCCCGCTGTTGGGCCCCCCGCTCCCGCCGCCGCGCAGCGCGGCGAGGTCGGCCTTGACGGTGTTGATCGGGATGGCGAACCCCAGCCCCACGCTCCCGGCCGTGCTACTGGTCGCCGAACTCGGCGAGTACATCGCGGAGTTGATGCCGACAACCTGCCCCGCCATGTTGATCAGCGCACCGCCGGAGTTACCGGGGTTGAGCGAGGCATCGGTCTGTATGGCCTTGTACGAGGTCTTCGACGAACCGGTGTCGCCGTTGTAGCGGTTGCCGCCGAACTCGAACGGCCACTGGTCCCCGCCCTGCCCCGGGCCCTGCCCCTGCTCCTGGCTCTGCCCGTTGCTCTTCGGCACCGTCACGTCGCGGTTGAGCGCGGAGACGATGCCGCTGGTCACCGAGCCGGTCAGGCCCTCCGGCGAGCCGATCGCCACGACCTGGTCGCCGACCGCGATCCGGTCGGAGTCCCCGAGGCTCGCGGGCGTCAGCCCCTTCGCGTCGTGGACCTTGACCAGCGCCAGGTCCTTGTCGGGATCGGTCCCGACGACCTCCCCGGTCTTCCGGCTGCCGTCGCTGAACGCGACGGTCACCGTCCGGGCGCCGGCCACCACATGGTTGTTGGTGACGATCTCGCCCTTGGCGGTGACGACCACACCGGAGCCGGTGGACTCGCCCTCCGCGGTCCGCGCCTGGATCTCGACTATCGACGGGCTGACCGCCTTCGCCACCGCGGAGACCCCGCTCCCGCTGGTCTTCCCCGCGTTGACCAGCGGCGCCGACACCGTCGAGTCCTGCCGGTGCTGCGTCGCCCCGGCGATCAGCGCCGCACTGCCGCCGCCGATCAGACCGGAGGCCAGCGCCACCGCCGCGATCAGCGCGACCGGCCGCCGCGCCCGGTGCCGCGGCGCCTCCGGCGGCGCGGCCGGGTTGGCACCCGCGAACCCCGCGTACGCACCCTCGCCACCGGGCGCGTACGGAGGCGGCGACGGGTACGCCTGCCCCGCCCCGCCCACGCGGGCGTCGTCGCCGTGGCCGTAGCCGTACGGCCCGTCCTGGGACATCTCATCGCCGCTGCCGCGGTAGCTCTCGGTCATGTGATCACTGTGCGCGGCCACCATGAGAACGGGGTGAGAACGCCCTGAGAGACCCGACAGAAGTAGGTATGCCCGGTATAAGACCACCCGCCCGGAGGCGCCCGGCGCGCGCCACGCCGCCCGGTGCCAGCCGCCGGAGGCGCGCCCCGATGTCAGCCGCCGCAGCCGCAGGAGCGGCGGATCACCAGCCGCGAGGGGAACTGCCGCAGCCGCTCGCGGCGCGATCCTGCCACCCGCAGCCCGTCGTCGAGGACGAGATCGACCGCGGCGCGCGCCATCGCCTCCCGGTCCGAGGCGACCGTCGTCAGCGGCGGATCGGTCAGCCCGGCTTCCTTCACATCGTCGAACCCGGCGACCGCCAGATCCCCCGGCACGTCGATCCGCAGCTCCCGCGCGGCCCGCAGCACCCCGATGGCCTGGTCGTCGGTGGCGCACATCAGGGCCGGCGGCCGGTCCGGCCCGGCCAGCAGATCCAGCGCGACCTGGTAGGCGTCGTAACGGTTGTACGGGGCCTGGAAGTACCGGCCCTCCAGCGAAAGGCCCGCCTCCAGCATCGCCCGGCGCCACCCCTCGACGTGGTCGGTGACAGGGTCGCCGGACTTCGGGGTCTGCTCCGTACCGCCGAGGAACGCGACGTACGGGTGGCCGTGCTCCAGCAGATGCCGGGTGGCGAGCTGGGCGCCCCACACGTCGTCGGTCATCACCGCGACGTCGTCGATCGCGTCGGGCCTACGGTGCAGCAGCACCACCCGGGCGTCCCAGGCGTCGATCTCGGCGGCGGCGTGCTCGCTGGGACCCTGACTGATGAGGATCAACCCGGAGACCCGCATCCCGAGGAACGCGCGCAGATAGTGGACCTCGCGCTCGTCGAGGTAGTTGGCGTTGCCGACCAGCACCATCTTGCCGCGCTCGGCCGCGGCCTGTTCCACGGCGTGCGCCATCTCCGCGAAGAACGGCTGCCGGGCGTCGGGGACGATCAGCCCTATGAGATCGGTGCGGCGCGACGCCATGGCCTGCGCGACCCGGTCCGGGCGGTACCCCAGCTCGTTGATCGCGGCGAGCACCCGCTCCCGGGTGGCCGGGGCGACCGGCCTCGGTCCGTTGTTGATGACGTAACTGACCACCGCGGTCGAGGTCCCCGCCAGCCTTGCCACATCGTCCCGCGTCACCTTGGCCACGGGCGGCAGTCTACGCGGGTGGGCAGGCGTGCCCCCAGGGGGCGGCCGACGGTTCACAGAGCGGACGGGGAAGCGTCCCCGGCCGGGCCGGAGGCCGTGAACCGTCGGCCCGCGTTCACTTCCTGCCGGTCCGCGCCCCGGTCGTCGTGGAGCCGGAGCGGACGGCCTCCTCCGCGGTCGGCGGGGCCGCCGTCTTCTTCTCCTTCGCGGCCCTCTCCTTCGCCTCGGCCGCGCGCTCCGCCTTGTCCGGCACCACGAAGCGGTAGCCGACGTTGCGGACGGTGCCGATCAGCGACTCGTGCTCGGGGCCGAGCTTCGCGCGCAGCCGCCGGACGTGGACGTCCACGGTGCGGGTGCCACCGAAGTAGTCGTAGCCCCAGACCTCCTGGAGCAGCTGGGCGCGGGTGAAGACCCGGCCCGGGTGCTGCGCGAGGTACTTCAGCAGCTCGAACTCCTTGAAGGTCAGGTCCAGGACCCGGCCCTTGAGCTTGGCGCTGTAGGTCGCCTCGTCCACCGAGAGATCACCGGTGCGGATCTCCATCGGGCTGTCGTCGAACGAGAGCTGGCGGCGGCCCAGGGCCAGCCGCAGCCGGGCCTCGACCTCGGCGGGGCCCGCCGTGTCGAGCAGGACGTCGTCGACGCCCCAGTCGGCGGTGACGGCGGCCAGTCCACCCTCGGTCACCACGAGGATCAGGGGACAGCCGGGGCCCGTGGACCGCAGCAGCTGGCACAGCGACCGCACCTGTGGCAGGTCGCGGCGGCCGTCGATGAGGATGACGTCCGCTCCGGGGGTGTCGATCAGGGCCGGGCCCTCGGCAGGAGCCACCCGCACGCCGTGCAGCAGCAGGCCGAGGGCGGGGAGCACCTCCGCCGACGGCTGCAGCGCGTTGGTCAGCAGCAGGAGGGAACTCACTTCCGACCACCTGCCCGGTACCCGGCCCGTTCTTGTCGGTACTGCTCGCTTCGCTCGCCCATGACGTCTGGTTCCTCCTCGGTCCCTGCGACGGGGGCACCACCCGGCCTCGGCCGGGGGAGTCTGCGGCACTGCTTCGTACGCTGCTTTCGGCCACGCACCGTGCCTGTCCGAAAGCACAAAAGGATCCGGGGGCTTCGCTGCCCGGATCCTCCACGCCCAGCAGAATAGCCCACATGTCCCCCGGACCCGAGGTCGATCCCGGCCGCTCCCGTGTTCCTTCGATCACGTCGCGTGGTCACCGAGCGTCGCTGCTGACCGCCGACGGCGTCCGGATCGAGGCCGCGTACACCCCGCGCTCCGGCGCCGTCACCGCAGGTCGTACGGGTGCCGCCGACGACCTCGCGCTGGTCGTCGCGCACGGCTTCACCGGCTCCCTGGACCGCCCGGCGCTGCGCCGCGCGGCCGCCGCCTTCCACGGCCGGGCGGCGGTGGTGACGTTCTCGTTCCGCGGCCACGGCCGCTCCGGCGGGCGCTCCACCGTCGGTGACCGCGAGGTGGAGGACCTGGCCGCGGCGGTCCGCTGGGCCCGCGCGCTGGGCCACCGCCGCGTCGCCACCCTCGGCTTCTCCATGGGCGGCTCGGTCGTCCTGCGCCACGCGGCGCTGCACCGACCGGCGCACGGGGGGCGCACCGCAGCTCACACCGACGCGGTCGTGTCGGTGAGCGCCCCCGCGCGCTGGTACTACCGCGGCACCGCCTCGATGCGCCGCCTCCACTGGGCCGTCACCCGCCCCACCGGCCGCCTCGTCTCCCGCGTCGGCCTGCACACCCGCATCCACCCCGAGGACTGGGACCCGGTGCCCCTCTCCCCCGTCGCCGCGGTCCCGCTCATCGCGCCCGTCCCGCTGCTCCTCGTCCACGGCGACCGCGACCCGTACTTCCCCCTCGACCACCCGCGGATGCTCCACGCCGCCGCCGACCCGGCCACCTGCGACCTCTGGCTCGAACCGGGCTTCGGCCACGCCGAGAACGCCGCCGCCCCCGACCTGCTGGACCGGATCGGGGGGTGGATCGCGGAGCGGCAGGCGGGGGCGGGCAGCGGCACCGGATGAGCTATCCGGCCTCCACCACCGCCTCCGCGAACTGGGCCGCGTAGAGGCGGGCGTAGGCGCCGTCGGCGGCGAGGAGGGTGTCGTGGGTGCCCTGTTCGACGAGGGCGCCGGATTCCATGACGAGGATCAGGTCGGCGTCGCGGATGGTGGAGAGGCGGTGGGCGATGACGAAGCTGGTGCGGCCGGTGCGGAGCCGGGCCATGGCCTGCTGGATCAGGACCTCGGTGCGGGTGTCGACGGAGCTGGTGGCCTCGTCGAGGACGAGGATGGCGGGCTCGGCGAGGAACGCGCGGGCGATGGTGATCAGCTGCTTCTCGCCGACGGAGACGCTGCCGCCCTCGTCGTCCACGACGCTGTCGTAGCCGTCCGGCAGGGTGCGGACGAAGCGGTCGACGTGGGTGGCACGGGCGGCCTCGACGACCTTCTCGTGCGGGGTGCCGTCGGGGGCGCCGTAGGCGATGTTCTCGGCGATGGTGCCGCCGAAGAGCCAGGTGTCCTGGAGGACCATGCCGATGCGGGAGCGCAGCTCCTCGCGGCCGACGGTGGCGATGTCGGTGCCGTCGAGGGTGATCCGGCCGGAACGGGTCTCGTAGAACCGCATCAGGAGGTTGACGAGGGTGGTCTTCCCGGCGCCGGTGGGCCCGACGATGGCGACGGTCTGGCCGGGCTCGACGGTCAGCGACAGGCCCTCGATCAGCGGCTTGTCCTCGTCGTAGCGGAACGAGACGTCCTCGAAGGCGACGCGGCCGACGGTGCGTGCCGGGGCGGCGGACGGCTCCGGGTCGGGCGTCTGCTCCTCGGCGTCGAGGAGTTCGAAGACCCGCTCGGCGGAGGCCACGCCGGACTGTACGAGGTTGGCCAGCGCCGCGATCTGCGTGAGCGGCTGGCTGAACTGCCGGGAGTACTGGATGAACGCCTGCACCTCGCCGACGGAGAGCGCGCCGGAGGCGACCTGCAGCCCGCCGACGACGGCGATCAGTACGTAGTTGAGGTTGCCGACGAAGGTCATCGCGGGCTGGATGAGGCCGGAGATGGCCTGTGCCTTGAAGCCCGCCTCGTAGAGCGCATCGTTCTGCTCGCGGAAACGCTCGGCGGACTCCTTCTGGCGACCGAAGACCCGCACCAGGGAGTGGCCGGTGTACATCTCCTCGACATGGCCGTTGAGCTTGCCGGTGGACGACCACTGCTTGACGAACTGCGGCTGCGCGCGCTTGCCGACCCGGGTGGCGACGATCACCGACAGCGGCACCGTGGCCAGCGCGACCGCCGCCAGCAGCGGCGTGATCCAGAACATCATCGCGAGGACGCCGAGGACGGTCAGCACCGACGTGACGATCTGGCTCAGGCTCTGCTGAAGGGTCTGCTGGATGTTGTCAATGTCGTTGGTCGCCCGGGACAGCACCTCGCCGCGCTGCTGCTTGTCGAAGTAGCTCAGCGGCAGCCGCGCCAGCTTCTCCTCGACCTGCTCGCGCATCCGGAAGACGGTGCCCTGGACGGCGGTGGTGACCAGCCGCGCCTGGAGGAAACCGAAGAGGGCGGCCGCCGCGTAGATCAGCGTGGCGTAGAGCAGGACGGTGCCGACGGCGGTGAAGTCGATGCCGTGGCCGGGGACGAGCGGCAGCGTGCCGATGAGGTCGGCGAGGCCGCCCTGGCCGTGGGCGCGCAGCTGCTCGGCGGCCTGTTGCTCGGTGACGCCGGACGGCAGGTGACGGCCGACCAGTCCGGCGAGGAGCAGGTCGGTGGCGTGCCCGAGGACGCGTGGGCCGGTGACGGTCAGCGCCACGGACGCCACGGTCAGCAGCAGCGCGCCGGTGAGCGCGGCGCGCTGCGGCCGCAGCTGGCCCAGCAGCCGCTTGCCGGAGCCCTTGAAGTCCAGCGATTTGACGAGCGGCGGGCCGCCCATGGCGCGGGCCGGTCCGGCGGGGCGCGCCGCGCGGCGCAGCTCCTCCGCGCTCGCGGCGTCCTCGTCGCGGGCGTCCTCGCCGCGGGCGTCCGTTTCCCTGTCCGCGGTGGTCACGCCGCCTCCTGCTCGGTGAGCTGGGAGAGCACGATCTCCCGGTACGTGGCGTTGTCCGCCATCAGTTCGGTGTGGGTTCCGGTGCCGACGACGCGGCCCTCGTCGAGGACGACGATGCGGTCGGCGCCGCGGATGGTGGCGACGCGCTGGGCGACGATGACGACGCTCGCGCCGCCGGTCTCGCGGGCCAGCGCGGCGCGCAGCGCGGCGTCGGTGGCGTAGTCGAGGGCGGAGAACGAGTCGTCGAAGAGGTAGAGGTCCGGCTTGCCGACCAGCGCGCGGGCGATGGCCAGGCGCTGGCGCTGCCCGCCGGAGACGTTGGAGCCACCCTGCGCGACGGGCGCCTGGAGGCCGCCCTCCATCGCCGCGACGAACTCCTTGGCCTGCGCGGTCTCCAGGGCCCGCCACAGGTCCTCGTCGGTGGCGTCCGGGTCGCCGTGGCGGAGGTTGCTGGCGACGGTGCCGGAGAAGAGGTACGGCCTCTGCGGGACGAGGCCGATGGTGCGGGCCAGCGTCGCCTCGTCGAGGGTGCGGACGTCCTCGCCGCCGACCAGGACGGTGCCGCCGGTCGCGTCGAAGAGGCGCGGCACCAGGCCGATCAGGGTGGACTTGCCGCTGCCGGTGGAGCCGATGACGGCGGTGGTCTCGCCGGGCCGGGCGCGCAGCGAGATGTCCTTGAGGACGGGTTCCTCGGCGCCGGGGAAGCGGAACTCCACACCGCGCAGCTCCAGCTCGCCGGGGCGGCTCAGGGTGGTGACGGACCGCTCGGGCGGGACGACGCTGCTGTCGGTGTCCAGCACCTCCTGGATGCGCTCGGCGCAGACCTCGGCGCGCGGCAGCATCATCGTCATGAACGTCGCCATCATGATCGACATCAGGATGTACATGAGGTAGCTGAGGAACGCGGTGAGCGCGCCGATCTGCATCGCGCCGGAGTCGATGCGCAGCCCGCCGAACCAGACCACGGCGACGCTCGACAGGTTCACGATCATCATGACCAGCGGAAACATCGTCGACATCAGCTTGCCGGAGCGCAGCGACACGTCGTAGAGGTCGGTGTTGGCGGCGGCGAACCGCTGCTGTTCGTGACGGTCGCGGACGAAGGCGCGGATGACGCGGATACCGGTGATCTGCTCGCGCAGCACGCGGTTGACGGTGTCGATGCGCTCCTGGACGCTGCGGAACAGCGGCCGCAGGCGGCGCACGATGAGGGAGACGAAGATCCCGAGGATCGTGACGATGACCAGCAGCAGGCCGGAGAGCGGTACGTCCTGGTTGAGCGCCATGATCACGCCGCCGACGCACATGATCGGCGCCGACACCATCATCGTGAACGTCATCAGGACCAGCATCTGGACCTGCTGGACGTCATTGGTGGTGCGGGTGATCAGCGAGGGCGCGCCGAAGGCGGCCACCTCGCGGGCGGAGAACGTCTGGACCCGGTCGAAGACCGCCGCCCGGATGTCCCGGCCCAGCCGCATGGCGGTACGGGCGCCGACGTAGACGGCGCCGGTCGCGCAGACGACCTGGACCAGCGCGATGGCGATCATGAAGCCGCCGACGCGCAGGATGTAGCCCGTGTCCCCGCGGACGACACCGTTGTCGATGATGTCGGCGTTGAGGGTGGGCAGCGAGATGGTGGCCAGCGTCTGGATCAGCTGGAGGAGGACGATCAGCGATATTGCGCGCCTGTGGGGCCGCAAATGCGCCCGCGCGAGTCGGACCAACACCGTACGACCCTATGCGAACACTTGCCCGCCGCAACCGGATTTCCCCGAGGCAAACGGATTTCTCCGACAGCGCCTGGATGCGCGGTTCCGCGCCGTGGGCCCGCTCGTGTTCCGGTGCCGCGGCGGGTCCCACGCACCCCGCACCCACGACACCCACGACGAAGAGGCCGCCGTGACAACAACTGGCACCGTGCGCTACTGGGCAGCCGCCAAGGCCGCCGCAGGCACGGCCGAGGAGCCCTACGCGGCGGCGACGCTCGCCGAAGCGCTGGACGCGGCGCGCACCGCGCACGCCGCGCACCCAGAGTTCGCGCGCGTCCTGCGGCGCAGCTCGTTCCTGGTGGACGGCGCACCGGTCGGCACCCGCGACCACACGGACGTCCCACTCGCCCAGGGCGGCACCGTCGAGGTCCTGCCGCCGTTCGCGGGAGGGTGAGGAAGCGATCATGAACGAGTCCCAGCAGCAGCCTTACGGCACTCCGGAGCAGCAGCCCGGACCGGGCCCGCACCCCGGCACCGGTCCGTACGCCGCCTCCGGCCCGTACTCCGGCCAGCCGTCCCCGCAGGGGTACGAGCAGGGGTACGCCCCTCAGCAGCCTTACGGGCAGGAACCCTACGGACAGGGGTACGCCGGACAGCCGCCCCAGGGCCAGGCATCCCAGGGCCAGGCGCCCTACGGGCAGGAACCCTACGGGCAGGATCCGCACGGCCAGGGGTACGGCGGCCAGGCCCCGTACGACCGGACGCCGTACGACCGGTCCCAGGCGCCGTACGACCCGACGCCGTACGCCCGGCCTCATGCGCCGCAGGAGCAGTACGCGGCGCAGCAGCCGTACGCGGAGCAGCAGCCCTACGGCCAGGTCTCGTACGAGCAGCCCGGCCACGGGCAGACCCCGCACGGGCAGGCCCAGGCCGTCCCGTACGAGCAGGCCCCGGGCGCCCCCCACGCCCCGGCCGCCACCGTTCCCGCTCCCGGTGACGGGGACCCCGCCGCCCGGCCGGACGGCGGCATCGCGCAGCTGAACGCGCCGCAGGGAACCCCGGCCCCGGCCGCCCCCCAGGACCTCTCCCGCTGTCTCTTATACACCTCTCCGAGCCCACGAGACGCTCAT
>NZ_VKJP01000159.1 GCF_007280575.1 Streptomyces benahoarensis
CGGCATACGAGATTCATGAGCGTCTCGTGGGCTCGGAGATGTGTATAAGGGACAGCCCCGGCTGCCCGGCCAGAGCCGCTGAACGCACCGGCGGCCCGCGGCTGAACGCACCGGCGGCCCGCGACGGACACGGCCGAGACCGTTTCCGCCGCGGGCCGCCGCCCGCTTCCCCTCGGGGTTTCCCCCTCCCGCACCGGCTCAGCCGATGTGGAAGTCCTCGCCGTAGACCTTCCACTTCAACGGCGTGTGCAGATCGAGATTGCCGTCCTTGAGGAAGACCCGCTGCGCGGTGTCGACGCGGCTGGTGTCGCTGTGCGCCTCCTCCTGCTGCATCGCCCACACCCGGGCGTCCAGGAACGCGTTGAGGTACTTCGTCTCGTCGCCGCCCTGCGACGGCGGCTTCGCCTTCTTCAGCGCCCGCTTGCGGATACCGGAGAAGCTGGTCGCGTCGTCACCGTCGCCGTGCATGACGAGCGCGTCGTAGTACGCGAACTGCCCCAGCACACCGAGCTTGTCGGCCTTGCCCTGCTTGACCGCCGGGTTGAAGTACACCCGGTCCCGCTCGTCGTTCTGTGCCTTCTGGAAGTCGGGGTCCTGCGCCGCCTTCTTCCAGTCCTTGGTGTACGTGGGGTCGAGCCCCTCGTGCGAATCGGAACCGTCGACCTTGCGCAGCGCGGGCAGGTACTTCGCCAGGACGTTGTCCGGCTTGCGCTTGGTGTACAACTCGACGAGTTCCAGCATGTCGTGGGTGCCGGAGCAGAAGCCGATGATGCCGCCGGTGTAGCCCCGTCCGTCACCGATGTCCTCGATGTACTTGTACTGGTCCTTCCAGTTCAGCGAAGAGTTCTCCGCACTGGAGACCAGCTTCATCGCGATCTCCTTCTTCGCCGGGTCGTCGAGCCCGGACGCCGCGCGCGAGGGGTGCGCGGAGTGCGGGGCCGAGTGCGGGGCGGACTCCGACGTGCCGCCCTGGATGGCCGTTGCCGCGACTGCGGTCGCGGGAACGGCGAGTAGTGCCACGCCGAGGACGACGCGGGTGGATATTTTGGTCACACGTGACCCTATCGATCGGGAGCGCATTCGATCCTCCGATTCCGGAGTGAGCTGTGGGGGGTTCCCCAATCGTTAGGAAGCTTTCCTACCAGGCTTGAGGGGTGGCGTATACCCGTCGTGCACAACTGTTCGCACGCCGATTCCCTTACAAGTAAAGGGAGTTGTGGGGTATTGGCCGTGGGGCGGGGGAGGCCGGGCGCCGCGTGGATCAGCCGCCCGGGAAGGCGTCCGTCCAGGGCTCCGGGACGGCTCCGCACCCCGTCCCGCGAAGTGCCCCGTCCCGCGAAGTCCGCACGCCGCGATGCCCAGGGTGAGGGCCGAGCCGGACGTGCCCTGAAAGGTGTGTACCGGCCCGCCCTGGAACCGTGGAAGCGGAGCCGGTGGAAGGTAAATGCGTCGACAGCGCCCTCGGCGCCCGGCACAGTGGCCGCCGTGACGAGCAGTGAGCTGTGGATCCGTGCGACCGCCGACCGCTACGACGCCGAGGAGACCGAGATGTCCTCGGCCGCCGTCCTCGCACCGACCCTCGCCTTCCTCGCCGAACTCGCCGGAGACGGCCGGGCACTGGAGTTCGCCATCGGAACCGGACGAGTGGGCGTCCCGCTCCGGGAACGCGGCGTGCCGGTGGTGGGCATCGAACTGTCCGCGCACATGGCGGCGGTCCTGCGGCGCAAGACCGACGAGGACACGCTCCCGGTGGTCATCGGAGACATGGCCACCACCGTCGTCCCCGGCAAGTTCACCCTGGTCTATCTCGTCTACAACACCATCACGAACCTGCTCTCGCAGGACGAGCAGGTCGAGTGCTTCCGCAACGCCGCACGTCATCTGGCGCCCGGCGGCCGATTCGTCATCGAGCTGGGCGTGCCGCCGCTGCGGTTCCTGCCGCCCGGCCAGGTCGCGGTGCCGTTCGACGTCTCCGAGCAGCATCTCGGCTTCGACACCTTCGACCTGGTCGAGCAGATTCTCGTCTCGCACCACTTCACCCGCGACGGCGACGACGGCCGCTACCGCCGCGGCAACTCCCGCCACCGGTACGCCTGGCCGGCGGAGCTCGACCTGATGGCACGGATTGCCGGGCTCGAACGGGAACGCCGCATCGCGGACTGGGACGGGGCGCCGTTCACCCAGGACTCCGCGAAGCACATCTCCGTGTGGCGCAAGCCGACCTGAGGGGCGGCCACCGGGCCGTCAACGTAAGCGTGCTGCCGTGGAACTCGCAGGCGGCGGAACCAGTGCAGGTGGGCGAACGCGCGCTCCGCAACCCGGCGTTGGGGGGCCGAGTCCGGAGCCACGCCCGGTTCCCCGGCAGGCGATCAGCGGCTTCCCGCCGAGATCCCGGACGAGGCGGCGGTACGTGTCGTGGTCGTCGCCCCGGTCGGCCGGCAGCGCGGCCGGGCGGCGTCGCTGATCAGGTGATGATCTGCTGCCCGTTCTGCCCCGGCCGGCGGACCGGCGTCAACGGTGCGCCAAGGGGCGGCCGGTGCGCGTTCGGAGGCTGTTAAGGGGCCCCGGCACCCCTCGTGCCCGGTGGTGGACTGCGGGGGACCGAGGGAGCCGGTGCCGTGATCCGACGGGGGCGGCCGATGTCTGCCACGAAGGACGCGTATGCCGCCGGAGCACGAAAAGGCGCCTCAATCCGCGGTACCGGGGCCCGCCGGTGGCTACCGGAACGCCCCGGTCTCCGCCCCGGCCCCGGACCTGACGCCGCCCGGACCAGTCACCTCGCCGGACGGCTCGGGGCTGCTGGCGGTCGACTTCACCGCACTGCTCGCCGCGATCAAGGCCGCCGAGTCCGCCGCCGGGGAGGCGCAGCGGGCCGCGGCGCAGGCGGACGACGCCACGGCCCGGTCGGGGCCCGCGCCCTGGGGCGACGACCCGGGGCTGGGCCAGGCATTCGGCGACGCCTTCGCCGGTCCCCGCGCCGATCTCGTCCGGACGGCCCATCAACTGCACCTTGTACTACGGCAGTTGGCGGATGATCTGGCGGCGACGCGCGGCGCGTTCGCCCACGCCGAGGGCACGGCGCTGGAGGCCGTCACGGTCCTGGGGCGCCGCCTCGCCGACCTGGGCGGCGCGGCATCGTGATCGACGCACACCACATACCGCCGGACCTGCAGAACCTCCTCCTGGTGGTCGTCGGCAACAAATGGCCCACCGGCGACGAGACGGCCCTCCGCGCCGAGGCCGCCGCATGGCGCGAGGTGGCCGACGCGCTCGACGAGTGCGTCCGGGACGTGACCGAGGCGTGGCGCGCCGTGGACGCCGGGCTGGAGGGCGCGACCCGCGCGGGCGTCGACGCGTTCCTCGCCACGCTGATCGGGCGGCCGGGCGTCGAGGACGGTGCGGTGCTGCCGACGGCGATCCGCTGCTGCGGGAGCGCGGCCGATGCGCTGGACGCCCTGGCGAACGAGGTCGAGACGCTGCGCATCGAGATCCTCGGCGCGCTGATCGTGCTCGCCGTCCAGCTGACGGTGGACGCGGTGGCGTTCCTCTTCGGCGGCGCCGAGGCCGCCGCCGTCGAGATCGCCGCCGCGCGGGTGCTCTGCCTGGCCTTCCTGCGCCAGGCGGCCGTACGGGTACTGACCCGGGTCGCCGAATCGGTGCTGGCGCAGGAGGGGTTCGCGCTGCTGGCCCAGGTCACCGAGCTGGCGCAGGGGCACCGCGGCACGCTGGACGGACAGCAGCTCACGGTGGCCGCGGTCAACGGCGCGATCGGCGGCGCGGTGGGCTTCGGCACGGGCCTGGCCGGAGGCGCCCTCGGACACGGACTGGGCAAGGGCCTCCGTACGGCCGGGCTGGGACCCGCCGTGCGCGGCGCCGCCGACGTGGTCCGGCAGGGCGGATACGGGGCGGTGGCCGGCATGGCGGAAGGCGCCGCGCAGGACGCCGCGTTCGGCCTGTCCGGCGACTGGGTCTCCGGCGCGGCCAACGGGGCGTTCAACGGGGCCTGGGGCGCCCGGCACACCGGGATGAACCCGAAGAACCTCGGATCCCTCTCCCCTGCCGATCGCCTGGAGGGTGCTGTGGAGGGGTTGCTGCGGCCGCCGTCGGAGGGTACGAGAGGGCCGTTGCCCGAGGCCCCGCCCTCGCCGGGGCTTCCGGCTCCGTCGGGAGCGACGCCCGAGCGGATGCCCTCGTCCGGGCTGCCGTCCCCTTCCGGGGCGACGTCCTCGCTCGCCCCGTCGTCTTCCGCCGGTACCTCGCCGGATGCCCCGGCCTCCCTTCACGGCGACGAGTTCACCGGTCCGGGGGAGCGCCATGACGAACCCACCGGCCTGGAGGGCCCCGAGGTATGGCAGGACGGTGAGTTCGTGCCCGTAGCGCCCCATGAGGAAGGGCCCGGACCGATGGCCTCGTTCGCGCCGGAGCCGAACCCCTGGACCGGCCTGTCCCCGGACGGGCACGGCGACAGCCCCTCCGGCTCACCGGCCCCGAGCCTCGTGAACGCCCCGGATCAGGACCCCGGGAACGCCTCACCCCCAGGCCCCGGCGGCTTCGTCGGGCCGTACGGAAACCCCTGGGCCGACGGCGAGCCGGGCTGACCGGGCCGAAGGCGCGCGGAGCCGCTGCGATCCGATACGATCATGGTGCAACTTCGCCCCCGGGAACGGCGGGTGGAGCGTTGCGTCTGTGGTCCAAGGAAAGATGCCCACCAACCGGCGGGAGATGCAGGTGCAAGGCCTGCCGGGCGCTCTGGACAAGGTCCCTTCCTCATACGAGGAGGGGACCTTTTTCGTGGGACCCGGCGCCGGGCGGTCGTACCGGGACGCCGCCACAACGGAGGCGGCGACACCGGTGGACCCCGGACTCCCACGACGAACGGGCTCGGCGGCACCCGGCACCAGGACCGACCCCACTCCTCGTACGGCGCGGCCATCGTCGGACCGGCGGCGAGGGCGGGCCCCGCCGCCGCGGCCGTGGCCCCGCCGTCCGCCGGTGCGGGCGCCGCTCTCAGCCCTCCAGCAGCGCGTACGCCGGAAGGGTCAGGAAGTCGGCGTAATCGGCGTCGAGGGAGACCTGGAGCAGCAGGTCGTGGGCCTGCTGCCAGCGGCCGGAGGTGAACGCCTCCTCGCCGGCCTCGGCGCGGATGTCGGCCAGCGCGGTGGCGGCGACGGTACGCACCAGATCGGCGGTGACCTTCTCGCCCGCGTGGTCGCCGTCCTCGAAGACGACGCCCGCGTCGACCCACTGCCAGATCTGCGAGCGGGAGATCTCCGCGGTGGCGGCGTCCTCCATCAGGCCGAAGATGGTGACGGCGCCCAGGCCCCGCAGCCACGCCTCGATGTACCGGGTGCCGACCTGCACGGCGTCGACGAGGCCCTGGTACGTGGGCCTGGCCTCCAGGGAATCGATGGCGATCAGGTCGGCCGCCTTGACGTCGACGTCCTCGCGCAGCCGCTCCTTTTGGTGCGGCCGGTCGCCGAGGACCGCGTCGAAGGAGGCCCGGGCGATCGGCACGAGGTCGGGGTGGGCGACCCAGGAACCGTCGAACCCGTCCCCGGCCTCGCGGTCCTTGTCGTTCGCCACCTTGGCCAGCGCCTTCTCGTTGGCCTCCGGGTCATGGCGGTTGGGGATGAACGCGGCCATCCCGCCGATGGCGTGCGCACCGCGCTTGTGGCAGGTACGGACGAGGAGTTCGGTGTACGCGCGCATGAACGGCGCGGTCATCGTCACCGCGTTACGGTCCGGCAGCACGAACTTGGCGCCGCCGTCACGGAAGTTCTTGATGAGGGAGAAGAGGTAGTCCCAGCGGCCGGCGTTCAGGCCCGAGGCGTGTTCGCGCAGCTCGTAGAGGATCTCCTCCATCTCGTACGCGGCGGTGATCGTCTCGATGAGGACCGTGGCGCGCACGGTGCCCTGAGGGATGCCGACGTAGTCCTGCGCGAAGATGAAGATGTCGTTCCAGAGGCGGGCCTCCAGGTGCGACTCGGTCTTGGGCAGGTAGAAGTACGGGCCCTTGCCGAGGTCCAGGAGGCGCCGGGCGTTGCGGAAGAAGTACAGGCCGAAGTCGACCAGCGCACCGGGGACGGGCTTGCCGTCGACCGTCAGGTGCCGCTCGTCGAGGTGCCAGCCGCGCGGCCGCATGACGACGGTCGCCAGCTCCTCGGCGGGCCTCAGGGCGTACGACTTGCCCGAGCGCGGGTCGGTGAAGTCGATGCGGCGCTCGTAGGCGTCGGTGAGGTTGAGCTGGCCGGTGATGACGTTCTCCCAGGTGGGAGCGGAGGCGTCCTCGAAGTCGGCGAGCCAGACCTTGGCGCCGGAGTTCAGTGCGTTGATCGTCATCTTGCGGTCGGTCGGGCCGGTGATCTCCACCCGGCGGTCGTGGAGCGCGGCGGGCGGCGCGGCGACCTGCCAGGTGTCGTCCGCGCGGAGGTGTGCGGTCTCGGGCAGGAAGTCCAGGGTGCTGGTCCGGGCGATGTCGGCGCGGCGCTCGGCGCGCCGGGCGAGCAGTTCGTCGCGGCGCGGGGTGAACCGGTGGTGCAGCTCGGCCAGGAAGGCGAGCGCGGCGTCGGTGAGGACCTCGTCCTGGCGCGCGGGGGCGTGGGCGGGGTCGACGTCGGCGAGGGCCAGCGGGGACGGCGCTGGTGCGGACATGAGCGGTCACTCCATTCGGCGGCGGTGCCGAGCGGCCGCCGAGGCCCGTACGGCACGGGGTGCCGCAGGGTCGGACGTACGGTCGCGGGCGCCGTTCGGATTCAGGGCGCTTCTGGCCAGTGGATACTAGTTTCCTTATTGCGGAAGTTCAATCGTGAGCAGGCGCAGATCCTCCGGGGTGTCGATGTCGTACGCCGCGGCGATGTCCGCGCACTCGACGAGGGTCAGTTCGGTGCCGTGGTGGCGCAGGTAGTCGCGGGCGCCGCGGTCGCCTTCGGCGGTCGCCGCGATCTCCGTCCAACGATCCGCACCGAAGAGCACCGGATGCCCGCGGCGCCCCTCGTACGCGGCCGCCGCCAGGGCTCCCGGGCCGTCGTACGCCGCCGCCACCCGCGCCACCGCCTCCGGCCCGATGCCCGGCTGGTCCACCAGGGCGACGAGCACCGCACCGGCCCCCGAACCGGCGAGTGCGGCCAGGCCCGTCCGCAGGGAGGAGCCCATCCCGGAGGCCCAGTCGGGGTTGGTGTGCACGGTACAGCCGGAGAGGTCGGCGCGGGCCCGCACCTCGGGCGCCGCGGCGCCCAGGACGAGGTGGACGGGGCCGCAGCCGCCCTCCCGCAGCACCCGCGCCGCATGCTCCACCAGCGGTCGGCCGCGGAACTCCAGCAACGCCTTGGGCCGCCCGCCCAGCCGCCGCCCGCCCCCGGCGGCGAGCAGGAGTCCCGCCACTTCCCCCGGGCGGGGCGGGCGCCCTGAGTGCGGTGCCGGGGCGGACGGGCGTGGTGTCGATGTCATGGGGGAGTGCATACCCCATGCCGCCATCCCCCGGGGCCGGGCGCCGCCCCACCGGTGTCGCACCGGTCCGTAGCCCCCCGACGGCGCCCGCCCCGACCCGCGGACGTCAGCCCGCGTCCCCCGCCGTACGCGGACGGGGGATCCACGGTCGCAGGGTGCCGCGGATACGGTGCGTACGCTGCTCCGCGAGGCGGTGCTCGGTGACGTACCGGTGCATGTGCTCGACGGTGATCTCCGAGGCGTCCGCGAGTCCGTAGGCGCGGCAGATGAGTTGCACCACGCTGGTGTGGCGCCGGTCGGGGGCCGCGTCGTGGCCGTGCTCCGGATCGGGGTCGCTGTACGGGTCGCGTTGAGAGTCCATCGCGTTCTCCGATTCTGGGATATACCGGATATGCCCGGAAGGATGCTGCTCCGTCCAGGCGCCCCGTACGCCTGTCCCGACGGACGCTCACGCGGAAGGTGGGGCGGGGGGGCAGATGTGCGGAGGAGTGGCACCGCCCCCTACGGGGAAGGCCGGACGGCTCTTCGGGGCGCACTGCGCGGGACGTGCGCCGTGCGCGACGGCGCGCGGCGGGAAAGGCCGGACGCCGTCACGTCCCGCCGATCAGGCGTAGCGGATCGCGTCCCGCATATGGCGCATCCGCCGCACCGTGGCGTTAACTGTCCCGCATTGTCGAACGCTCAACTTCCCTGGAGGACGCCGTCGTCGTGGAGCAGAGGCAAGGGGGGCGCGGATGTCCCGGCGTGGCCGGGGTCGATCCGCGGAGGTACGAACTGCGCACCGCGGTGGCCCGGCTCCGCCGCGAACTGGCACTTTTGCCTTACGAGTTACCGGATCGTGCGGTGGCCGACGACGAGCTGGCCGCCCTGGACGCGATGGTCCGCGAAGGGCTGCCCGAGGTGCCCCGGCTGCGCCGTTCGCTGCTGCTGATCGCCGGTGCCGTGGGGTCCGTCAGTGCCCTGTCGCCCGCGTTGGCCGATGTACGTGAGGGCGTCGAGCGGTTCGGCGGGCCACCGGGGCGCGGCTGAGGCGCCGACCCCGGGCAGGGCCGCTCGCCCTGGAAGACGGCCGGCCCCGGGGCGTCCACCCCGGGGCCGGTCCACGTGTCTGCCACGGCAACCGGCGAACCGGGGCCCGTGGCGGACGCGGGAATGCTCAGGCCGGCGTCTGGTTGGCCAGCGCCACCGACAGCTGGGCGGCGACGTCCTGGAGGACCGGGACGATCTTCTCCGTCGATTCCTCGGTGACCCGGCCGGTCGGGCCGGAGATGGAGATCGCCGCCGGGGTGGGGGAGTCGGGAACCGGTACGGCGAAGCAGCGGACGCCGATCTCCTGCTCGTTGTCGTCGACCGCATAGCCCAGGCGCCGGACCTCGGCGAGCGCGTCGAGGAAGGTGTCCGGGTCGGTGATCGTCTTCTCGGTCGCCGCGGGCATGCCCGTCCGTCCGAGCAGCGCGCGGACCTCCTCCGGCGGGTGCCCGGCGAGCAGTGCCTTGCCGACGCCGGTGGAGTGCGGCAGGACCCGCCGGCCGACCTCGGTGAACATCCGCACGGCGTGCCGGGAGGGGACCTGGGCGACGTAGACGATCTCGTCGCCGTCGAGCAGTGCCATGTTGGCGGTCTCGCCGGTCTCCTCGACCAGCCGGGCCAGGAACGGCCGCGCCCAGGTGCCGAGCAGCCGCGAGGCGCTCTCGCCCAGCCGGATCAGGCGGGGTCCCAGCGCATACCGGCGGTTGGGCTGCTGGCGGACGTAACCGCAGGCCACGAGGGTGCGCATCAGGCGGTGGATGGTGGGCAGGGGGAGGCCGCTGCTGGCGGACAGCTCGCTGAGGCCGACCTCGCCCCCGGCGTCGGCCATCCGCTCCAGCAGGTCGAAGGCGCGCTCAAGGGACTGGACGCCGCCGCTCGCGCCCGCGGGCTTGGTATCGGCGGCGGAGGTGCTGGCGCTGGACGGGGGCACGTCGCTTTCCTTTCGGGGCGGAGGGGTCGGTCTCGGCTGGTGCGGGCGCCGGGCCCGACCGGTGCAGCCTACCGGGCCCGTTTCCCGGGCACACGGTGTACCGCGCAGTCGTTCGCGCCGGTCAGCGCCTCGGCCGCGGGACTCCGGCCGGGCCGGTGACCTCGATATCCGCGATCCCTCGACCCGGCCGATGGCCGTAGCTACGTTCTGCTCCGCGAAATTTATTATCCATTTCGTGGAATCATCCAGTCGTGCGGGAGAGGGTTTCCGCCCTCCCGTCGCAAGTGTCGGCCGTGCGGTTCCCGAGGTGCTGCCTGCGGGGCCCGGAGGGGTCTTGACGGGTCCCGGCCTGGCGACAAAACTCGTTCAACAGTCTGTTGAAGGCTTGGGGAACGTCAGCAGGGCCGCTCCACCCGGCGCCACTGACCACCGTCAAGGACACGGAGCACGAGAGACGAGGAGGGGACCGGGTGTCCAACGTAGAGCTGGTGCTGCGCTCCACGCGCGTCATCACCCCGGACGGGACGCGCGCCGCGTCCGTCACCGTCGGCGGCGGGACGATCGCGGCGGTCCTGCCGCACGACGCCGCGGTGCCGGACGGCGCGCGGGTCGAGGACTTCGGCGACGACGTCCTGCTGCCCGGCCTGGTGGACACCCACGTACACGTCAACGACCCCGGGCGCACCGAGTGGGAGGGCTTCTGGACGGCCACCCGTGCGGCCGCCGCGGGCGGCATCACCACGCTCGTGGACATGCCGCTCAACAGCCTCCCGCCGACCACCACCGTCGCCCACCTCGACACCAAGCGCGAGGTCGCCGCGGCCAAGGCCCATATCGACGTCGGCTTCTGGGGCGGCGCGATCCCCGGCAACGTCAAGGACCTGCGACCGCTCCACGACGCCGGGGTCCTCGGCTTCAAATGCTTCCTGTCGCCCTCCGGCGTGGATGAGTTCCCCGAGCTGGACCAGGAACAACTGGCCCTCGCCCTCGGGGAGATCGCCGGCTTCGGCGGCCTGCTCATCGTGCACGCGGAGGACCCGCACCACCTGGACGCGGCGCCCGCGCCCCGCGGGCCCAGGTACGCCGACTTCCTCGCGTCGCGCCCCCGTGTCTGCGAGGACGACGCCGTCGCCGCCCTGATAGCGCTCGCCCGGCGGCTGGACGCGCGGGTGCACGTCCTGCATCTGTCCTCCGCCGACGCGCTGCCGCTGATCGCCGCCGCCAAGGCCGAGGGTGTCCGGATCACCGTCGAGTCCTGCCCGCACTTCCTGACCCTGGCCGCCGAGGAGATCCCCGACGGCGCCACGGAGTTCAAGTGCTGCCCGCCGATCCGCGAGGGCGCCAACCAGGACGCGCTGTGGCAGGGCCTGGCGGACGGCACCATCGACTGCATTGTCTCCGACCACTCGCCGTCCACCGCCGACCTCAAGACCGCCGACTTCGGCGCCGCCTGGGGCGGCATCTCCTCCCTCCAGCTGGGCCTGCCCGCCATCTGGACGGCGGCCCGCGCCCGCGGCCACTCCCTGGAGGACGTGGTCCGCTGGATGGCCACCGCCCCCGCGGCGCTGGTCGGCCTCGGGCGGAAGGGCGCCATCGAGGCGGGCCGGGACGCCGACTTCGCGGTCCTCGCGCCCGACGAGACCTTCACCGTCGACCCGGCCGCCCTCCAGCACCGCAACAAGATCACCGCGTACGCCGGGAAGACCCTGCACGGCGTGGTGCGCTCCACCTGGCTGCGCGGCCGCAAGATCAACGACGGCGCCACCCTCGCCGCCCCCACGGGCGAACTCCTCACCCGCCCCGAGCGCGGCTGACGCACCGCCGCCCGGCCGTCCGTACCGGCGGCCGGGCGCCGCTCAGTCGTCCAGAGCGTCCCAGAACATCAGCTCGTACGCCTGGAGGAGCCGCCCGTGCCGGTGCGCCTCCAGCGGCCGGGCCTGGCCGGTCTCCAGCCCGTGCGCGACGGCCGCCAGGGCCCGCCGGTCCAGTTCGGGCGACGGTTCGGCGAAGAGGTCGAAGAACCCGCACGCCGCGTCCGGCAGGCCGTAGTGCTCCCGCATCGCCCGGCCCACCGTGGCGCAGTACGCGCCCCAGGCGGCGAAGTTCGCGGTCAGCGCGATCACCACATCGACCGGCTCCACGCCGAGCGCCAGCCGTGCCGCGTACGAGGGGTACGCCTGGCAGCCGGGCCGCGGCTCGTACCCGTCGAGGGTGGACGGGGCGATGCCCAGCGCCTTGTTCAGCGCGTCCAGCCGCTCCAGGGCGGTCGCCTCGCCGTCCGCGAGGAGCTCGAAGAAGGCGGCGACCGGCGGATCGGCGTCCGCCCGGTGCGTCAGATGGCGGAAGCTGAGCCGGTCCGAGGCGATCACCCGGTGCTGCTCCAGCGCGAACGTCGTGAAGAGCGCGCGCGGCGCCTGCCCGGCGGCGATCCGCGCGACCGTCCGGTTCGCGCCGGAATCCGGGGCGAGGGCGCGTACGGCGGCGTCGAGAACGGCGTCCGCGGTCGGCCGGGGCGCGGCGTCGGCGGGTCGGACCATGGCGGGATCTCCTCCGGTACGGGGCGGCCGCCCACGGCGCCGCACCGTGCGGGGCACGCGGCCCGGCGGCCGTGGGGTGTGCCCTCAGCGTGCGGGCCCGGCACCGGGCGGTGCGCCGACGCGCCGGAGAGACCGGGGGAGCACCGCCCGCCCGGCGGCTCCGGTACGGCGATGGGCCCCCGGTGGCGTCAGCGCGTCTTGGCGATGTACACCAAGAAGCTCATGAACGCCAGCAGCACATGCGTCGCCACGACGTAGATGAACACCCGCACGTACAGCCCGCGCGGCGGCTTGTTCTCGACGTACTTCCGCTCGGTCGCCTCCTGCGGAGCTACGACATCGGGGCCGCCGGGTGTCCCGGGGGCGGCGGGGGTGGCGGGGGTGGAGTGGTCGGGCACGGCGTTCGTCCTTCCCTCATGAAGCGGTGCGGTGCGCGGCGGCTCCGCGGCACCGAAGGCGGTGGGCGGTCTCACAGGCCGCGCCGCGGGATGTCGTCCCCCAGGCACAGTTCGGCGGCGCCGCTCTGCAACAAGGTGTGGACGAACAGCAGCTCCGCACCGGCCCGGGTGGTCGCGGCGATGCGGTGCGGGGTCAGCGAGTCGAAGTGGGCCGCGTCACCCGGGCCGAGCAGATGCACGGCCTCGCCGAGCGTCAGTCGCAGCTGCCCGGTGAGGACGTACAGCCACTCCTCGCCCGGATGCACCCGCACCAGATCGCCTTGCGCCTGCTGCGGTACGTGCACCCGCAGCGCCTGCATGGCCCGCCCGGCGCCGCCGACCGTCCAGTACGTCCAGCCACCGGCCTCCGACGGCTCGGTCCGCCCGGCCCGCATGATCGGATCCCGCTCCGGCGCGGTCTCGCCCAGCAGGTCCGATACCGTGGTTCCGTACGTGCGGGCCAGCGCGAGCAGCATCGGCAGCGACGGCTGGCGGCGATTGGTCTCCAGCCGGGACAGATGCGCGGGCGACAGCCCGACCCGCCGGGCGGCCGTCTCCAGCGTCAGCCCGCTGTGGCGCCGCAGATCGCGCAGCCGGGGCGCGACGGTGGGCAGATCCGCCGCCGCTTCGGCGGGGGAGTCCTGCGGGGTCTCGGTCATGTACCCGGTATAGCCAGCCTTGACCTCTGGGGCAAAAGTTTTGCCTGAGAGGCAAAGGTGCTCGACCTGCTCTCCGCTCCCCTCCGGGGTGATCCCGCACGGGGTTCCGCGCTCTCCTTCGGGGCAATCCCGTACGGGTCCGTCCCGTACGAGGTGACGGGGTGATGCGGGGTGGGGAGGGG
>NZ_VKJP01000015.1 GCF_007280575.1 Streptomyces benahoarensis
AGCTTCCCGAAGGCGCGCGGGCTCAACCCGGTGAACGGGGCTATCCAGGACGGCTCCGACGCCGTGATCACACCAGCCACACCAAGATCATCTCACCTGTGACCAGCAGTTACGGGACAACCCTTAGCTCACGTCTGGCACTGCTTCGTCGCGGCTCCGCTCCAGTTGCTCCACGCCCCGCCGGCCGGCCTCACATGCACCCGGATTTCGGCGGTTACGTTGACAGGGCCGCAGACGCGGTCGGTGTTACCGATCTCGAACGGGCCGATCGTGGACCTGCGCTGGACGGTCGTGCGGCCGTTGCCGAGCTTGACCCAGTGGCCGCCTTCGCGGATCCGGAAATACGCTTCGTAGTCGACGTAGGAGGCGTGGGCGCGGGAGTTGGTGATGACGGCGTGGGCGGTGATGTTCCGCATGAAGACATGGCCGTCCTTCCACCGTTCGGCGGAGATGCAGCCCTGTGCGCCGATGTTCTGGGTCGAGACGGCGCCTCCGCAGGCAATGGCGGCGGCGTGGGCGTCTGCCGGCAGTGCCAGCGCGGTCAGCAGGGCTGCTCCTGCTGTGGCGGTAAGTTGTTTCAGTTTCATGGGTTCCTCTCGATCGGGATGTGCCGAAGACCAGACTGCCAGTCAGACCATGCGCCGGTACTCGTTCCATGCCACGCGGCAGCCTGCGCCTGGCCCGTGCGGAGCGCGCGGTGAAGGAGGCCGGGACGATCGGCCGCAGTCCCGCAGTCGACGCCGCTGGGCAGGACCGGGTGAGGAGAGGAGAGCTCGAGGCGTCAGGGGCGGCGGGTGAGGACGTCGTCGGTGCGGGAGGCGTCGGCAACCCACGTTGCGGCGGCCGGCGCTATGAAGCCGAGCATGGTCTGGATGTCGTCCCGGCGGGCTTCGAGGGGCAGGTGCCAGATCCCCTCGTGGTGAGCGATGCGGTTGCGGAACTTGTGCAGGCGCTTGATCGGGTCTTCCACCGTGGTCAGGGCACGGTTGGGGGCGTGGGGGAAGGCGCCTGCGAGGTCGGGCCACAGGTTGGTCTTGTACTGGCGGGCCAGCAGGAAGCGCCAGAAGCCGAAACTCAGCTCCGCGATGACCTTCCCGCGCGGCGTGGTCGCAGCGCCGCCCCGTCCAGCGCGCTCTTGGGTCTGGGCGATGTCGCCGCGGGCCTTGCCGCTGAGGGGGACCTGCCTGTCGATGTACCACTCGGTGGTGCGGTCCCGGCGCTGCTGGCGGGCAACGAGCCGTGCGTCCAGCGCGTTGCGGAGCATGATCTCCAGGTGTCCGAGCGGTTCGAAGAACGCCGCGGCGAGGTCGCTGTTCCACCGGTATAAGGCGAGGGCGCCGGTCGAGTCACCGGTGGTCAGGTAGGGGTTCAGCCGGTCGGGGCTGAGCAGCTCGATGACGGCTTTGTCGTCGGGCGGATCGATGCTGGTGGGCGACGTGCTGTGCATGATGAGGAAATCGTAGGTACGCTCGGCGGCGAAGACCCTGGAATCGTCCCTGGTAGCCCTCGAAAGTGGCAGGCCATACCCCAGGGTTTAGACCTCCGTAAGGGCTGCCGGGATCCGGCGGCCCTTACGCTTTCCGGTGACACCGGTTGGGTTGCTGGGCGTCCCGCCTAACCTGCCGGCAGATTCGGTGGTGACTAGTACTCCAGCCGTAGATCGTTATGTGCCCTGGTCTTGGGGCTGTCTGCCACTGGCGGAAACTCGGGTGGCCTCAGCGCACGATCTGGGTAGAGTCGCGCAATGCCCGAGCTGAAGCGGCTCCATGCCGGACACGCCCCGGCGGTTCTGGCCTTCGAGCTGGCGAACCGCACCTACTTCGCTGCCTCGATCTCCGACCGCGGCGACGACTTCTTCGACCAGTTCACCGACCGGTACAACGCCTCGCTGGCCGAGCAGGAGGCCGGCAGCTGCGCCTTCTACGTGCTCGTCGCCGAGGACGGCTCGGTACTCGGCAGGTTCAACCTGTACGACTTGGAGGACGGCACTGCCAGACTCGGCTACCGGGTCGCGGAGCGGGTCGCCAGCCGCGGCGTGGCGACCGCGACCGTCCGGGAGCTGTGCCGGATAGCGACCGCGAGGCACGGCCTGCGCACACTGCGGGCGGCCACCTCCCACGACAACGTCGCGTCCCAGAAAGTCTTGGCCAAGGCCGGGTTCGTCCCGGTTGGCCCTGCTACCCCGGCCGATCTCGGCGGCAAGTCAGGCACTTGGTACCAGCGCGACCTCCAGCCATAGACCTTGATCTTGCTCGTGGGTCGGCTGCGGGAAGGCTGCGGCCACCGCTGATCATCGGTGTGTGAAGACTAACGATCTTGCGGTGGCCGCAGGCCACAGCGCAGACCCTGCTCGCTGGCAGGAAGCGTTCGAGGTCCTGATGAGCCGGATAGCCGGCCGGTTCGCCCGGGTTGAACCCCGGCGTCGGGTACGGGATCTGGTGCTGGGGCTGCTGTCGGACCTGCCACGCAAAAACTGCTGGAGCATCGCCGAGTGGGCCGGAGAGGCCACCCCGGACGGCATGCAGCACCTGCTCGGCCGGGCCCGATGGGATGCCGGCGCCGTGCGCGATGACGTGCGCGAGTACGTCCTGGAGCATCTACACGACGAGGGTGCAGTGCTGGTGGTCGACGAGACCGGGGACGTGAAGAAGGGCACGCACACCGTCGGTGTCCAGCGCCAGTACACCGGCACCGCCGGGAGGATCGAAAACGCGCAAGTCGCTGTCTACCTCGTCTATGCGGGACGGCGTGGGCACGCGGCGGTGGACCGGGAGCTGTACGTCCCGCGCTCCTGGACGCGCGACCCAGACCGCTGCCGAGCCGCGGGCCTGGACGAGGACACCGTCTTCGCGATCAAGCCGGAGCTGGCCGCCCGCATGATCGGCCGGTTCCTCGATGCCGGGCACCGCGCCGGCTGGGTCGCGGCAGACGAGGTCTACGGCGGCAACCCGAAGCTGCGCTCCGCGCTGGAAGAACGCCAGGTCGGCTACGTGCTCGCCATCGCCTGCTCACATGAACTCACCACCGGCGCGGGGAAGTTCCGCGCGGATGCCCTGGCCGCGAAGGTGCCCAGACGGGCCTGGCAGAAGCTGTCGGCCGGGGCCGGTGCGAAGCGGCACCGCTTCTACGACTGGGCCGTCATCGACGTGGCCGAACCCCGCCCCGGCAGCCGCCAGCTGCTGATCCGCCGCAACCGCACCACCGGTGAACTCGCCTACTACCGCTGCTTCTCACCCGACCCGGCGCCCCTGAACACCCTGGTCCGCGTCGCTGGATCAAGGTGGCGGGTGGAGGAGACCTTCCAGTCCGGAAAGGGCCTGGCCGGTCTCGACGAGCACCAAGTCCGCCGCTACACCTCCTGGTCCCGCTGGGTCACCCTGGCCATGCTCGCTCACGCCTTCCTCGCCGTTGTCCGCGCCGACGAACACGCCCGGGGCCCCACACCTGACGGGCTTATCCCGCTCACCTGCAACGAGATCCAGCGACTGTTCATCGCCTTGGTCGTCCGGCCCGTGCGCGAGGTAGCCCACCGGTTCGCCTGGTCCGCCTGGCGACGCCGCCACCAGGCCCGAGCCGGCCATTACCGACGACAAGCCGCGAATCAGACATGAAGATCACGATCTACGGCTGGAGTATTAGTACCGCCCCGGGAGGCCAACCGGAATACGGCGGAAGACGGCCTGGAGGCCGCAATGCTGCTGGCCGCCCGCTCCACCAGCACCCGCACCGGCAAGCCGCTGCTCACCTTCAAGCAGATCGCCGCGGCGCTCGACGTAGGATCCGAGCAGGCCGCTCAGGGCCGGTACCGCAGGAAGGTCGGCAACCTCAACAGCAGCGACTCCGGGGCCGACGGAACCCCGTAGACGGCTTCCGCCCACGCCGAGCTGGTGTTGCCGCCGACCTGCCCGGCATTGACGGGGCCTCGGCGTTCCCGCTGCCGCCGAAGCTGTCGGTCACGTCCTTCCACGGCGGCCGGGCTTCTCCGCCATCCCAGACCGGTGCGAACTCAATGTCGACGTCCGCACCACTCCGACCTTCGACGCCCACGACGCCGAGACCCTCGTCCGCGAGGTCGTCGCCGAGCTCGACGCGGAGCTGCCCGCGGACGCGGGGCCGGCACCGTTGACAGTGCTGCCCCGCGTACGCTGCGCATGCCCCGCCCCCGGGCCGTGGCGCCGCCCGTTCGCTGCCCCGGCCGTGGCGCGGTCAGTCCTCCGAGCGCCGGGCCGTGACGCCCTCAGTCCAGGGTCGCCCCGGAGGTCTCGGGCGCCCAGGCGAAGGAGACCACCGCGCCGAGGACCAGGAACACGCTGAGGACTGTCATGGACGGCGAGAACCCGAGATGATCGATGCTCATCGGTAGCAGGAAGGTGCCCGCAGCGGAACCGACCCGGCTGAGGCCGTTGAGCAGACCGACACCGGAACTGCGAAGAGCGGTCGGGAAAAGCTCGGGGGGATAGACCTGATCGAGATTGGACGAGGCCGACATCATAAAGGTGAAGGCCAGGAAGAGAACGAAGAGCAGAAGCTTCGGAGCACCGGGCCAGATACCCATGGGGCCCAGCGCGACGGCCATCACCACAAAGGATCCGATAACGAATCCGCGACGCGAGAATCGCGAGACGAACCAGAGACCGGCGATGCTGCCGAGCAGAAGGAATACGTTCAGCAGTCCGTCGCCGAGGAATCCCTCCTTCAGACCGAACCTGGCCATGATGATCGGCAGGAATGTGTAAATGGCGAAGTACGGGATGACTTGGCAGTTGTAATAGAGGATGCCGAAGGCCGTCTTGCGCCATTGCTCCGCGCTGAACAGGCCCCGGTACGAGGCTGAGGGAGCTTTGTCCGTGCCGGGCTCGGCCGCGATGGAGGCGAAGTCCACGTGCCGGCCGATGTACTTCTCCACGACGGCGCGGGCCTCTTCGACCCGCCCCTTGCTGATCAGCCAGCGAGGCGATTCCGGGGTGCCGATTCGCATCAGCAGGACCACGAGGGCGGGAAGGGCGCTGCTCGCCAGCAGCCACCGCCAAGCGTTGCCGCCCTGGTCGATGAGGTAGCTGCCGAAGAAGAAGGAGCAGACGTAGCCGATCGTCCACATGGCGGTGAGAGAGGCCAGCAGAAAACCACGGTGCCGCCGGGGGCAGAATTCGGCCACGAGCGTCGGGCCTATGGCGTAGTCGGCGCCGATGCCGATGCCGATGAGGAGCCGCAGAACGAATAGTTCCATCGGCCCGCCGACCCAGAACTGCGCGATCGACGCCAGGGTGATCAGGACGAAGTTCAGCATGTAGAGCTGCTGACGCCCCATACGGTCGGCCAGCCAACCGAGCGTGATGCTGCCGAGGAAGATCCCGATGAGCGCCGAGGCCCCGAGCAGGCCCTCCCAGGCGGAACCAAATCCCATCTGCGGCCTGATGAGTGTCAACGCGATACCGATGATACCCAGTTGATA
The DNA here is from genome assembly GCF_007280575.1 of Streptomyces benahoarensis. GTDB lineage: Bacteria > Actinomycetota > Actinomycetes > Streptomycetales > Streptomycetaceae > Streptomyces > Streptomyces benahoarensis. The sequence continues at coordinate 5,453 of NZ_VKJP01000015.1, forward strand.
GCCGTCGGAGAAGTTGGCTCCGAAGGTGAGTGCGGTGATCTTGACGTGAAATCTATTGAGGGGGGCGTCGTCGAAAGGGACGAGTCCCGGCTCTGATACCGGAATCGGAGCTAGCTTATTTTCAGGCATCGTCCCACTAAGGTCCTATCCGCGTGGAAGTTGTCTTTCTCGACGCCCGCCCACGTGCGGTATGTCCGGGCCGGCAGGCAGTGGACACCTCGCCCGCTCCGCACCCTTGCCAACGCCGTGAATAACAAGTTTCATGTAGGTTCATTGATGAATGAAAACGTGTCAAGGGGTGAGCAGCGATCGACAGTAACAGTCTCCGCATTGACGGCTCCCGACTGAGGTGCGACGACGTGGTCCGCGTGGCCCGGCGCAGGGCCTCCCTGGAGCTGGACGGCAAGGCACTGGAGCAGGCGGGTCACGCCTACGAGGTAGCGCGCGACAGCGAGACGAAGCGGGCTGTCTATGGCCGCACCACCGGAGTCGGGGCGAACAGGCACGAGGTCGTCGACCCGCACGGCGCCGACCAGCACGGCCTGCGCCTGCTGCGCAGCCACGCGGGCACCACGGGCGAGCCTTCGGACGAGGATCTCGTACGGGCGACACTGGTCATCCGCCTCAACCAGCTCGCCGCGGCGGGGAGCGGCGTCCACCCACGCCTGCTGACGGCCCTCGCCACGGCCCTGCGCGTCGGCGCGATACCGGTCACACACACCCGAGGTTCCATAGGCACCGGCGACCTGGGCCAGCTCGCGGAGATCGCGCTGACCTTCGCGGGAGAGCGGCCCTGGGGCACGGGCGGGATCGCACCGGTCCCGGTCAGCCCCGGTGACGCGCTCGCCTTCATCTCCAGCAACGCGGCCACCCTGGCGCGGTCGGTACTCGCCTGGAGCGACCTGCGGACTCTGCTGCGCGCCAGCCACACCGTCGCGGCGCTGTCGTTCTGCGCGCTGGGCGGATCACCCGAGGCCTTCGCAGCGCGGGTCCACGCGCAGCGCCCGCATCCCGGTTCCGTGCACTGCGCCTCGGAGATGCGCAGGCTGCTGTGGGCGGACACGGAGCCGGAGCCCGGCCGGCGCCTCCAGGACCCGTTTGGACTGCGTGCCTTCCCGCAAGTCCAGGGACCGGCGCTGGAGGCGGCCGACGCCCTGGAGACGGCGCTGACCGTCGACATCAATGCGGCGGCGGAGAACCCCTTCATCGACGTGGAGACGGGCGACGTCTACCACCACGGCCACTTCGCCACCTCCCACCTCGCCCTCGACCTGGACCACCTGCGGGCTGCGGTCCACCACGTTGCGGAACTCTCCACGGCGCGCCTGAGCGACCTGGTCGAACCCGACCTGAGCGGCCTCCCGCCGTTTCTCGCGGACGGCCCGGCGGGCAGCTCCGGCATCATGATCCTGGAGTACCTGGCCCACGACGCCCTCAGTCAGATGCGGCACGCGGCGGCCCCTGTGACACTCGGCACGGCCGTCATCTCCCGAGGCTTGGAGGACCACGCCAGCTTCTCCACCCAGGCGGCTCACGCCACGACGGCCGCGATCGCCTCGTACCGCACAGTCCTGGCCTGCGAGCTGCTCGGAGCCGTACGCGCCCTGACCATGAGCGGGGCACAGCTGCCCGGGGCACCCGTGCGGGACGCGCTGCGGCTGGCACAGCGGACCCTGCCGATGATCAAGGAGGATCACCCGCTGACGCAGGAGGTCACCGTCGCGGAGGATCTGCTGCCGGCGCTGGCAGAACTCTGAGGGTGACCGGGCCACCGGGGACACCGCGGCGGACCTCGGCCCCCGACCCTCACACCGGCGCAGGCTGTGGTGACTGTGAATGTCCGTAGTCGCGTGCACGGATGAGCCGGGGGTTCGCCGTCGCGTGCAGAGAGGGTGTTCGATACTGATTCAGGCTGCCGCGGGCGGTTTCGGGCGGAGGTATTGCCCGACTTTGTTCGGGCTGGCGGTCAGCCGGTTACTCATGGAGTTGACTATGGCCCAGTGGATCATTGACCGGGACCGGGTCGGCAGTGCCTCGTAGTCGCGGTGCAGACGCCGGTACCGGTTCATGATCGCGAAAGTCTGCTCCACCGTCGTGGCCGCTTGCATCCGGCGGGAGCCGCCGGCCTGATCAAAAGGTCGGTGGCTGCCGAGAAGGCCGCCAAAAGGCCGGTCGAGGGCCGGTTCCCGGGCGGCGAGGGGCCGTTGGAGGACCTGGGCGCCGGATCAGCGCGGCGGTGTCCTTGAAGGACCGGCCGTGCACCGACGCGGTCAGGCACCCCCACGCCGACGAAGGACCCCCGCATGCCTGCGTCCGTGATCCTGCGCCCGAAGGCGCCGAGATGAGCGTCACCAAGACCCGACGCCCCGCACAGACCGATGCCCGCCCGCGCCCAGCACAGCCGGTGACATCCCGTGAGGTCACGCTGGAGGCACGCCGGAGATGATCGGATGCGCCCGCCGGTTCCTAAGGGCGCGCAGAGAATCAACATGCGGATTTGATCTCGCGTTGGGCGGCTTCTGGGGTGAGGAAGGCAGCCGCGTCCGCTGGTGTGCGGAACCTCGCGGTGGACGGCGGGATCGTGTGGCCGTGCTCGGCCAGGAGAGGCTGCACCTCCTGCACGGCTCTGGACATGGTGCTGCGGGTGACGCCGAAGAGTGCGGCGAGGAGGTCGTGGGTGCCGATCTTGCGCTGATGGAGGACGGTGGCGAGGATCCGGGCGGGTGCGGTGAGTGTGTCCTTGGCGCCGGCGTCCCGGGCCCGGAGCCGGCCGCCGCCGCGCTGCTGGTGCCGGAGACTCTCGCGCCTGTCCCGAGGGCGGGGATCGGCGTGCGGGTCAGCTGGTCCAGCTGTGCGGTCGTCATGCCTGTCAGTTCCGGGTCGCGGAGCGAGGCGGGGCTGGGACGGGCTGAGGCCCGGGCGGGGACGGTGTCTGCCGGTGCGGCGGGGTCGGCTGCCCGGGGCGTCGGTTGTGCGTGGGCGGGGTTGAGGGTGTAGTTCCAGTCGCCGTGGAAGCGGTGGCGGTGCATCGGCAGGGCGTCGATCTCGGCGTCGGTGACCTTGATTCCGGTGTCGTAGGCGCCGGTGTCCAGATGGGCCTCGACCCGTAGCCCGGCGCGGGTGGTGGTCGCGGCGATGCTGTTCACGATGACGTCGTGGCTGGTCAACGGCCTGCCACGCCAGTTCATGCTGATATGGGAGAAGAGCCGGTGGTGAAGTCGGCCCAGAGCGCGGTCTCGTCTTTCGATCGAGCCGTTTCTCTGGGCCGCTTCCCGCACCCGGCGTGCCACTATCGCGGCACCGGGCGCTCCACAAGTCCCGTCCGGCTGCTGATGATTGCCTTCATCCGGCGGTTGGCCAGGGAGAAGGGATGACTGTCCCTCGGTATCGGTAGCGCGTGGTGCGTACCTTGCCGGGATCGAACAGTGTCCGTTCCTCCCCTGATGGCCACCATCCTCCACCGCAGTATCGGCGGCGGAGGTCCTTCCTGTTGATCCGGTGGTGTTTGCGGCGCAGCCACTTCATGACCTGGCTCCACGTGTACGAGCTCAGGTACTGGAAGGTCGCGCTGGACACTCCGGGGCGGAAGTACATGCACCAGCCGAACAGCATCTTGTTGATCTGGGTGAGCAGTTCGTCCAGTGACAGGCCGGTGGCCGTTCCGCGGCGGATCGTCTTGACCTTGTCCATCGCGGCCTTGAGGGCCTTGCGCGAGGGATAGGTGTAGACGTAGCTGCGGCTGGAGCCCCGTTTGCGGTGGCGCTGGATGTGCCACCCGAGGAAGTCCAGCCCCTCGTCGATATGGGTGATCAGGGTCTTCTCCACGGACAGGCGCAAGCCCATCGTGGACAACACCTCCGCGATCTCCTCGCGCAGAGCTTCGGCGTCGTCCTTGGTGCCGGAAACCATCAAGCACCAGTCGTCCGCGTACCTGGAAATCCGGTAGTTGGGCAAACCTTGACGACGTCGTTTGGCCCGCGCCCAGGGCGTGGAACCGGGGCCTCCCGGCGCCTGGGCGATGTACTCGTCCAGGACCGACAGAGCCACGTTGCTCATCAGCGGCGAGAGAATCGAACCCTGTGGAGTACCGGCGGTGGTCTCCCGAAGCAGACGATCCTCGCCGAGGATGCCCGACTTCAAGAACGCCTTCACCAAGGCCAGGACGCGTTGGTCTCCGACGCGCTTCCGCACCCGATCCATCAGGGCGGGGTGTGAAATCTCGTCGAAGCACGCCTTGATGTCGCCCTCCACGATCCACTCGTACGACTTGGACGTGAAGAACCGCACCTCGGCCACCGCGTCATGAGCCCGGCGGTTCGGACGGAACCCGTAGGAGCATGGGAAGAAGTCCGTCTCGAAGATCGGCTCCAGCACCAGCTTCAAGGATGCCTGCACCACCCGGTCCGCGATCGTGGCGATCCCCAGCCGACGCAACTTGCCGCCCGGCTTGGGGATCATCCGTTCACGCACCGGCAGTGGACGGAAACTACGGTCCTTGATGCTGCCCCGCAGTCCGCCGAGGAACTCCTCGACCCCCGTCCGCACCACGATGGACGCCGCAGTGCGGCCATCCACCCCGGCGGTCTTCGCACCCTTGTTACCCCGCACCCGATCCCACGCGACCAGCAGAAACGCAGGATCGGCGACAAGGTTGAACAGGTCATCGAACCTGCGATGAGGATCATCACGGGCCCAACGGTGCAGCTTGGTCTGGATCTCCAGTACCCGTCGCTCCGCCACATAGGTGGCAGACTCAAGTTCGTCGGTATTCACCGGCGAAAACCTCCTGGTCTTCCAGCACTTCGGCCACTGACTTGCTGGCCCCCTTCGCCATGTACGCACCTCTCGTACGCTCGGACTACTACGGGGCCTCCGCCACGCACTGGAGCCGTCAGCCGACGACGGGCCTGCCCACCAGCTGACTGGATGCCAGCCGGGAAGGGCGGTTCCAGCACGCTTCCCACGTTCACCACTCTCCGATCGACGAGCGAGCCGCCCAGCTCTACCCCGACAGCATCGCCACGCCTACGCCGCAGGCATTCAGCGTGGCCTTCTCACCAGCATCGAAAGACCGGCTTCGAAGTCGCCGCCCGACAGGCGGCGTGCGCTGCACCCGGCCCATATCCTCCAGATTGGAGCCGGTGGAACACTTACGGGACGTCAGGCACTGGTTCCTCTCGTACGGCGTCTCGTCTCGCTTGCCGGACACACGCCGTCTGGAAGTACCGACGCGCTCCGTCGTTGTCAGGGCTGCTCCTACCTCCCCGTGCATCTCCACGGATCGGCTGCCCTCAGCTTCACCGGACTGCTGCGACAGCCCGGCGGCAGGGGCCTCTCACCCCTGCCCGGTAACAGTGGCGCCTCGTGGCGCACCTCGATCTTGTTCCACTTCGACGTGCCCGGAGGCATGTGGCAGACCGTGATCTCCAGTCCCGTCTCGGCGGCGAGCGTGGCGAGTTCGGTCTTCCAGGCGCGGGTGCGGTGGCCGTTGGAGCCGCCTGCGTCGGCGGTGATCAGAAGCCGGGTGGCGGCCGGGTGGTCGTGCCGGCCGCGGGCCTGCCACCAGCGGCGGATGGAGGCGACCGCGAACGCCGCGGTGTCGTGATCCGTGCCGACATTGACCCAGCCGGTGTTCGCGGCGATGTCGTAGATCCCGTACGGGATCGCCTTGCCCGGTCCCTGGCGGTCGAGGAAGTCGTGCGTCCTGACCTTCACCGGCTCACCGGTCGGCCGCCACTCGCGCCCGGCGTTCTTGTACTCGCCGACCAGCTCCTTCTTCTTGGTGTCCACGCTGATCACCGGCTGTCCGGTGTCCATATGGGCCTTGGCCTGCTCGTTGATGTAGTGGAACTGGGCGTCGCGGTCCGGGTGTTGGGCGCCCTCGATGGTCTTGGCGTTGGCCTGCAGGCTGAAGCCTTCCTCCCGCAGCAGGTCACCCACCGTGTCGGCGCCGACCTTGTGCCCCTGCCGGGTGAGTTCCTCGGCCAGTTTCCTGATCGACTTCGTCGTCCAGCGCAGCGGTGACATCGGATCCCCGCGTGAGTCCGGCTCAACCAGGGCGAGCAGGGCCGGCCGGAGTCTCGGGTCTATATCGGCTGCTTTCTTGCGCCCGCCCCCGGGGCGGCGGACCCGTCCCAACGGTTCCGCCCCGGATTCCAGCTCGTCCACGCCCTTGCGGACCGTTGTCTCGCTGACCTGGGCCGCCTGCGCGACGGCCTGGATCCCGCCATGGCCCAGCAACCGGGCCTCGGCTGCCATCAGCAGACGCCGCTGCCGCTCGTCGAGGTGCGGGAACAACACCTCAAACTTCAGGGTGAGTTGGTCACGGATCGACTCGGAGATGCGCATACCACATCAACGAGCCGCAGGGCGGGAAGCAACACGTTGATTCTCTGCGCGCCCTAACGAGTTGGTGCGTGATTGCGTTGGTGATGCGCGGTCTTGAGCTGGTGGGTTTGTCAGGCGATGGTGTTGCGGTCGGAGACGAGGCCGGCGATGGCCCGGTAGGTGTCGGGCAGGACGTCTCTCCGGTGTGTCCAGCGGGTCAGTTGCTTCCAGCGTTTGTGGTCGGCGAGCGCGTGCTCGACGGTGATGCGCTTCGATGAGTGCTCGCGACGAGCCTTTTCTCTGGCCGCGTGCACATGTGGGAGGGCGCTCTTGTTCGGTTTCCTGGGTGGTGTGACCGCTTGGCCGGGATGACAGGAGGGGCTCCAGCACTCCGCGCCGGGCACTGTGCCCGTAGATCCACAGGATCTCGGACTCGGTCGCGGGCCGCAGCGCCACGGTCGCCGGCCAGGTCGCGGCGAGTTCCTGCGCCTGCCGCAACCGGCGCACTTCCTCGCGGGCGCCGACCGGTGCGGGTAGCAGGCCCAGTTGCTGGGCCATTTCCGCGCGGGCCGCATCGATCGCCATGCCAGCCGCCTGCTTCTTGCTGCCGGCGGGCAGCGGGACGGCCAGCCAGTCCGCGCGGCTGGTCAGCTCCAAGCGCTCCAGCTGGTCCCACACTCGCGTCGCCAGCTGCGCGTAGCGCTCACAGGCGGCCAGGTCGACGCCATCGGTCATGCGCCGCACTACCTCCGCCGGGTCGACCTGAGGGCACAGCGACAGCAGCATCGCCTCGCCGCGCAACTGCTTGACCAACGACTCCAGCGTGCGCAGCCGGCGTTCCTTGACGGTGCGGGAGGACTGCGCGTGCCCGCTGCCCTCCACCCGCCACAGCGCCCAGCAGGTGCCATGGCGGGGCCAGATGACGTTTCCGGCGACGTGCCGTACGGGAATTCGCATTACTGCCCCTGATCGTTCGTGTTCGTCGTGCTCGCGGCTGGTGCCGCGAGCAGCGCGCCGACGCCGGACGCCACCCGCACCACGGGGGCGTCGGCCGCGGGCCGATCGGCGGCCGGCCTGTTCTCCGGGACGGCCGGTGCGGGAGCCGGACACCCCGGCTTGGCGAGGGAAAGGACCTCCGCCAGTGGTGCGGCCGCGCGTCCGGGCTCGTTCGGCGGCTGCCAGGTGAGAGTGCAGACGCCCACCAGCGCGCCGCTTCGGCGCTGGCGCACGGGCCGGCCGTCCATCCGGCCCGCGCTGCCGCTCGCTGCAAGGCCCAGCGCACTGGCGGCAACGGACAGGGGATTGCGGCCATCAACGTGGATCCGTCCCACGACCAACGCCAGCGCGTACGGCACGCCGACCAGGGGCAGGACATCGACCAGGCCGTGGTGCGCCCACAGTCCGCGGGTGAGGAAGGCCGCTGCGAAGGTCGCCGCGGCGACGATGATCTGCGGGACCGTGTAGGGGCCGCCCCAGATGCGGCCGCCGCCGGGCCAGTGCCCCACCACGAGGGTGTGCTTGCGCGCCTTGGTGTAGCACCTGCCGATCAGCGGCTCCGGCGAAGCAGCGGTGGTGCTCATCGCCGGCCGCCGTCCAGCGGGTCGATGTGGTCGACGACGCGGACCGCGACTGGGGCCGCGGTGCCACCGGAGGGGTTCTTGATGTCCTCGCCGATCTTGTCCCGCAGCACGGTCATGTTGACGACGATGGCCAGGACCACCGCACCACCGATGGCCGCAACTCCGGCCTTCAGCACGCTCTTGGTCTGCCCCCACACAAAGGCGATGGAGACGACGTACATCAGCCCCAGCACGCCCACGAGGAAGAAGTCCTTGAGTTGGCTGACGAGGCTGTTGGCGTCGGAGATGGCCCCTGCCATCTGCATGAGCTCGTTCATGAGCCCTGTCCTTACTGAGAGTTCGAGTTCGTGCCGGGCGTCGCGAGGGCGGGCGCGGCTTCAAGGGAGGCGACCTCCCACCGGCCGTCACGGGCGCGCAGTTCGATCGCGTACGTCATGGGCCGGCTGCTCGTGTGCTTGCCGTCGCCTTCGACGTCGACCAGGAGCCGGCGCTGGACACCGTCGGGCGGCGTCTGGGCTTCGGCACCTTCGGCCGAGCCTTGGCCGTGGTCGGCAATCTGCGTGAGCGTCACCGCCGTGTACGGGGCCGGCCGCACCGCGTGCAGCGTGGTGCCGGGGGAGAGGTAGCGGTCCAGCTCGCCTCGCCCCGTCAGGTACGCCGCCAGGAAGCCGCGGACCGTCTGCACCGCCGGATCCGAATCCAGCGGCGCGTGCGCCGCGCCGTACGAAAGCTCAGGCGCTGCGCCCTTGGAACCGGTCGGGGCCGCGACCTCGGCAGGCAGCGCCGCGGCCGTCCATCCCGAGGCCCCGCGGCCGCCGGTGGCCCGGAGCGGCACCTGGAAGTACCTGACGCCGCCGCTGTCGGAGTCCTTCGCCCATTCGGTGATCCGCGCGGCCACGGTCACCGACCAGTAGCCGGCCGAGATCTGCCGCACCTGCACCGCCGACGCCGACTCCGCGCGTTCCGCCCCGCCCTGCGCCGACCACGACATCGAACGCGCCGCCGGGTAGAACGCCGCGAGCTCCTCCGCGTCCGCGTCACTGTCGCCGGCCTTCACATAGGCGGCGACATACACCTCGGCAAACCCGGCCGGTGCCACCGCATCCGACGACGCCGGCTGTGCCCGCGGCGCCTCGACCCGCGTGGCCACGGCCACCGGCGTCGTAGCCGAGGCCAGGGCCCAGCCGCCCAGCAGTGGACCGGCCAGCAGCAGGCCCCAGGCGCTCCACCGCACCACGGCCGTCCAGTTCGCCATGGCACCCGTCGACATCGACGTGGTGGCCCACCCGGTGTCCGGCTGGGCGACTCCTCCACCGGCAGAGGGGTCTGCTCTTCCTTACGGCGCCACTTCATGACCGCGGCCCCTTCCGCAGCAAATGCCCCCACGTACCCGTCGGGTCCAGAACCCAGATGCGCCGACCGGCGCGACGACTGGCCGCCACCTGGTTCATGACTGCCGCCTTCAGGGCCTGGCTCTTGCCGTAGCCCACAGGGCCGAACCTCGTCGCCTTCACGCCGTCACCTCGCCCCGCACGGTCTTGGACCGGGTCAGCTCGGCGATCCGCTCGCGCAGCCGCGCCGGCGGAAGCGCCAGCACCTCCCGCACGAGCACCTGCGCCTCATCCGCGTCCCGCTCCACGTACGACCGCAGCTGCGCGTGGGTGTCGGCCGAGAAAGGCTCCGTCACCAAGGCGACCGCCAGCTGCGTCGCCCGCCGGCGAATCGCCACCAGCCGCAACTCCTCCGCCTTCAGCTCCACCGCTTCTCCATGTCCCAGCCCCTCGTTCACGACGGCTCCCTCCGCTGTGTCGGTGCGCGGAATCCCCCCGCACACACAGAGAAGGGAGCTGGATCGGGCCTGATGTGACACCGGCACCCGAAAAACTTCTGACGGCCTTCACGCCGCCTCGACCCACTGCGGCGCCGCCTGCCGCAGCCGCGCCACCGCCCGGCTCCGCCGACGACGCAGCGCCACCGGGCTCACCCCCCACACCGAGGCCGTCGCGGCATCCTGCGGCGCGCCCTCGCGGTAGTGATCGCAGATCCCGGACGCCGCCTCCGCCGTGAGCACCTCGCACTCCAGCGCCCACACCAGGAGCGCCACCATTTCGCCGCGGGCCCCCTCCAGCTCCTCCACCGCACTCACAGCTGCCGGAAGACCGGCCGCCTCGGCGGCCCGCGCCAACAGCACCGGCTCGACAGCGTCCGCAGGCTCGACACCACCCGGAAGTGCCGCCGCCCACGTCTCATCCAGATGCTCAGAGGGCGCCAGCTCCCGCTTGAGCTCACGCGAGACGCGATGCCACAACTCCAGCCGCAGACCTGCCGCGACCTTCCGCGGCCGCCGGGCAATCGGGAAGGTGCGCACCACCTCCCACAGGGAGGCGATCACCACCTGCGCCACGTCCTCGATGTCCTCGCCGCTGCGCACACAGCCGCGCAGCATGCGGCAGGCGTGCGGGAGCATCGCCTGGACCAGCACGCGGGCGGCCAGTTCTGCATCCCGCACGTCGCCGGCACTTACCCGGTGCAGCAGGACACCCATCCAGGCGTCGATGAACCCCGGTTCATTGCGCTTGGCGCCCTTCCGCAGGAGAGCGCACAGCTCACCCAGATCGGCGGGGGCCTGGTCCTCGTCCAGCACACCGGCGCCGAGCATCCAAGAACGCACGCGGTCTGCGCTGCCGCGGTCGGCGCACAGCCACTCCCACTCGGTGTTCAGACGTGTGACCAACGTCGGCTGTACGGCATCCACGGCAGGCTCCTTTCGGATCGACTGCCGTGAACTCTGCTCAGCACCCCTTACCAAACTGCTTGCCCCAAAGGAGGAAAAGAGCAGGTCAATTGGGGTATCCAGCGGGGTATCCGCACCGCCGGGCATGGGTATCCGCCTGCGGGGGCCTTTTGCGCCCGTGCACCTCGCTCTCGGCACCGTTGCCCGCCATGGCCGGTCCGGTCCCATGGCCGATGCCGACCGATCGGCCACTGCGCCGCCCAGCAGGGAGCCTCATGGCCGGTGGCCGATGGGTAGATCGGCCACCGGCCATGTCCGATCTGGTGTCGTGACCGACGCCGGCCAGTCGGTCACGCTGGCCGGTCGAAGGAGCAGCGGATCCAACGCAGACGTATTCACCATAGTGGTATGCGTCATATACCATTCGCTCATGGTGAAGACACCGAAGCGACAGCCGAACCCTCAGGCGTTGAGTGAAGCGGACCTGGAAGACGGCACCGTGAAGTCGTTCCTGGAGGCCCAAGAGAAGGTCAAGGCGGCTGAGCGGGCGCTGAGGGAGGCGGAGGCGGAGCGGGATGCCGCGGCTCTCGCCACCAAGGAAGCCGATGTCGCGCGAGGGCTTCCGCAGCGCCTGGCAGACCTGTATGGCGTCACGCGGCACGCGATTGAGGACATGCGCCGACGAGGCGCGCCCACGACGTAGCGGCATCTCGAACAACGTCAGACCCCCGGAGGCTGCCCCGGGGGTCTTCTTGTTGCGCGGGTGCCCTCGCCTGCGGGCGGTCGCAGCCGTCTTCGGAGGTGCAGCGGAGCCTCTCGAATCTCCTGCGGGTGGCTTCCTGTCGCTTTACCGCGGAGCGGTCCTGGCCGGTACCACCGTCGATACCACGGTGCGTTCCACCGTACGTACCACCCTGCGTACCAGGTCGTTTTGGAACTCAGGCGTATTCATGCAGGTCAGGGCGTAGGGGTATGCGGTCCCCGCTGCTGACACCTCTTCCTCAGGAGGAGGAAGAGGCCATTTCTCTCCGTTCGGGCCCCGCCGGGCGGTGCGTAGCTCAGCAGGCAATGCGTCAGCTCCCGGAGCTGACGCCGACGTGCAATACGTCGTCGGCCTGTTCGGTGGTCGCCGACCGCGTGGGTAATCCGGCCGGGCCTTGTCGTGCCCCGTCGGTCAGCGCCCGGATGCCCGGGTGGATCTTCGCTGCGAGGTAGCCGAGGAGCGCGGCGACGTAACGCAGAGAGAAGCGGGCCGCAGACCATCAGCGGGGCCGATGAGTGCAGCCGCCGGGCGTGGCAGCGAAGCGTCTTGGCCACGACGGTGGTACGCAGCGTCTCGAGTCGGGCGAGGTCTTCGCCGATCCCTGCTGGGGGTTTGCAACCCCCAGCAGGGCCCAGTGTTCGCTGCGATGTGGCCCTTGCCAAGCTTTAAATAAAGTGATTCATTCAGCCTGGCTAGTGAATGGATATATGTCAAGCACGAGGAGATGTCCGTGGCCGTCCACCTGGCGGAGCCCGCTGCGGACGGTCGCGCCCTGGCTGTCGCGCAGTCAATGCCGAGCGCTCCCACGGTGCCATCGGGACCGGCGCCGACAGCACGGGCTACCCGCTGACGGGTCCCATCACCGACTGCTGGCCGATCTGAGAGGACCCCCATGGCCGCCCACAAGATCACCAATGTCACCTTGGGTGAGGAGCCGATCACCATCGAGCAGTTCGTCGCGGTCGCCCGGCACGGCGCCCGCGTCGAGTTCGATGCGACGTATGTCGACCGAGTGCGCAAGTCCCGCGCGCTCGTGGAGCGCTTCCTGGCCGAGAACCGCTTGGTATATGGGGTGACCACCGGATTCGGCGACAACGTCACGGAGGTGATTGCCCCGGCGGATGCCGAGCAACTGCAGCGCAATATTGTGCGCTCGCACGCCGTGTCGGTTGGTGAACCCCTACCCACTGAGATCGTCCGCGCCATCGGGCTGATGGAGCTGGTCGGCCTCGGCGAAGGCTATTCCGGCATCCGGCTTGAGACCCTGGAGCTGATCCGGCGGATGCTCAACGCCCGGGTCACGCCGCACGTACCCAGTGAGGGTTCCGTCGGCTACCTGGCCCCAGAGGCGCATATGGCTCTTGTGCTGCTGGGAGAGGGCCGGGCCTGGTATGGCGACGAACTGCTGCCCGGGGCCGAGGCGTTGACCCGGATCGGGGAGGAACCGACCCGGCTTGGCTGCAAGGAGGGTCTTTCGGTCACCAACGGGACACACTCGGTCACCGCGATCGCCGTTCTGGCCGTCCATGACGCCGGCGTCGCGGCGGCCACCGCCGACATCGCCGCGAGCCTGTCGGTGCAGGCACTCAAGGGCACCGTTCGCGCCTACGACGCCCGGTTGCACGAGAGGAAGCGGCACCCCGAGCAGGCCGCGGTCGCTGAGAGCCTGCGGCGGCTGACCGAATCCAGCGCGCTCAGCGCCGAATTCCTCGACCATCGGCTCCAGGACGGCCTGGCCTTGCGCGCCGTTCCGCAGATGCACGGCGGTGCGAAGCGGACGCTCGCGCAGGCTCGGGAGGTCATCGTCGAGGAGCTGCACTCGGTGGGCGACAACCCGGTCATCCACCCCGAGGGCGAGGACGGGGTAGCGCTGATGGGGGCGAACTGCGACAGCACGTACGTCGGCATCCAGGCCGACTCCATGGTGAACGCGATAACGGTGCTGGCCAAGGTGTCCGAGCGCCGCACCGACCGCATGGTGAACAGCAACTTCAGCGAACTGCCCGCGTTCCTTACTCCCCGGCCGGGGCTGAACAGCGGCTACATGATCGCGCAGTACACGGCCGCCGCGCTGACCATGGAACTGCGCGGCATGGCGATGCCCGCATCCGCGGACAACGTCACCACCTCGGCCAATCAGGAGGACACGGTCAGCAACGCCTATCTGGCGGCGCTGAAGGCCTACCGGGCGGCGCGCAAGCTCGGCTACGTCGTAGCGATCGAGGTGATGTGCGCCGTGCAGGCGCTCGACCTGCTCGCGCCGCTCTCACCCTCGCCGGCCGCGGAGGCGCTGCGGGCCAGGATCCGGGAGACCGTTCCGACCGTCTACGAGGACCGGGTCTTCCATGCCGACATGGAGCACATCACCCACCTCGTGCGAAGCGGGGAGTTGCTGCGGGTCGCCGAGGACGTGGTGGGCCCGCTGGGTCGCTGAGGTCGGGCTGAGGACCGGCGGCGCGGTGCGTTATCCGCCCGCCGTTGACGGTCAACCTGACTTGAAAGGGCGAATCGTGGCACTGTCACGTTGGCTGATCGGGTGGGATGATCTTCGGGTTGATCATGGTGGAGGGGGTTGTCCGTGGGTAATACGCCGCCGTCGTACAAGGGGCACCGGTACCCGGTGGAGATCATCGCGCACTGTGTGTGGCTGTACTTCCGCTTCCCCGCTCGCTTCCGTGAGGTCGAGGAGCCGATGCTCGAGCGCGGTGTCATCGTGTCCCAAGAGACCGTCCGCCGCTGGTGTGCGAAGTTCGGGCAGTCCTATGCCAACGCGCTGCGCCGCCGGCGTGTGCAGCTGGGCGACAAGTGGCACCTGGACGAGGTCTTCATCAAGATCAACGGAGAGCGGAAGTACCTGTGGCGGGCCGTCGACGCTGACGGCACCGTGCTCGACAGCCTGGTCCAGAACCGGCGGGACAAAGCCGCAGCCCGGCGCTTCTTCCGCCGCCCGCTGAAGACGACCTGCTCGGTGCCGCGGGTGATCGTCACCGACAAGCTCCGCTCCTACGGCGTGGCCCACCGCGAGGTGATGCCCTCGGTCGAGCACCATTCCCACAAGGGCCTCAACAACCGGGCCGAGAACAGTCATCAGCCAACCCGGCAGCGCGAACGCGCCATGAAAGGCTTCCGCAGCGTCGGCGGAGCCCAGCGGTTCCTGGCCGCGTTCAGCGGCATCTCACCCCACTTCCGGCCCCGCCGCCACCTGATGACCGCCGCCCACTACCGCGCCGAGATGACCACCCGCTTCGCCATCTGGGAGCAGATCACCTACGTCGCCGGCCTGCCTGCCTGCCGCGGCCTGAGCACGGAGCCGGAACCCGTCCCCTCCACACCCGACACACCATCAGGCACTCACTCCCTCAACAACGTGACAGCGCCCGCCCTGGTTCATCGTCGCCTTCCTGATCGGCTGGGCCGTCGTGGGCACAGCTGTCGCGGACGGACAGGAGGCGGGGAAGTGAGCGACGCTCTGGACTCCCAGTTCCGGGACACCGACCGGCGGGTCCGCGACACCGACCGGTGAGTAAGCGATCTCGACAGCCGGCTGGACGATCTGGAGGGCGAGCACGAGCGGTTGAAGTCCCGGTTCGGCTATACCGAGGACCTGGACCACGAGCTGCGTTCCCTTCGCGACGACATCTCCGGCCTGGAGACCACGACCGAGGAAGTCGACGGCCGGGTCGACGAGCTCGATGACCGCGTCAAGGCCGCGGAGCGGACGGTGAAGAGGCTCACCCAGCACGTGCGGCTGCTGGAAGGCCAGATCATGGCTGTCGGGAACGTCCCTCCTGCGGACCTGGACACCTTCACCAAGGACCAGCGCACCCTGGCCGCCACGATGGAGTCCGGGTGGGACGCCGCCGACGTCCTCCTCACCAGCACCCTCCGCACCCACCACCAGAACCGGGTACAACGCTTCCACGACGCCCAGGCCCGGCACCAGGCGACCCGGGAGGAAGTCGTCGCCCTGGTCGGCACGCTGCTCTCCACCCCCTACAACACCCAGCCCCATGCCAAGGCCGCCACCAAGCTGCGCTCCGTCATCGCGCGCGAGGCGACCGAGCACCAGGGCCTTGCCCGGCAGGCTTCCGAGGCCCGCAAGGCCACCACGGCACTCGCCGCGGACCGGGTGGCCACCGCCGACAAACAGCCAGCCATCGCCGCCGGCCAGCGCGCGGAGCAACGGCTGACCCTGGCGCTACGCAGCAATCTGGCCGACGCCGTCAGCAACCGCCTGCTCCTGCCCGCGTGGTTCGCCACCGTCCTCGGCCCGGCCCCACCAGCACGAGACACCGAACGCTGGCTGGAGTGCGCGACCCGCGTCCTGCTCTACCGCCTCACCTACCACGTCGACGACCAGGTCCTCGCCCTCGGCCCCTGCCCCGACCCCGAAGACGAACACCAACATCAGTGGTGGGAGGAACTGACCACCGGCCACTGCGGGTGGGGATCATGGGGCACGGTTCGGCGGAGCTGACGCCCGCGGCCATCAACACCTACCGGCGGGCCCGGCCCGAGGTGCGGGTGGAAATCGGGCAGCTGGACTTCACGGAGCAGGTGACCGCGCTGGTGGAGGACCGGGTGGGGCGTGGCTTTCGTGCGGCCGAGCCCGGACGACGAGCGGCTCGTCGCGGATGTCCTCACCACTGAGCAGCGGATCGTCGTCGTACACGAACGGTCGCCACTGGCCGACCCCGGACATCCGGGGCCGGCGTCGCGGACCTCACCGACCTGCCGCTGTTCAGCGTCCCGGGGCACGCCCCGCACTCGTTCACCGAGTATCTGTACTTCGACGACCGCGCCCAGCGCCGCAGCTCCGAGTTCGCCGTCACCCCGCAGGAATACTGACCGGCGTCGCCACCGGGCGGTCCGCAGGCTCTGGCCTGCGTTCCTTCGCACGGTACTACGCGTGGCCCGGCGCCGTCTTCGTACCCGTCCTCGACACTCGGTGAGAGAGCAGCCATCTCGCGGTACGGGCCGGTGACGACAACCCGAAGGCACGGATCCTCCGAACGCACACGACGGGCCTGGACAAGGCCGCCATGGTCTTCTGCCACCACGGCGTCTGCAGCGTGTCGGCGCGATTCTCGGAGATGAAGTCCCAGCGGCAGGGGCTCACTTCACCTCCCGGGTCGAACAGGCGGCTGCCCGGCGCAGGATCTCGCGCTCCGGCTGCCACTCCTTTTCTCCGCCTTCAGCAGCCGGGTGTTCTCCGCCCGCAACCCTGCCAGTTCCTCGGCCGGACTCCCGCCGGCCTCGCGGCGCTCGGGCAGTGCCTGCGACTCGTTTTCCTTGCGGACCCACGTGCGCACATACGCGGCGGTGATGCCGAGGTCCGCCGCGTATGTGCGCTTGCCGCCCGCGGCGCGGTAGAGCGCGACCGCTTCCTTCCTGAACTCCTCCGGATACGGAGACTTGCGTCCCACCTGGACCTCCCTCCCTGGATTATCAAGATCCATTGCCAGGGTGTCCACTCCAAAGGATCAGTCTCGCCGGGGTGTTGGGCTGTTGTCATGGTCTCAATGCAGGGCCGTGGACGAACCGTTGCTGGGGATGGCCGCACCGGGATTGGGGGGACAGCCGTAGTGAGTGGGGGCTACCGCTGCGCATAGCTTCTACGGTGTGAGACATATACGGAACAGGGCGAAGAGATCCGCTTTTGACAGGCACCGACCGGCCCGGTCTGCAGCGGTGTCGGCTGTCCCGTCGGGCGTGGTGGCGGTTGCCGTACCCACGGCGGGCGCGGCACATACGACTGTCACTTCCGACCACAACACCCAGCACCCAGCACCCCAAGAAGGCTTCGTGATCACCTCCAGCCCCGCCGTGCGCCGCGCCTCTGCGGTGGGCCTCGCCCTCGTCGCCTGCCTCGGCCCGGCCCCCTCCGCCACGGCCGCGCCCACCCCCACCATGTCGAAGTCCGAAGCCCGGCTCGACCGTTATTACGATCAGCGCCTGGGCTGGGGCAGCTGCGCCAAGAGCTCGGGCGACACCATGGGCCGTGATCTGGACAAGGCCGGCGTACAGTGCGCGGACGTCACTGTGCCGCTCGACTACGCCGACCCCCGGGGCCGTACGATCACCGTCGCGGTATCCCGGCTCAAGGCCACTGACACCCGCCACCGCATCGGATCGATCCTGCTCAACAACGGCGGCCCCGGCGGCACCGCCCTCGAATCCCCGCCGGAATTCCACGCGTGGATGAAGAAGGTTGGCCCGCGTTACGACATCGTCGGCTTCGACCCGCGCTTCGTCGGCCGCAGCACCCCGCTGGACTGCGGTCTGCCCGTCGGCACCAATCTCTTCTCGGCCGGTCACAGCCGGGCGAGCTTCGAGCGCCAGGTCGCCCTCCAGAAGGACCTGGCCGACAAGTGCCGGGCCACCAACGCCTCAGTGCTGCCGCACGTCACCACCCGCAACACGGCCCGCGACCTGGACGTCATCCGCGGCGCGCTCGACGAGAAGAAGATCTCCTACTTCGGCTACTCGTACGGCACCTACCTGGGCACCGTCTACAGCCAGATGTTCCCCGGCCGCACCGACCGCATGGTCCTGGACGGCGCCATCGACCCACGCAAGTTCGGCCCCCGGCTGCTCCGGGAGGCCGTCGGTGAGAACGAGCAGGCGCTTGCCGACTGGGCCTCTTGGGCTGCCGCCCGCAATGACTCCTACGGCCTCGGCCGCACCCGCGCCCAGGTTCTCGCCACCATCGACCGCGTCATCAGGGCATCCGCGCGCGCACCGCTGACCGTCGGCAGCGCCCCGGATGCCTTCCAACTTGACGACACTCAGACCCCGTTCCTCCTGCTCGCCGGGCTCGACAGCGACACGGACGCGTCCCGCGCGGCCCTCGGCGAGCAGGTGTCCGTGCTGAACGAGGCCGCGGCCGGGCAGCCGACCCGGCTGTCACCGCAGTTCGCCGGGCTGCTGCGGTTCGCGCTGACCGGCGAGCAGTCACACCACGGCAGTGTGCAGTCCGCGGTCATCTGCGGGGACGTGGCGGCCCCGCGCGATCCCGAGGTCTACTGGCGGGCCATCGAGCGCAGCCGCGCCGCGTACCCGCGCTTCGGCGCGCTGGCCAACAACATCGGCCCGTGCGCCTTCTGGGACCGGCCCCGCGAGAAGCCCACCCGGGTGAAGCACGACGCCAAGGCGCTGATCGTGTCCGCCACCGGCGACACGCGCACCGCCCACAAGGGTGCCGTTGCCCTGCACGGTCTGCTGCCGAGCTCCAAGCTGATCACCCTCAAGGGTGCGAACCGGCACGCGATCTACGGACTGTACGAGAACGCCTGCGTCGACAACGAGGTCAACCAGTACCTGGCCACCGGCCGGCTGCCCGCCGACGACCGGACCTGCTCCAAGCAAGCCGGGCTTCAGCCCAGGTGAGCGCACATTCCTTGATCGGGAAATTCCCTCAGGAGGAGCCACACCCATCTTGAGGGGGAGGTTCGACAGGAACGGCCCGCCTCGCACACCGGCTGTACGCGTGGGGCGGGCCCGCGAGTGACGTTCTGGCCCCGTGTCCGGGTTCGGGGGCCCCGCGGCAGTACAGTGCGGAGTTCCGGTCCGACGTGATCGCGTTGTGGCGGGCTTCGGCCGGCAGGCGGACGTTCAAGGACGTCGCGGCTGATCCGAACGTCAGCCCGAGACGCTGCGGACCTGGGTGCGTGATGCCGGCGGTCGTCCAGTCGCCGCCGGCGCGTCGCAGGACACCGAGCCTCGATCAAACCCGGAACGGTTCAGTGGTCGCAGTGCTCCCTTGCTGGTTCGGAGCGCTGGCCGACGCCGAGGTCCGGATGCTGCGGGAGTGCTTCGGGGGGTGGGGCGGATGACGGTGGGCCAGACGCCGGCGAAGGGCGGCACCCCGCCGAGGGGATGCCGGCCTTGGGTTGCGCCGGTTCCGCTCAGGCGGCGCGGGGGGTCTTGCGGCGGCGTACTGCGACGGCGGTGCCGCCACCAGCAACGATCAGCGCGGCGGCTGCACCAGTGATCGCCGCGGTGCTGATGCCGATCGACGCCCCCATCGGCGCGGACAACGCCTTCGTCGTCATCAGATCCGACGAAGACGCCTCAGCGGCGCGCTTGACGCAAGTCTGATTCTTCGTCGGCAGTTTGCCGGTAGCCAGGTACTGGTTGACCTCGTCGTCCACGCAGGCGTTGCCGTAGCGGCCGAAGAGGGCGTGCCGGTCGGCGCCCTTGAGGGTGAGCAGCTTGGAGCCGGGCAGTTGCTCGTGCAGGGTCACGCTGCTCTTGTAGGTGGTGCGGGGGTCGCCGGTGGCTGCCACGATCAGTACCGGGGCATCGCGACGGACCTGGGTGGGTTCCTCGCGGGGGCGGTGCCAGAAGGCGCAGGGGCCGATGTTGTTGGTCATTGGTCCGAACACCGGGTGCGCGGCCCGGCTGCGTTCGATGTCGCGCCAGTAGACCTCGGGGTCGCGCGGGGCGGCCACGTCCCCGCAGAGGACCGCGGCCTGGACTCCCGACGGTTCGGCCGCGCCGTGCAGTAGGTACCGGAGCGTCGCGGCGAACTCCGGCGAGAGCGGTGTCGGCGCTGTGCCCCGTGCGGCCCTGCTCAGCACGGCCAGCTGCTCGGCGAGGAACGCCCGGGTCGGGTCGGTGTCGTCCCCGATGCTGGAGTAGAGGAGGACCGGCACCTGGGTGTCGTCGATCCGGAAGGTGTCCGAGCCGGTGCCGACGGTCAGCGGGCCGCTGGCGGACGCCTTGAGAACGCGGTCGACGGTGGTGAGCACGTGGGCGCGGGTGCGGCCGAGGCCGTATTCGGCGTCGTGGTCCGCCGTCCACGCGGCCCAGGCGGACAGCGCCTTCTCGCTCGCGCGCTCGGTGCCCTTCGTCAGGCGGGGGCCGTAGTCGGCGGGGGCGACCGCGCCGTCGAGCACGACGCGGTCGTAGCGGCCGGGGAACATCTGGGTGTAAACCGTGCCCAAGTAGGTGCCGTACGAGTAGCCGAGGTAGGAGATCTTCCGCTCGCCGAGCGCGCCGCGGACGACATCCATGTCACGGGCCGTGTTGCGGGTACTGATGTACGGCAGCACTGAGGCGTCATGGGTGCGGCACTTCTTGGCAAGGCTCTTCTGCAGGGCGACCTGGCGGTCGAAGCCTGCCCGGCTGGTGCCGGCCGAGAACCAGGACGTGCCGACGGGCCAGCCGCAGTCCAGTGGGGTGCTGCGGCCGACGAAGCGTGGGTCGAAGCCGACGATGTCGTAGCGTGCGCCGACGTCCTTCATCGCCTTGCGGACGTCCGGCGGCGACTGGACTGAAGGTCCGCCTGGCCCGCCGTTGTTGAGCAGGATCGATCCGATGCGGTGGTGGGTGTCAGTGGCCTTGAGCCGGGATATCGCGAGGGTGATCGTGCGCCCTGCGGGGTGGGCGTAGTCGAGCGGCACGGTGACGTCCGCGCACTGCACACCGGCCTTGTCCAGATCGCGGCCCATGGTGTCGACGGGGCCCGTGACGCAGCTGCCCCAGCCGAGGTGTTGCCGGTAGTACTGGTCGAGCCCGGCTCCGGTGCCGTTCTTGGCGGGGGCCTCTGAAGCTGAGGCCAGGGCGGGGGAAGTGATGAAGCAGGCGGCGAGGGTGAGGCTCACGGCGGAGGCGCGCCGCGCGGTGGGGCTGAGGATGGTCACAGGTCTCCTTGGGCTGGTGGGTACGGTCGGTGGCGCGGAACGCGGTGTCCAGGGCGGCGCGGAAGTCGGCTTCGGCTCGGTACCAGGCACCTCGTTGCTGTGGACCTAGAAGTCCGATGAAGATCTTGTTTTGACTGCCTGGCTCAACCGCTTCGCCCCTAAATATCGATCGGGGCAAACCTGCCTGGGCCGGGCGCGATTTCAAGATTTCCAGTGGGCTTCTAGGGTGTTTCTGACGGCTCTTGAAACATCTGGTGGCTGTCACCGGTGCGCACGCTCAACCATGCGA
Organism: Streptomyces benahoarensis; assembly: GCF_007280575.1. Classification (GTDB taxonomy): domain Bacteria; phylum Actinomycetota; class Actinomycetes; order Streptomycetales; family Streptomycetaceae; genus Streptomyces; species Streptomyces benahoarensis. The sequence continues at coordinate 26,793 of NZ_VKJP01000015.1, forward strand.
GGCCACGCCGGACAGATGAGGTGCTCACGGGTCACCTGAGCCGTTCGGTCAGTCCGCCATCATGACCCGGTCGGGTTCCGGGGCAGGTGCGTTCGCACGGTGCTGCGGGTGGCCGCCCTTGGTGGGCCGTGGGCGGACCGGCCACCAGATGCTCCGTCCGAGGAGTGCGGTAAGGGCGGGGACCAGCACCAGCGAGAGGACGAGCGCGGAGAGCAGGATCCCGAGCGTCATTGCGAAGGCGATCTGCTCGTTGCCCGGGGTCGTGGCGAGGGTGGCGAAGGAGCCGGCAAGGACCAGGCCTGCGGTCGCGATGGCCGGTGTCGTGTGCTGCACCGCGCGGGCCACGGCGGCGCGGGCCGGGCCCGGTCGCTGCATTTCCTCCCTGATCCGGTCGCTGATCAGGATGTTGTAGTCGGTGCCCAGTGCCACGACGAACAGAAACAGCACGAGCGGGAGGGAGAAGTTGACGCCCGGCTTGCCGAGGACGTGCTGGAAGAGCAGGGTGGCGGCGCCGAGGGTGGCGGCGAAGCCGAGCCCGACGGAGAGCATCAGGATCACCGGTGCGAGCAGGCTGCGCAGGAGCAGCAGGAGGATCAGCGCGATCAGTGCGGCCGCGACCGGGAACACGATCTTCAGGTCGTGGTCGACGGCGGTGGAGATGTCGGCGTAGATCGCCGCCGTTCCGCCCACGTGTGCCGTCGTTCCGGCGGGTGTGTGCTGGGCGACCGCTGCCCGCACGGGTCCGGAGGCCAGGTCGCGGGCCTGCTGGCTCTGCGGGTCCGCGGTCGGGTAGAGGTCGATCCGGGCGGCGCGGTGGTCCTTGTTCAGGACGGTCCGTGCGACCTGGCCCACGCCCTTGACCTGGGTGAGAGCACGGGAGAGGCCGTCGAGCCGGCCTGCGGTGAGGGTGCCGCCATCAGTGGCGGTGACGAAGACGCTCGTCGGGTCCGACACTCCGGCCGGCAGCGCACGGGATATCTCGGTCGCGGTGGCCGCCGCAGGGGTCTTGGCAGCGGCGTTGCCCTGGCCGTAGTCCATGCGGATCCCGATCAGCCCGGCGGCCAGCGCGGCAAGCAGGGCGACGGAGGCGAACGTCATCGCCATCGGTCGTCGTGCGATCTGCGCCCCGAAGCGGGCGGCACGGCCCTCGCCGGGCTCGTGGCCAAGGGACTTGGAGGGCCAGAACATCTTGCGCCCGGCGGCCGCGAGCAGCGCCGGCAGCAGGGTGAGGCTGCCGAGCAGCATCACCAGGACCGCGACGGCGATGGCGGGGCCCAGCGAGCGGAACTGGCCGAAGGTCGCCACACCCAGTGTGGCGAACCCGGCCACGATGGTCAGCGCCGCTGAGGTGATCGCGGTGCCCACCCGTCCCGAGACCTGCCCGGCCGCCTCGCGGGCGGACTGCTCCGGCCGGGCGCGCAGTTGCTCGCGGAAGCGGAACAGCAGGAACAGCAGGTAGTCGATGCCGATGCCGAGCAGGACCACGCTGATCAGATCAGGGGTGCCCGCGTCGAGCTTGCGCCCGGTGAGTATCGCGGCACCCGCGACGGCTCCCCCCGCCACGCCGATGATCATGGCGACCGCGACCAGCGGCAGCAGGGCCGCCAGCACGCTGCGGAACACCAGCACGTTGATCAGCAGGATGAGCCCCATGAGGAGGGCGCCCCCGACCTTCGCGGCGGTCTCGTGGGAATCGGTGGTGTCGACGGTGTCGGCGAGACTTCCGGTGAAGCCGGTGCGCATCCCCGCCTCGGAGAACTGCGTCCGGGCGGCGTCCCGGAAGGCCCGGTAGACGCCCTGGACCCCCTTATCCGTACGGTTCCCGATCAGCTCGACGGAGAGCAGTTCGAAACTCCGGTCGGGTGCCACCATCGCCGGGGCGATCCGAGGTGTCTGGGAGCGGTCCGGGACCAGGAATTTCGGTCTGTCGTCCTCCCTGGGCATGATCACCCGACGCTGCGCCAGTTTCACCGCCTCGGCCTTGACCCGCTTCTGGTTGGCGGCGCCGAGAGCCTTGCCGTCGGACCGGGCGACCAGCATCGTCACGGTGGTGGCGTCGGGGTTCACCCCGAACTGTTCCTCGGCGATCTCCAGAGCGGCCGCCGAGTCGTAGCTTTTGGGCAGGAAATCCCCGGTCTGGTTCTGGGTGACGCGGCCGATCAGTGTCGGGGCCAGGGCGCTCAGCACGACACCCAGCACCGCCCAGAGGGCGATGACTTTCCACGGGTGTCTGGTGGAGTATCCGGTCAGGGCGCGGATCACGATGTCCTCCGGCGGACGGACTTGCATGCGGACGTCTGCCGGGGGCTCCCGGCCGGTATCCAGACCATCACCCCGGGGGCCGGGAAGCGTCCTGGCAGCGGATGATCCGGGCCGGGGCCCTGGGTCCTGCCCCGGCCAGGGACCAGGACCCAGGTACTGGTCCCCATCCTGGTCTCGGGCCGCGAGCCGCCGCCGACGGTGCTGCCACCAGTGCTGCAGCCGCTGTGCAACTCTGTACCCGAGGCCGTAAGGCCGGACACAGGGAGAACAGACATGCGCAGGCGACGACACATCGGGCCCGGCGATGCCCGGGAGCCGCTGCACATCGACAGCGCCGGGCCGCCGTGGTCCCGCAACGACGCACTCGTGACCGGCGGGGCCTGCGCGATGAACCTGCTCAGCTACGTGTTCTTCGACGACCCCGACGGCCGATACGCCGTGAGCGTGGCCGGGTTCCTCCTCGTCGCGCTGGCAGCCCTGCCGTTGCTCGTCCGGCGCAGCCACCCGGTGGTGGCGCTCGCTGCCGTACTGGCACTCGATATGACAGCCACCCTGACCGCGCCGCTGCCCAGACACTTCGGTGCCGTCCTGCTGGTCGCCCTGTACTCGGTCGCCAGGGCCTGCACCGGCCGGGTGACGACGGTCGCGGTCGCCGCGACGGTGTCGCTGACGCTGCTGAGCCAGAGCCACGGCCGGATTCCAACCTGGCAGGACGCCGTTGCCTCGCCCCTCTCCTCCCTGATCGTCGTCGGCACCGCCATGGCGGTCAACCGCTGGCAGCGGGAGGTGGCGGCGAACCGCAGACTTCTCGCCGACCGTGCGGTGGCCGACGAACGCCGCCGCATCGCACGGGAGTTGCACGACATCGTGGCCCACCACATCACCACCATGCAGCTGATGGCCGGTGGAGCTCGGGCCAACCTCGCCGAACCGGAGGTGGTCCGGGACGCCCTGGTCACCCTGGAATCCTCCGGGCGGCTCGCCCTGCGCGAGATGCGCCAGCTCCTCGATGTGCTGCGGGCCGGTGACGAAGTGGAGGCCGCGCCGGCGCAGCCCCAGCCGGGCGTAGACGACCTCGACCGTCTGGTGACCGAGTCCCGCCTTGCCGGACTGCCGACCGAGTTCAGCGTCCACGGGCCGCAGCGCCCGCTGCCGCCGACCGTCGGCCTCACGGTGTTCAGGATCGCCCAGGAGGCCCTCACCAACGCCCGCAAGTACGCGGGGCCTGCCCGCGCGTCCGTACGGCTGACGTATGGTCAGGATCGGGTCACCGTCGAAGTGAGGGACGACGGTGGGAGGACACCGCCGCAGGAGGGGGCGTCGTCGGTGGGCTCGGGCGGTTACGGCCTGATCGGCATGCGCGAGCGCGTCGCCCTGCACGGCGGCACCCTCACCGTCGGCCCGCAGACCGATGGGGGGTTCGCCGTAGTGGCCGACCTGCCGCTGACCACGGACGAGGCGGCCGAGGCGGCCGTCCAGCACGAGGGGGCATACCGATGACCGGAACCCGGCCGAACACACCGAGGATCAGGGTGCTGATCGTGGACGACCAGCCGCTGGTCCGGCGCGGCCTGTCGCTGATCCTCTCCCCCGACCCGTCCTTCGAGGTGGTGGGAGAGGCCGAGAACGGCGCCCAGGCCGTCACCCTCGCCCGCCAACTGCGCCCCGACGTCGTGGTGATGGATATCCGGATGCCCGTCCTCGACGGGGTCGGCGCGACCGGGGAACTCGCCGCCACCGTGCCCGGCTGCCGGGTCCTGGCCCTCAGCACCTTCGACATGGACGAGTACGTCGTGGGTGCCCTGCGCGCCGGAGCCTGCGGGTTCCTGCCCAAGGACAGCTCGCCGGAGGACCTGAGCGCGGCGATCCGCACCGTCCACGCAGGCGAGGCCGTCGTCGCGCCGCGCCTGCTCACCCGGCTGATCTCCACCTATGTACGGGCCCCTCACGGCGCGTCGCAGCCACTCCCCACCGACCTGGGCGAACTCACACCCCGGGAGGTCGAGGTGTGGCGTCTGATGGCCACCGGTCTCGACAACACCGAGATCTCCCGCACCCTGGACATCAGCCTCTCCACGGTCAAGAACTACATCACCAGCATCTTCGGTAAGCTCGACGTCCGTGACCGTGCCCAGGCGGTCATCGCAGCCTACGAATCGGGCCTGGTCACTGTCAGTGCGGCAGCCGGGGACTCGCCCGGCGACGGGCACAGCGGAACAAGATGCGAGTAGCAGGGCTCCGCCCGCAACACGGGACAGCGTTCGGCGCGGTCCGACAGCGGGCGGACTCGACCGTCGGCGACGCCGTCGTCATCGTCGTCCAGCGCGGTGAAGCTGTAGCGGCCCAGGCAGTTCAGGTTCTTGTGCTTGAGCGGGGACAGTCGGGCCACGGGCGCTGTCACGTTGTTGAGGGAGTGAGTGCCTGATGGTGTGTCGGGTGTGGAGGGGACGGGTTCCGGCTCCGTGCTCAGGCCGCGGCAGGCAGGCAGGCCGGCGACGTAGGTGATCTGCTCCCAGATGGCGAAGCGGGTGGTCATCTCGGCGCGGTAGTGGGCGGCGGTCATCAGGTGGCGGCGGGGCCGGAAGTGGGGTGAGATGCCGCTGAACGCGGCCAGGAACCGCTGGGCTCCGCCGACGCTGCGGAAGCCTTTCATGGCGCGTTCGCGCTGCCGGGTTGGCTGATGACTGTTCTCGGCCCGGTTGTTGAGGCCCTTGTGGGAATGGTGCTCGACCGAGGGCATCACCTCGCGGTGGGCCACGCCGTAGGAGCGGAGCTTGTCGGTGACGATCACCCGCGGCACCGAGCAGGTCGTCTTCAGCACAGGCCATTGCGGCCGACTCACGGCGGCGCGCCTCCTACACGCCCGAGGCCCCAGCACCACAGCAGCCCGCTCAACACGAATCCCTCCGTGCCCCACAGTCCCACCAGCAGCGGACGACCTAGCGCAGCTGTTGGTCACAGCGCACTGCATCGGCCCGCCTCGCGAAGACCCCAGGAGGGCGCAGTCGCCTCGCGACGGTGGGACAGCGACGGCTTTGGCCGCTCCCCAGGACCCTCCAGAGGGCGTGTACCTCTTACGGCGACCAGGAACCCGGCCATGCAGCCCTGTGAGTGCGGTGTGCGGCGCTGGGCGAACTACGACGACGGAGGATTGCCCTTGGCGCCTTTGGGCCGGCGACGTCTCCTGCTGGCCGTGCGGAGCGGCGGCAGGCTCTTGGGGTCGATGCCATGGGCATGGAGCCGTTCCCCGTGGACGCCGTTCTTCGGCCGGTCGAAGCACCGCTCGCCCTGCATCGCCTGGCACTTCGGGCAGCGGCCCTGGCGGCGGGGATCGGACGGCTGCCGGGGGAGCCGGAAGACCGTCATCGGGGTCCCGTAACTTCCGCGCGGCATCAGCTGCTCCTTGCTGGCGTCGGCACCTGCGGTGCAACGGGCCGGGATGGGATGCGGAGCTCGTTGAACAGCAGCACGAGCGCGGCGGCTGCTCGACCGGAGGCCGCTGAAACGGCCCTGCCCGCAGCAGGCCGACGAAGGCACATGATCCTGTTTCTCGTCATGCCGATGCCAACGCCGACTCGCGGCGATCCGTCATGGCCACTGGTCCGACCGGGGGACGACGCACATTTGGCGATCTTGCGAGACCGGGCCCGGAGCCGTCCTACCGGCCGGGTGTCGTACCGGGCCTGGCGGCAGGGGGCGGGACGTCGGGGCGCACGGGCTGAGCCGTCGGTCCGGGGCGCCGCGGGGGAGCAGGCACGTCCGCGGCCCGTTCACGCGCTCCCTCAACGATCGTATGGGCCTGCTCTGCGTAACGACCGGGCAGCCGGGGGCCATTCTGCTCGGGCCGTGCTTGCCAGACGGCCTCTGCGGCATTCCAGTCGCCGGGCGGGCCTGGGGCCAACAGCGGAGTGAGGAGGCCTCGGCCGCCATCGCCGCCTCCTTCCAGGTGATGCAGCCCTGCAGCCCGGGCACCTGACGGGCTGCCGCCGGGTAGCGGTCAGGCCAGGCAGGCCCTGGAGGCTGGAATGCTGAGGGGAGAACGAGATCCACCCCAGGGGCGCGAGTGAGCCGCCGAAGGCGGGCCTCGGTGCGCAGGGCCAGCTGTGCGTAGCGGCCGTCGACGTTCTCGCGCTGGCTTATGAGGAGGATGTCCGCCAGGTCGCGGTAGCGGCTGGAGGGGGAGCCCTGGTGCCGTTCGTACATGGCACAGACCTTGTCTGCCAGGTGGTTGACGATCGGGTAGAGCCTTGCCTTGGGCCAGTCGGCGGGCCAGGCCAGGTCGATCAGAGGCGCGATGCGACGCACGTCGGGGGCTGCACTGGGGGCATGCCCGGTGACCACGTCCACCTTCACCACGCCGACTTCGTGCGTGCCCACGTGCACCCGGAAGATCTGCTTCGCGCCGGCAGCCCCGTTCTCGTGCATCGACGTCCGCGTGGGAGTGAAGCTCATGTAATCGTCCAGATCGTGCGCGGCAGCCTTGAGAAAGTCGGCGACCGCCTCACCTATCTCGCCTCCGGCGCTGCGCTGGATGTCGATGTCCCGGCTCAACCGGGCCGCTGCGGCGTACCGCATGAGCAGCGCGTGACCACCCTTGACGATCCAGGCGTCAGGCTGAGCATGGAACACCCGGGCGACCAAACGACTGAAGAAAAAGGAACTGAGCACGTCCGCCACAGGCACACCCTCACTGCGGGCCATGAGCTGCGCCTTGTGCTTGAGCGCGCCGTAGAACGCCGCTGGGGTCGCGTAGGTATCTCGGGCCATCGTGCTCCTGTAACGTGCGGACACAGGCTCTCAGCCTATGGCCGCACACGAGGAGCGAGTGTGTCGGATGAAAACTCGTGCGAGCACGGCGCTGCGAGTAGGAGACCCCTGCCCGGACCTTAAGCAACCGCCGACGCAGCCGTCTGCTCGCCGGCGTCGGCAAGCAGACGGCTAATCAGGTCATGGCCTGACGCAGACGCGGGCAGTCCGTACGCCGAGGCGAAGACGGCAACCTGCTGCGCCAGAGACCGCAGATCAACAAGACCGAGACGTGCAGCGTCGGCCACCACGCCCCCGACATGGCCGCCGTCCAAGCCGGTGTGCAGCAGGTCTGTGATGGTCCGTCCGACTGTGGTGACCGGCAGGCCGTCAACGACAGTGATCTGTGCAGGGTCTGGCCTGGGCTCATTGTGCACGCGCACCCCTGCCTCCACCGTGCCGCGGGCTCCGGCGGACATCTCCACCGTCCCGACGGGTAGATCTCCCAGCCCGTGCAGGAGACATGCCGAACTGTGAGAGATAACACCGGAGTTGCCTGCCTTTCGCCGCCAGGCGGGCTTGCCCGGTTCCAGCCGGAGCCAGGCCACCTTGATGTCCAGGTGCGGAGGCAGAGGTGCTCCGGCGAGCTGGAACACGTACGCTCCAGCCTCCACCAGCACGCCCGACTGGACGAGACCGCCGAAACAGGCCGCGCCCACACCGGCCTGTTCAGCCTGCTCGGTGGTGACCAGGCCCCACTGCTCTGCTGTCACCCGGCTCAGTTTCACCAGCGCATCGACGTAATCCACCTGCCCATCATCGCAGCCGCGCCTCGGCCGCCGCCGGGCCCGCAGGCGAAGCCGGGGTCTGACCACCTTCGCCATGGCTGGCTCAGCGCCGCCCCTTCGCGGGAGCACGCTGATTACGGCAGCTCGTTCTCAGCGTCTTCTGTAAGGCCGAGCTCTTCGTCAGTGAAGGGCTCGCCCAGGTCGGGCATGGCGAAGAGAGAGCCGGTCCCGGTGGTGGTCTCTATGAACCTGACGAACCGGTCGACAGGGCGGTGCACCTGCTCGCTTTTTAACGATGCACGGCATGCACGGCAGCGCCACGGACGCTTCAGGATGGTCCACTGAGCTCGTGTGCACGAGGAACATGTCACGAAGTACGTGGAGGGCCCGAAGGGGGTCTCCCAGTTCGCGTATCCACAGCGGGGGCGATGACCAGTCTCGGTCCGATCGGAGGCCAGGGACGGCCTGCCCAGGACCACGAACTCACCGCCAGGCCATCGGCAGGCGCAGGAGGTCTCGCACCGGCATGCGCGAATGCGGGCCAGCTCCTTCGTCTTCTCGACGCGCGGTACCCCAGGGCCCTTGACCTCGATCCACGTGCCCAGTTCGGGCAGCCAGAAGTCAGGGACGTAGAGGGCGCCAGAGGCAAGAGTGACCGTTTCCGGTTCGTATTCCCACCGGATGCGATTGCTGTCGAGGGTCGCTGCCCAGTCAGCTTCGAGCCGGGACCGGAACGTGATGTCGCCGTAGGAGGTCGCGATGGCATCCATGGACGGGCCGGGGCTGTCGGGAACGCTGATCAAACCGGGCTCCTGTCCCTACGCTGCGAGGGTGCCGATTATGCCGGTCGTCGGCCGAGGCAAGACGGCGAACCCGGCGCTCGGCGGGCGGGCGGCATCGCGGCCTACGAGAGCGATCCGACACGGCAGGAGCCGGCTGGGGCATGCAGCACGCGGACGCCGTCGGCAATAACGCGATGCGCCGTGGCCGGATCAACCTCGTCCCTCCAGCCCGGCACGGTAGACATGAGCGCCATGCGATGGCCGACGAGGGAGTAAAGGATGCACGCGCTGCTGCTTGCTGTGCTGGCGGCCATCGCCGGGACGGCCTGGTACTGGAACAGGTTTCCCGGCAAGTGGGTCTTCCCGTTCAGCCCCGAGTATGCGGACAGGCGGGCACAGCTCACAAAGTTCCGTCGGAACCTGCGCGCCGTGGACAAAGAGGCCGCCCAGGCCGAGAGGTCTGCCAGGGAGAGGGCCAACGCGGAAGAGGCAAAGTACCAGCAGGACGTCCGGGAGCTGGAGAACGAGATCGCGGGGCTGCTCCGCCCAGGCACCGGAAGGTGCGTGAAAGGTCCGATCGGCGACATCACCGTATACGAGCATGCAGTGAAGATGGCCGGCCAGACCCCGGCTGTCATCCAGCTCGCCGGGCTGAAGGCCGAGTTCAGGTCCGACCCCACATACATGATCGACCTGACGGAGCCCAGCGGCCGGACCCATCGGGCAAGGTACCCCAGCCGCCGCGAGGCGGACGGCGAGGAGACCCCGTTCTTCACTGCGGAGCAGCTGAGCGACTTCACACTCGACATCCTGAATGCGGCAGCAGACGAGCATGATTTCCGGACACACCGGGAAGCACGCCTGCCACATGCCCGGAAGGAACTCGAAACGGCACAGAGGAACACCGCTTCCCGAGACGAAGCGCTCAAGAACCTTCAGAACGTCTGTGCCTGGCAGAAGAACAACCCCCGCCGGAAGACAGCCCTTGCCGAGCTGGACGAGGAACGCCGCCGATGGCAGCAGCTCACCGGGAAGATGCCCCCGCGGTAAGTGCCGACCGGCCGGTGTCTCTTGTCTCTTGCGCCCCGTCGATGCCGACGTGCGATGCCTGATGCCTATGGGCTCAGGAGACAGCGTGCGCGCTGTACTCGCCGCCGTACTTCCCCTCGTCGCCGCCCGCACAGCCAGACCGTCAGCGCCCGCACTCTGCAGGCCGCCGTCGACGCCTTCCCGGGCCTGCGCGATGTCCGGCAGCGCGGACAGCCCCACTGCCGCGGCCGTTGCTGCTGCGACGAAACGCCGCCTGTCCACGTCCGCCTCCTCCTTGCCCAGGCCGCCCCGGTAACCGCGAGACGGCCACCGCCCACCGCACATCCCCCACGCTTAGCCCGTAGGCGGCAGCAGGGGATACACCGTCAGCACCCGGGGTGCGTGGTCCCGGTGGACATGCGACCGGGAGGGTGCGGCGAGACGGGGACGACCCGGGGCGATCAGCATGACGACCTCGCCGAGCACCGGGCTGCCCGTCACCAGCAAGAGGCCCACCACGGCGTCCTAGTCACCGACGCGGTCACCGTGCTCGGCGACGCCCCAGAGGTGCTCCGGCTCCTGGACGGGGTCGTCACGGGCATCGACACCAACACCCACCGCGGCGCGGCCTGCGTGACGCCGGAGGACGCCGAGCGCGCGCTACGCGCCTGGTGCCACCAGCTGACCTCACTCCTTCCCCGGCCAGCCGGCTCAGTGACGCCGTTCGACTGAGACTGGGCGCCGCGGACCATATCTGCGAGCACGAGCGGCGCGGCCCGGTTGTGTCCCCCGAACTGGACGCGCTCGCCCCGCCGACACCCTGACAACCGTACGGGCGCGACGACCTGCAGCCGTTCGTCGCACGGCCACGGCCCTCGACGCCGGGGGCCGCGGCCGTGTACGGGCGGGCCGCCGCCCGCGCCGCACCGTCTCCGGGCGGTCGTCTGGGGCGGCGGTCGGCGTCATCCCGGAGCACCCGCTACGGAAGGTACGGACGGGAGGGAGATCCGCTGCCCTTCGGGGCCGACGTCCACGCGCAGGTCCCGCCAGTGGGCGGCGTCCGCGACGGCCGGCCAGCCCAGAACGTCGTAGCCGAGAGGCATGCGTTGGCCGCGGGTGCGCATGAACTCCACCCGCCCGACGAAACATCCTTGCGCCGTCCCGGGGCCGGTGCTCTCCAGTCGCAGCAGCAGGTCCCAGCCGAGCGGGCTGTCCAGGGGGACGACCAGGACGCCTCGGGGCGCGAGCTGGTCCAGCCATGCCTGGGGAATACGGCGCACGGAGGCGGTGGCGACGATGCGATCGTACGGGCAGTCGGCGAGGTGGCCGAGCTCTCCGTCGCCGGTGACGACGTGCGGGCGCAGGCCCAGCTCGGCGAGCCTCACGGCGGCCCCGGCGGCAAGCTGACCGTCGATCTCGATCGTTGTCACGTTCTCCCCCCCGACGCGGGCGGCCAGCAGCGCCGTGGTGTAGCCGGTGCCCGTTCCGACTTCCAGGGTCTTCTCGCCCGGCCGCGGTGCGAGATTCCGCAGCAGCTCGACGATCACCGCTGACGACGAGATGCTGGAGGTCAGCGCTCCCCGGGCGTCGTCGGTGGGCGCGACGGCCCCATCGTCGATCTGGGTGATCAGCGGATCGCCCGGAGCGTAGACGCGAGTCAGCCACGCGTGAGGGGCGGAGGCGCGGTCGATGAGGGTGTGCAGGCCGTCCGGCCTCGGCCGGTGCCACCACACCCGGTCAGGGACGAAGTGCTCCCTCGGGAGCGCGCTGAACGCATCGCGTAGCCAGGGGCAGCCGTCGAACTCGCCGTAGCGGGCCATCTCCTCGGCACAGGCCCGGCGCAGGTCCTCGGCCGTCGCCGTCACCGCTAGTCCTCGTCTTCCGGCTCGGGCACCGGGTTGCCCGGATCCCCGGGGAGGAGTAGGGGCCGCCGATCTGCCCGTCGCCCGACTGCCGGTCATCCCCTCGCACTGTCCCTGCATGACGATGACGCATACGCCATTCTCCTTCGCTCGCCCTCCGCTCACCGTAGAGCCTCGGCGGGAGGCAGTGGGAGCAATTCTCGCTACCTGAACGGGTGTTGCATTCGACGGATACGCGCTGAGGCGTTGCCGGAGGGCGGCTCACCGGAGCGTCCGGCTGGCCCTCGCCGGGAGTTGGCACACCCTCCGGGCCCCCGAGAAGTGGTGTGCGCCCGGACTCCAACAGCGTCACGATGCCGTCGGCCTGCGCGCGTGCGCGATCCCTACCGCGGCCAGGGACTGGAAGGCCAGTGGCTACGCCCTGGTGGCGGCTGCCACGGCCCCCTTGCAGTTCGCCTCGGCACTGCGCGGCTCGGTGCATACCCTGCGTCTTCCTACGCATCAGGGCGGACGTTTCGCGCGACGCCGAACAGGGCCCATCCCACTGTCACTCGGGCACGCGGCTGATCCCGGTGTAGAGCACGAGCCCGGGGTCGTCGAAGGGGTGCAGTCGCCGACCACCCCTCAAACAGTGCGGGCACAGAGAACAGTTCCTCCTCTCTGCTCGTCAGACGGCGAGGGAGCGGATGCGGTGGGGGTCGACGACAGTGATGTCCCGCATGAAGGTGCGGGGCTGGATGGTGAGGTCGCCGAGCCGCCTTTCGGGACCGATGCGGGACATTTCGTCGTGGAAGGTGATCAGGGCCTGGCGTGCTTCGCCGGGGTCGTCGACGAGGACGAGCCGGGGGACTTCGAGCAGGGCTTCGAGGTGGCCGGGGCGACCTGCACCAACGGTGCGGTCGGCGACGGCGAGGAAGCCGACGACGCGGTATTCGGTGCGGGAGGGCTCGGTCTCGGTGGAAACGTAGGGAATGCCGTCGTTCCAACGGCGTTCCCAGAGACGGTGGGTTTCGAGGATCCGTCCGGGGGCGTAGTCGCCGTTGGGCATGCGCAGGCTGTACAGGGCGCGCAGATCGATGCCCTGGGCAGGGATCCGGCCGGGCATGCGGACGATGAGATTGCGCAGCACCTTGACGCTGACCCGCCGAGCTCCGGTGACGGGGTCGACGAGCGAGTTCCGGCGGCGGCGCAGGGCCTGGCTCAGCAGGTCGGCCGCGCGGGCCAGGAGCTGGCGGTCGGGATCGTTGACCTCGGCCCAGGGCGTCCGGCGGCGGCCCTTTCACGGATGAGCGCTGGCTTCTCCTCGCCGACCTGCGGGCGGAGCTAGGCCGAACCGCACTACGCTGACGCCCGGCCGGCTCGCCGCACAGCAGCGGCTGCTCGGCCGAGCGTCGGCACTCCCGCCCCCAGGGCAGCCCTTCGCTCTCCCCGCCGACCTCGGGGCGCTCCTCAACCCCAAGGGAGCCAACGAGCAAGGTGGGTTCGAGGAGTGGGCGGAACAGCTCGCCGAGATCGCACGGCAGTCGCAGAAACGACTGGCGGACGCGGAGTCTGCTTCGGAACACCGGCAAGCCCCCCGATACGCCCAGCCGCGAGATACACAACCCTCCCAGGCGGCCGGCGCAGCAGCCACGCGAACAGCACGACCAAGGGCCCAACCCTCACCCTGGCCCGGCACCCGGCCTGTAGGGCAGCGGCCCCGGCGTGCCGAGCTCTTGGTGGACATCGAGTTGAAGACCGAGGGGGTCGCGTGCCGCGTCGAGGGGCGCCCCTACGCAGGCATCGGTCGCTCGGTGGCTGATGCGCGCGTTGCCGCCGACCAGCTGAAAGAACTGGCGCGGCTGCATGCCGAAGACGACCTGAATGATCTGGCGACGGTGGCTGGGGTGGAGGAATCCCTCGCCACAATGACCGCGCTCGTACGGGCCTTGGAGGCATGGACTTCGCGATGAAGAACAACATCGACCCGGTTCCAGGGTGGCCAGCAGGGGCGATCACCGCCCATAGGAGCCAGGGCCGCAGTCGAAGGAGAACAGCGCACCGTGCGCTGGGCAAGATGCCCAGCGCACGGCTGGCGCGCACCAGTTGGCACTCGCCTTCACGGCGGGGCAGAGCTGGGAAGGTGAGAAGCTTGTCCATCACGGCAAGCAGTTCATGGAGGACGCCAGTGAAGGAATCTGCCCCCCGACCGAGTCCAGCTGGCCAGGGACACAGCCGCCGCGTTGTGCACCCTCGATCCGGCTGACAAGCCTCGGCACCAGGCCCTGACCCGCCGATTGAACGATTCTGGCATCACCCAGGGCATGCACGTCGACGACATGCCGCGCCCTCGCTTGAAGTATTTGGGGTCGGGCGCGTCCCCTGCAGAGATCGCTAGGACCGTAGAGGAGAACTACACCTCGCTGTTCGGGGCACAGCTGAGCATGCTCGACTGGCCTCGGGACAAGCGCATTGAATACCAGCTGGGGAAGCTCCTGTTTCGCCTGGACGGCCCGCGCCTGCACGAGAAACCTGGAGAGCACAGGAAGGCCCTCGATCGATGTGAGAGCCAGTTGCTGGAACTGTGCGACCTGCCCGGGCCCGCACCCCAGGCTCAGGCACGCACTGCCCTCTCTGCGTCAGCTCCTCATCCCGCTCACGACGCCGCTGCCTCCGGGGACACGCTTCCTGGCGAGGCCGAGGAACTGCGCAAGGAGCTCGCTGAGGCTCACGCCCGCATAGCCGAACTCGAAGGCCAACTCTCCCGCGGGCTCAACACTGTCACAGCACAGGAGGTACGGGCGCGTCTGGAGCAGAGGAGGATCGGACGGGGCGCCGACCGATCCGCTAGTACCCACCCCGCCCCTCCGGCCAGTGAGGCACGGACGCGAGAAGCTCACCAGCAGCCACGCGGCCCCGAACCCGGGTCCGACCCGTCCCCGGGCATGCACCCCTAGCGCAAGCGCAGGGCCAGGAGCCGACCCGGGCACAGGGCGCCGTTGGGCGCGCGCACGGTGTACAGGGTGTGCATGTCGAGTGCTTTCAACGGGATGCCACCGTAGAGACGGCCCGCCATGCGCTTGAGCGGGGAAGCGCGGCAGGCGATGGAAACGATTTCGGCCGTTCCCTTGTACGGCGCGGGCGCCGGGTGTGCGCCGCCGTCGTCGACGGTGCAGGTCACCATGCGGCAGTCGTCCGCTACGCCCAGGTGACGCCGCTGGTGATCACCCACATCGGCATGTCCATGGGCGGGCTGGCCGCACTGACCACCGCCGGACAGATGGCCCACGCCTACGACGTCCCGCCGCACGCCTCCGCCGTCTACGCCCGTATGGAGCCGGGCCAGCCCACCACGATCCACTGGATCGGCGACTGCCGCGCCTACGCCTGGGACGGCGCCGCGCTCACGGACTCGGCGAGTACGGCCCACGCGTGCGCGAGTGGCTCCGCACGCGGATCTCCAGCACATCCACCTCGAACGACGCGAGGATGCCCCGCTCCACAGCCTCCATCAGCCCGAGTTCGTACAAGACGGGCCCATAGAACTCGACGTCGTCCATCGACGCCACCAACCGCCC